>NZ_JAMNXL010000084.1 GCF_023653175.1 Erythrobacter sp. | reverse complement strand
GGCCTCGGTGCGCGGGCGCCAATCTTCGGCGTCAAGCTGGAAGCCCGCGATCACGTCCTCGGCCATCTGCTCGGTGAGGCCGACTTCCGCCGCGACCACGCTCAATGCGTCGAAAGCGGGGTCGCCGGTCGGCTCGCCTGCGAAAGCGAGCGCGGTCAGGCGGCGGATATGGGCGAGGCGGTCCGCAAGGTCGCTCTGGTCGCCCAGCTCGCCGCCGAGCTCCTGATTGTCGGCGATGTCGTCCGCCCGGCGGCACCATGCGTAGAGCAGCCAGGCGCGTTCGCGGGTCTCGCGGTCGAACAGCCGCGCGGCCGCCGAAAAGCTCTGCGAGCCGCGCTTGATCGTCAGCCGGGCGTGCTCGACCAGCGCGGCGCGGGTGGCAGGATCGACCGCCATGGCGTGCGCCTACAGGTCCTCGGCCTTCATGCGGAAGATCGGGGTGTGCGGCTGATAGGCCGCCATCTTCGCGAGCAGGTCGCCGATGGTCTCGCCAGCGATCAGGATGTTCTGGTGCTGCGGGCGGACAAAGCCGACCTCGGCCATCTTGGCGTTGAAGGCGAGCAGGTGGTCGTAGAAGCCGAAAGCGTTGAGCAGGCCCACGGGCTTGGTGTGATAACCGAGCTGCGACCAACTGATCGCCTCCCACAGCTCGTCCATCGTGCCCACCCCGCCGGGGATGGTGACGAAGCCGTCCGACAGATCGGTGAAGCGCTGCTTCCTCTCGTGCATGCCGCCGACGGTGACGAGCTCGTCGCAATCGTGATTGGCGACCTCGGCGCGCACGAGGGCTTCGGGAATGATCCCGATGACCTCGCCGCCGCCTTCCTTGGCCCCGCGCGCGACCGCCCCCATCAGGCCAAGCTTGCCGCCGCCATAGACGAGCCCGATGCCGCGCGCGGCCAATTCCGCGCCGACGTCATAGGCAAGCTGGATGTAGCGCGGATCCTCGGGCGAGGCCGAACCGCAATAGACCGCGAGGCGTTTCACCCTGCCGAACCTTCCGTGTCGCAAGCGAATGCGATGACCTTCAGATCATCTTCGCTCGGCGGGTTATCTCCGAAATCCATCGTCAGTTGAACCGTTGGGAACCTGCGATTGCTGCCGTAAGCGCCTTCGAAAAGGTAGCCATCCTTGATCCCAAGCAGCTTGCGCTCGCAATCGGCGGCGAGGAAGAGGTCGCCCGTCACCGCCTCGGGCTTCCTTATGTCGACCCGCACCAGCACAAGCTTCAGCCGTTCGCCCTGATGCTCGGTCTCGCCGCGCCATGCGCGGTCGATCCAGCCGGTGCCTTCTTCGTCGGATGCGAACTGCTCCCAACGGTGGGAATGGCCATCTTCGACCATCGGCGAGGTGCCGAGGTCCGCCGCAGAGCCTGCCAACAGGAAAAGCAGCAGGCTCATGCACCCACCTTCGCCAGATCCTCCAGCATCAGCCCGGCGGTCGCCTTCGCGCTGCCCACAACCCCCGGAATCCCCGCCCCCGGGTGCGTGCCCGCGCCGACGAGGTAGAAGTTGTCGACCACATCATCGCGGTTGTGGCCGCGCAGCCAGGCGCTCTGCCACAGCACCGGCTCGAGGCTGAAGGCGCTGCCCATGTGGGCGTTGAGGTCGGCCTTGAAGTCCTTGGGCGCGTAGCTGAACTTGGTGATGATCCGGTCATGGATGTCGGGGATCAGGCGGCGGCCGAGCTCGTCGAGGATCATCTTCTCCAGCTTCGGGCCAACCTCGTCCCAGTCGATCGGCATCTTGCCCATGTGGCTGACCGGCACCAGCGCATAGAAGGTGCTCTTGCCCGCGGGCGCCATGCTCGGATCGGTGACGGTCGGGTGGTGGAGGTAGATCGCGAAATCCTCGGGGATCACGCCGTTCTTGTAGATGTCGTCGAGCAGGCCCTTGTAGCGCTTTGCGAACAAAATCATGTGGTGCGGGATGCCGGGCCAAGTGCCCTCGAGCCCGAAATGCACCACGAAGAGGCTGGGCGAGAAGCTCTTGCGGTTCAGCGACTTGGCCATCTGCGGTCCGCGCGCGCTGCCCGACATCAAGTCCTTGTAGGAATGCATGATGTCGGCATTGCTGGCGACGGCATCAAAGCGCTGGCGGAAGCCGCTCTTGGTCTCGACCTCGGTCGCCTTGGTGCCGAGGGTATGCACCTGCACCACCGGATCGCCGACCCGCATCGTGCCGCCCAAGCGCTCGAAATGGCGCACCATCCCTGCGATCAGACGGTTGGTGCCGCCGCGCGCCCACCACACGCCGCCGTCCTTCTCCAGCTTGTGGATCAGCGCGTAGATCGACGAGGTGTTCATCGGGTTGCCGCCGACCAACAGCGAGTGGAAGCTGAACGCCTCGCGCAGCTTGGGGTGTTCGATATAGCTCGACACCATCGAATAGACCGAGCGCCACGCCTGTTCCTTGATCAGCGCGGGCGCGGCCTTGAGCATCGACTTGAAATCGAGGAACGGCACGGTGCCGAGCTTGAGATAGCCCTCACGATAGACGCGCTCGGAATATTCGAGGAAGCGCGCATAGCCCGCGACGTCCGCGGGGTTGAGCTTGGCGATTTCCGAATTGAGGCTGGCCTCGTCGTTCGAATAGTCGAAATTGGTGCCGTCCGGCCAGTTGAGGCGGTAGAAGGGCATGACCTTCATCAGCTCGACATCTTCCGAAATGTCGTGGCCGGTGAGTTCCCACAGCTCCTTGAGGCAGGGCGGATCGGTGATCACGGTCGGGCCAGCGTCGAAGGTGAAGCCGTCCTTCTCCCAGAAATAGGCGCGCCCGCCCGGCTTGTCGCGGCTTTCGATGACGGTGGTCGCGATCCCGGCCGATTGCAGCCGGACGGCGAGCGCCATCCCGCCGAACCCTGCACCGATCACGCAGGCGGTGCGGCCATCATAGCGTGCCGCGAGCGCGGGGTTGATCCCCTTCGCGCCCGAAAGGTTGAGCTTCGCATCGGCGTTCATGCCGGGGTCTCCATATTGAGTGGCTTGCCTGAAGAAAACAGCGCACGAATGGCGCGCGGGATAGCTACGGGAGGCTTGCCCGTGAGGATGCGCAGGCGATCGGGCCAGGTCGAGCGGCCCGCGTAGAAGCGCTCCACCAGCCGGCCTTGCAGCGCGTAGAAATGTTCGAACACAACCACCCGCTTGCCGGGCTCGGCGGCCTCGAACAGCATGCGGCTGAGCATCCGGTAATAGGCGGTCGCGCGCCAGTGGCGCTTGGCGCGGCGCGCGCAGAAGATGGCAAGCTCGGCGCCGGTGAGTTCGGGGCGGCGCGCGATGACCTTCGCGATGGCGAGCGCATTGTCGACTGCGAAGGGCAGGGTGTAGCTGGTGAGCGGATGCGAGAAGCCCCCGCGCGCGCCCGCCAGCGCGACCCCGGGGATCGCGACCTCGGCGCTGGCCGCGGCAAAGTCCCCGCCCGAGATCACCGGCAGGATGCCTGCTTCCTGATCGATAACCTCGCCCTTCCAGCCGTTGCGATGGGCATATTCGGCAACGCGGCCCTTCAGCACCTCGGCGTCCATCCTGGGCTGGTCGGCGTAGTAGGTGTCCTCGATGAACACCTCGTCTGCCGAGAGCGGCAGGACATAGACGAAGCGGTAGGCCTCGCCATTGCCGTGCGGGGCGAGCTGGTCAACGCTCGCATCCATGATCACCGGGCGGGTGAGGCCGTGGGGCGTCTCGCACTTGAAGTGCTGGCCGAGGAACACCTGCCAGCCCCCGGCGAGGTGCTTCGAGGGCTTGAACGGGCGGCAGTCGATCACGCGCTTGGCGCCCAGCCGCGTGCCGTCCGCCAGCGTGACGCCGCCTGCATCGAGGCTCGCGGCTTTTGTTTCCAGCATCACGCGCTCGGGCGGAAGCTCGGCGACCAGCTTGGCGTGGAATTCGGCGCTGGCGAGCGAGCGGTAGGAGGTGGGCAGGGTGCGGCCGTAAGCGGGGAAGGTGATGTCGTAGCCTTCGTCCCAGCCCTTGAGGTCGAAGCCCGCCATCAGCGCACGCTCGCGTTCGGGAATGTCGGTCTCGAACCAGCTCCAGCGGTGGTGGCCGCCCAGCGTGCGTCCGGCCTCGACCAGCGCGAAGCGGCAGCCGGGGGCATGGCGGTGGAGCGCCAGCGCGATCAACCCGCCGGCAAGCCCGCCGCCGACGATGATCACGTCATGCGCGGATCGCTCGGGCGTGGGGGAAGCGGGAGTTGAATCGACCATCACGCAATGCCCTAGGCGAGGCGGCGGTATTGGGCAATCGAATGCAGGGATCGGCCCGGGATTGCGGCGACATTGCCCCGGAATTGCGATGTTGCAACATTAATCGGAAACATTAAAGTGCGCCCGCGTTTCGACGGTCAAGCCCTCTCAAGGATCGCAACATCATGAAGAGCCGCCTCTCGCTTGCCCCGCTGATGCTTGCCCTCGCGCTCTCGGCTGCGCCCGCATTCGCCGCAGAGAGCGCAGAGGCGCAAGGCCCCGCCGCCGACGAGCAGGCCCCACCCGAACCCGCGCCCGAGCCTGCCCCTCCTCCGCCGCCGCCTCCCGCCCGCCCGCCTTTCGCCCTAGCCAAGCCGGTGTTCGACAATACCTGGGCCACCATCGGCCTCGGCGTCGGGATGGTGCCGAGCTATGCGGGCTCGGACGATTACATCGCCTTCCCGCTGCCGCTGATCGCGGGGCGCGTGGGCGGGGTGGGGATTGCGCCCAACGGGCCGGGCCTGGTGCTTGACCTCAACCCCGGCAAGCCGGGCCTTGCGCCGAGGAAGCGCGCGCGTCTCGCCTTCGGCCCGGCCTTCCGCTTCCGCAATGACCGCAACAACCGCATTGCCGACGATGTGGTGGCGCGCGCCGGCAAGCTCGATGCCGCGCTGGAAGTGGGCGCGAATGTCGCGGTCGCCATCCCCAATGTGGTCAAAAGCTTCGACCAGCTCAGCATCGGCGTGCAGGCCCGCCGCGACGTGCTCGGCGCGCATGAGGGCTGGGTGATCGAGCCGCAGATCGGCTACCGCGCGCTCGTCGGCAAGGGCTTCACCCTGCAGGCGCAGGCGAGCATGGAGATCGTCACCGACCGCTTCGCCGACTACTATTTCACCGTCACCCCCGCCCAGAGCGCCGCCTCGGGCCTTGCGCAGTTCCGCGCCGATGGCGGAGTGAACCGCATCGGCACTACCGCGATCCTCGCCTACGATCTCGACCGCAATCCCCTGAACGGCGGCTGGTCGCTGACCGGGGTGGGCGGATATTCGCGCCTGCTCGGCGACGGGGCCGACACGCCCTACACTTCGGTCCGGGGCGATGCGAACCAGTTCATCCTCGGCGCGGGGGTCGCCTTCACCTTCTGAAGTGGCCCCTCTTCCGCAATCACTTGCCGATATGTTCCTCGATCGCGGTGATCGCCGCCTGCTCGATCGCGCCGATTTCGCCCGCATTGGGCTCTTCGTTCGCCATCTGTGTCTGCAGCGCGAGCATTTCGCCTCGGATCGTCGCGAGCTTGAGCAGCGCGGGCTTTTCCGCCGCTAGCCGGGCGAGTTCGGCCAGCTCCTCCTCGGACATCGCACCCGTCGTCGAGCGCACCGCCTTGTCGAAATCGCTGGCGACCTGTTCACTCGTCACTTGCACCTCGGATAGGTCCTTGCCCGAGGTGATGTCCTGGTCGAGATCCTCGAGGAAGCCGTCCGTCGCCATGCTGCGCGAGGCGTGGTCCACGATCTTCATGCCCAAGGGCGAACGGTAGAACGCGGTGAGATCTTCTGCTTCGCTCGGGGTGAGGTACCGGGCCAGCAGCGCCCTCTTGCGCGGGCGGTAGTCGTCCTCCACCCTCGCCAGGAAGCTCTCGAACACCGGGCGCATGGCGCGCACCGCCGCATCGATAAGCCCGGGCTTCTCCTTCTCCAGCGCCGCGATCTCGGGCACCTGAGCATATTCGCGCGCGATTGCGGCCGTCATGGTGTCGAAGAACGTGTCCCAATTGACCGATGCGTCGATCGCTTCGATGAGGTCGCCATAGGAGGGGTGATCGGGGGTCGGGGCGGGGGAGATGCGCACGGGGGGATCGGCAGGCTGGTTCTGCGCGGTGGCGGGCGCTCCCGACAGCAGCAGCAGAGCGGCGGCGGCGAGCGCGGCCATGACAAAGCGTGCGGTCGGACGGATCATCGGCATTCCCCTGCTGCATCGGTTGACCCGCCGGGCATAGCGCCGGTGCCCTGCCAACCCAAGCGCCGGACTGATCATCCACGATTTTTCACCCCCGCGCTTGCCATGCCTGGTCGCCCGCGTCATCACTCCCCGCTGCAACACGAGGGGAGAGACATGATGCACCCGTTCCGCAAGGCGCTTTGCGCAGGCGCCGCGCTGGCCGCGCTCGCCGCTAGCCCGCTCGCCGCCGAAACCGTCGCGATCCGCGCCGGGAGCGTCATCGCCGATGCATCGGGCGAGCCCACTGGCCCGGCGACGATCATCGTCGAGGATGGCAAGATCCTCAGCATCACCCCCGGTCACACGGCAAAGGCCGACCGCGAGATCGACCTCAAGAGCCATACCGTCCTGCCCGGCCTGATCGATCTCCACACCCACCTCACCGGCGATCCGGGCGGCGATTTCTGGAAGGAGGCCGTCGAGCCCGAGGAATGGGGCGTGGTCGTCGGCGCCAAGAACGCGCGGATCACGGCGCTCGCCGGCTTTACCACCGTGCGCGAGGCGGGGAGCGGGCAGGAGACCGCCTTCTCGCTGCGCCGCGGCACCGCCGAGGGCCTGATTGCAGGCCCGCGCATCATCGCCGCCGGCCCCGCGCTCGCGATCATCGGCGGGCACGCCGACACCAACGGCTTCCGCCCCGAGGTCAACGAACTGCTCGACACCGGCTACAACTGCACCGGCGCGACCGAGTGCGCGGCCAAGGTGCGCCTCGCCAGCCAGAACGGCGCGGACATCATCAAGATCACCGCGACCGGCGGCGTGCTCAGCCAGCAGGGCCGCGGGCTCGAGGCGCATTTCACGCCTGAGGAAATGAAGGCGATTGCCGACACCGCGCACTCGCTGGGCCTCAAGGTCATGGCCCACGCCCACGGCGCGCGCGGCATCCAGCAGGCGGCCGAGGCCGGGATCGACACCATCGAGCACGGCACCTATCTCGACGAGGCCGCCGCAAAGGCCATGCGCGAGCGCGGCGTGGTGCTGGTGCCGACGCTGATGGCGCTGGAGGGCGTCTCGGAAGGCCTCGGCAAGGGGGTCTACACCCCGGTGGTCGAGAACAAGATCCGCGCGGTCCAGCCGCTGATGGCTTCGCTGGTGAGCCGCGCGCGCCAATATGGCGTCACCGTCGCTTTCGGCACCGATGCGGGCGTCTACCAGCACGGCCGCAACGCCGAGGAACTGGCGCTGATGAAGAAGCAGGGCATGTCCGACCGCGAGGTGCTCGCCAGCGCCACCACGGTCGCCGCCAAGGTGCTGGGGATGGAGAGCCAGATCGGCAAGCTCGCCCCGGGCTTCTCGGCCGACATCATCGCCGTTGAGGGCAATCCGCTGAAGGACGTGAGCGTGCTCGAGAAGGTCGACTTCGTGATGGTCCGCGGGCGGGTCATCGAATAGGCGTGATCGACTAGGCTTTAACCCTTGGGCGCTATGTCAGGGCCATGCCCGCCACCTCGCCCCCGGCCGCGCGCCGCTCTCCGGACCATTTCCACGCGGTCGACGTGCTGCGCGGCTTTGCGGCTGTGGCCGTCCTGCTCAATCACTACCGGCAGATGCAGTACCCGCCGGGCACATCCGATATCGACGCCAGCGCCATGGCGGGGGTCCTGCCGCTCTATGACTGGCTGTGGCCGTTCTACGTCTACGGCAACTGGGCGGTGCAGGTGTTCTGGATGATCTCGGGGCTGGTCTTCGCCAAGGTCTATGCGGGCAGGGCGACGCCGGGCGGAGAGTTCCTGATCCGCCGCATCGCGCGGCTCTACCCGCTGCATCTGCTGACGCTGCTGCTGGTCGCGGGCCTCCAACTGGTCGCCGTCAGCCAGCTGGGCACCTCGCTGATCGTCGGCAACAACGATGCCTGGCACTTCGTCCTCAACCTGTTTTTCGCCTCGTCCTGGGGGATCGAGCAGGGCAAGTCGTTCAATGCCCCGATCTGGTCGGTGTCGGTCGAGATGCTGATCTACCTCGTGTTCTGGCTGGTCGCCAAGCCCCTGCTGAGCCGGGGGCTGGCCGGGCCGCTGGTCATTATCGTGGCCGCCGGGATGATGCTGCGGCTGGAGGTGGGCTCGCACTTCATCTGGCAGTGCGCGCAGTATTTCTTCATCGGCAGCGCGCTCTACCATGTTGCCGTCCACCACGCCCGGCCGGTCCGCGATCTGGGGCTGATCGTGGCGCTCATGGCCACGGTGTGCCTGCTGATGCCGATTGTTGCCGGCGACTTCCGGATCGCCAACTTCTTCCTGCCTTTCGCGATTCTGCTGGTCGGAGGCGCGGCGCTGATCGACCTCGGGCCGTTCGGAGCGGCATTGCAGCGCGTGCGCTTCATCGGCGACAGCACTTACGGCATCTACCTTTGGAACGTGCCGCTGCAGATCGCCGCGCTGCTCGTTTTCGAGCGGCTCGGGATCGGTGCCGAGGTGTGGCGGCAGCCGGAGATGCTGGCCGCCTATCTCGCCGTCTGTTGCACCGCCGGCTGGCTGTCCTATTCGTACTTCGAGAAGCCCGCCAACCGCTGGGTCCTGCGGCTGGCCGGGCGGCGCGGACAATCCGAAAGGAAGCCCGCCGCCGCGCCTGTAACCTGACCCCGCGCGGCAGCGAACCGGCCGCAACTGCCATCACGCTTCCAAGGGGCCACCTCTCATGCCGATCACCCACCAGAGCACCGTCCGTGCGATCGCCGCCCTGCTGATCCTCGCCTGCATCACCCAAAGCGTCTACACCGCGCTCTATGTCGCCAAGCTGGACGTGCCGCGCCAGCTCTTGTGGGGCACGGAAGGCCTGCTGTTCCCGCTGCTGGCCGCACTCGCCGGAGCGGCGATGGTGCGCACCGAGCGGCTGACGCTGGCCTTTGCCGCGATTGCCTTTGCCGCGGTGCTGAACTTCCTCCAGGTCGGCATCGGCCTGACGCTGTTCTTCCCGTTCTCCGACGCCGCCAAGGCCGATCCGGCGCTGGCCCCGGCGGCAGGCGCGATCGTCGCCTTTGCCTTTGTCATCTACAACGCCGCCAAGCTGCTGCTGGGCTTCGCCGCGCTGCTGGTGGGCCTGTCGCGGATGGCGGCGGGAAGCAAGGTCCTCGGCGGAGCGGCGGTGCTGGCAGGCGGCATCGCGATGCTCGCCAACGGGGCGACCATCGCAGGCGGCGGCGACATCTTCGGCAAGATCCCCCTCGCCGGCGGATCGGGCGTGCTCGCGACGCTGCTGCTGGCTGTGAGCCTGTTTGCGGCGGCCAAAGACGACTGATCGGGCGGGCGCCTTGCCGCGCCCCTCTCGACACTCCGCTGCAAACCCTCTAATCCCGCTCCATCCCCGGGGAGCGCGCTCGCGCTGAGAGGTGGGTGTAAGCACCCCACGACCCGTCGAACCTGAACCGATTAGCATCGGCGGAGGGAGTGGGCTGGTCGTCGCGCCAAATCCCCGCTCGCTTTCCGCCATGAGGAGAGAGAGCATCATGGCCGACATCAACAGCCCCGTCGAAATCGGCGTCACCACCGGCCCCATTCGCGGCAGCCGCAAGGTCCATGTCGGTGCGCGCACCGGCAGCGGCATCCGCGTCGCCATGCGCGAGATTGATCTTGAGGGCGGCGAGCCGAGCGTGCGCGTCTACGACACATCGGGCCCCTATACCGACCCTAATGCCACGATCGACATCAACGCAGGGCTCCCGCAGCTGCGCCGCGACTGGATCATGGCGCGCGGCGATGTCGAGGCTTATGATGGGCGCGAGGTGAAGCCGGAGGATAACGGCCAGCTCGGCCCCGACCGCTCGGGCGGCGTTCCGCAGTTCCCCAATGCGGTGAAGCGCCCCTTGCGCGCCAAGGCCGGGATGAATGTCAGCCAGATGCACTATGCCCGCCGCGGCATCATCACCCCCGAGATGGAATATGTCGCCGAGCGCGAGAACCTCGGGCGCGAAATCGCTGCCGATCTGATCCGCGACGGCGAAAGCTGGGGCGCCGAGATCCCCGATGTGATCACCCCCGAATTCGTCCGCAGCGAAGTGGCCCGGGGCCGGGCGATCATCCCCAACAACATCAACCACCCCGAAAGCGAGCCGATGGCGATCGGGCGCAACTTCCTCGTCAAGATCAACGCCAATATCGGCAACTCCGCCGTAGCCTCGAACGTGGCGCAGGAAGTCGACAAGATGGTCTGGGCGACCCGCTGGGGCGCGGACACGATCATGGACCTCTCCACGGGCCGCAACATCCACGACACTCGCGAATGGATCATCCGCAATTCGGCCGTCCCGGTCGGCACCGTGCCGATCTATCAGGCGCTCGAAAAGGTCGGCGGCATCGCCGAGGAGCTGACGTGGGAAATCTTCCGCGACACGCTGATCGAGCAGGCCGAGCAGGGCGTCGACTATTTCACCATCCACGCCGGCGTGCGCCTGCCCTACATCCCGCTCACCGCCAAGCGCGTCACCGGGATCGTCAGCCGCGGCGGCTCGATCATGGCCAAGTGGTGCCTCGCCCACCACAAGGAGAGCTTCCTCTACGAGCACTTCGACGAGATCACCGAAATCATGAAGGCCTATGACATCGCCTACAGCCTCGGCGACGGCCTGCGCCCCGGCTCGATCCGCGATGCGAACGACGAAGCGCAATTCGCCGAGCTCTACACGCTGGGCGAACTCACCAAGCGCGCCTGGGCGCAGGACGTGCAGGTGATGATCGAAGGCCCCGGCCACGTACCGATGCACAAGATCAAGCAGAACATGGAAAAGCAGCTCGAGGCCTGCGGCGAGGCGCCGTTCTACACGTTGGGCCCGCTCGTCACCGACATCGCGCCGGGCTACGACCACATCACCAGCGGCATCGGCGCGGCGCAGATCGGGTGGTATGGCACCGCGATGCTCTGCTACGTCACGCCCAAGGAGCACCTGGGTCTGCCCGACCGCGACGATGTGAAGGTCGGCGTGGTCACCTACAAGCTGGCGGCCCATGCGGCGGACCTCGCCAAGGGCCACCCGGCCGCGCAGGTGCGCGACGATGCGCTCTCCAAGGCCCGCTTCGAGTTCCGCTGGCGCGACCAGTTCAATCTCAGCCTCGACCCCGAAACCGCCGAGCAATACCACGACCAGACGCTCCCGGCCGAAGGCGCGAAGTCGGCCCACTTCTGCTCGATGTGCGGGCCGAAATTCTGCTCGATGAAGATCACGCAGGAAGTGCGCGATTTCGCCGCCAAGCAGAACGCCGCCACCGAAACCTTCATCGCTGCCACGGAGGAGGAAGCGGAAAAGGGCATGGCCGAGATGAGCGCCAAGTTCCGCGAGGTCGGCAACCAGCTCTACGTGGGCGCGGGGGATCGCGAGCACGATTGACCAGCGCAGATCGCCTGCGTTGAGGCGATGGCCGGTTCCGGCCGCCTGACGTGCGCCGAAAGCGGCGGCGCACGTCAGGTCTGCAAGCGCGACCCTGAAAGCCGCACTGCAAACCGTCTTGATCCTGGAGCATTTGGCAGGAATAAAAAGGCGGCTTGCCGGACTCACCGAACCCGCTCCTGCGCTCGCGGATTTGCGCGGTATCTCACCGATGGCAGGCCGTATGGCTGAACAGGGATCGGCGAAACGCGATGGTGAAACGGGTTTCTCAGCGTGGACATGGCCGTTTGCTTGCCTGTCTGTTTGCAATTCTCATGGCTGGCTTCGCGAGGCCCGTTGCGGCGCAAGACCAGTGGGAGTTGAGCGAACAACCTTCGACCTGTTCGATTTTTGTTGCCGACGTGGTCTATGCCAAGGCACGTTTGACCCAGCTCAAGGGCTCGGCAAATGTTTGGCTCGTGGTGTATTCAACCCTGCTGGAGCAGCACCCCGACCAGACCCCGCTGACAATCAATTTCTCCAATGCAAGCGCCGGATTGGAACAGTTCAAGGTCAATGGCGCCAAGCTGAGCGAGAACGGGGTCACGGTTTTCATCGCCGACTTTACCGGCATTCAAAACAGCCGGTTCGATGAGGCGCTCCATTCTGCCTCCTTCATGAACGTGCTGGTGAATGGGAAGCATTTCGCGGGCTTTTCGCTGCGCGGGTCAGGCGCTGCGCTGGCCCGGCTGCATGCCTGCGCCGGGGTCACACCCCCTCCTCTCGTTCAAGCTGCGCCACCCGTTGCGCGATCGCCCGTCCCTGCGCCGGCCCCGCGCAAGCCGGCGACAGCGCCCCAGTTCAATCCCTGGGGCGTGCTCTACGACCGGATCAATTCCGACAGTCAGCGCTGGTTGGCGAACCGCTATGTTTATGATTCGCTCGGTCCGCTCCAGTCGCGGCAATTGGCCGATGGCCACACGCGCTATTGGGCCGAATACGAGTTCGACGGCTTTTTCGGGCGCCAGGTCGGCTGGATCGCGATGGTGGCTTGGGGCGATGAGGTGGACTGCATCGAGTATTGGGATAACCGGCACTGCTGATAGCCGGGCGCGGGCGCGACTTCATTGCGCCCACATCGCCGCCCCGCGCCTTGCCGCCCTCAGCCGTTCTTCATGTGCTCCAGCCCCTTGATCCCGCCGGGCTTGGTGCTGGGCTGGCTGGCGTTCTGCTTGGGTCCCTTGTCCGCCTTGGGCTTGCGCGCTTCGCGGCTCTTCTTCTGT
This sequence comes from Erythrobacter sp., assembly GCF_023653175.1. Taxonomy (GTDB): domain Bacteria; phylum Pseudomonadota; class Alphaproteobacteria; order Sphingomonadales; family Sphingomonadaceae; genus Erythrobacter. The sequence goes on along the minus strand of NZ_JAMNXL010000084.1, from coordinate 2,553 downwards.
TGGCCCTTGGCCATGAGGTTTTCCGATCAGGGGCGAGATGCCCGAGCACCCGAGGTGGGCCTGATAGGGGGAGGTGTCAATGCGGACGCGGGCCGAGCGCCTGGCGCCCCATCCCCACCATGACCCGGTCGAGCGCCTGCAGGAACCGCGAGCGGTCCGCCTTGCTGAACGGCGCAGGCCCGCCCCCGACCCCGTCCATCCCGGCGCGCAGGTCGGCCATGATAGCGCGGGTGGCGATCGCGCCGCCGATGCTGGCGGGGGTGAATTCCTCGCCATTGTGCCTGAGCACCCGCGCGCCCGCTTTCAGGCACCGCTCGGCGAGCAGGATGTCGCCGGTGACGACCACGCACTTGCCCTTGGGCAGAGCATCCGCGGCATCGGCGATCCAGTCATCCGCCGCATCGAAGCTGTCCGAGACCACCACCCGCTTCACCCGCGGGCTGTCGGGGATGCGGAACGGGGCATTGCTGACCACGCGGACCTCGGCGCGATAGCGCTCCGCGACGCGATAGATCTCGTCCTTCACCGGACAGGCATCGGCGTCGATCAGAATGGTGAGGGATGACATGACGCGAGCGTAGCCGAATGGGACGCGCGGCGTAAATGGCAAGCGGTGCTCCCCTGCAGGGGAGGGGGACCATGCGCAGCATGGTGGAGGGGCAGGTGGGGATGATCCGAAGCGCTGGCTCCTCCGGCAGCTTCAATGCCTGCGAGGCAATAATTTGCATTCCATTCGGAGAAAGGCGCGCTAACATCGTCCTATTGAACGTGCATGGCGGGGGCAAGCATGAGTTCAGAAGGGGGACCCGGCGGCAATCAGGGGGGCAAGCTCGGCGTGGTGGTCGCAATCGTGACCATCTTGTCTGGGCTCGCGGGCACATATGCAGTCGCCAAAGGCGAGCTTTTGGCCGTCTGTACCTCGACCGGTTTAAGTTGGTGCAAGCAAAGCGGGGCCAGTGGAACCGGCGATGGCGGTGATTACGACGGCGCCGGGACTACGACGGTCGATCCGCCTCAACCAGTGCCGGGAATCGCAATCTCGGTCAAACCGAGCCTGTCAACCGATGCGGTGCCCGCTGCGGCCTTAATGCAGGGATTGAAGGGCGCCCTCGGTCCTGTCGGCTCGGCCGCATCCGGGTACCAGATCGAAGGCGTGGTGTCAGGCTTCTCCAACCCCGTTCCCCGCAGATCACAGTTCACGTTTTCCTGGACCATCCGCCGAGGAAGCGTCGTTGAGCGCTGCAATGATGTGCCGGTTGCATATGACAGCAGCATGGCCGGCGCCGCTGCGCACATCGTTTCCACCGCTGTCGCTCCAGCAATCGCTGAATCCGTCAAATATCGAGATGTGAGGTGTTCATGAAAAGTGCCAGAATAGCCGCCGCCGCGCTGGCCTTGTCGCTAGCCGGTTGCACGCAGACTGAGAACGAAACGGTGGGCGAAACCGAAATCGGTTCCCCTGCCATGCCCACGACCCCCGCCCCAGAACCCACCGCGACCGTGGCCAGCGCGCCCCCGCCGCCCTGTGATGCACCAGCTCCGGCGGTCTGCGCAGGCCCCCTCGTGGTCAGCGTTGAAAACGTGACCCTGCTGTTTGATGGTCAACCAGATGATCGCGGAGGGCGCGGACTTACGGGCACCGCTTCGCTCGTGCTGAAAACCCGCAGTACACAACCGATCCAAGTGGCTATGCTGAAAAAGGCGATAACTCTCACCTACAACAACGGCACAGCCATGACGCTGAATGACGGGAAACGCAGTGATTATTCTGGGTTGAGCTTCTGCGGATTTGATGGGGTCTCCTGCATCAACAATCAGGACACCCCGTTTTCGACCGTCTCTCCCGGAGACAGCCCACTCAGGGTGAATTTCCGGTTTCGGAAATTCGTCGACGCGCCTGAAGCCGCAACGCTTGCCCAAGCCAATGCTGCCGACCTTGCCTTGAGCCTTTGGGTGATTGAAACCGATCCTAACGGCGAGCAGCGCACCGTTTCGGTTGGCAACGTGCCCGTAAAGAATGGTACGATCCAGTAATCTGCTCCGAATTGGCTCGCGCCGCTGTCTGGAATAAGGAATCCTTCCCTTTGGCGGTATAGCGCCGGGTGAGGGGCGCGGCTGTTAGCCCTTTCCTACAGCCCCCACCCTGAGTCATCCTCCTCAGATGACTCGCGCCCAAACCCCCCGCTCGCCCCGCGCTGCCAGCCCCGCAAGGCTCCGCGCCGTTCCCGCCTCCGGCCCGCGCACCGAGCCTCCCGACAAGACCACCCGCCACGACAGCTGGCCGCTCGACACGCAGGCCGCGTTTCTGCGGGCGCTCTCGGCGACGCATTCCGTCTCCGACGCCGCGAAGTCGGTGGGGCGGTCGCGGCAGTCGGCCTATCGGCTGCGCTCGCGGCTCAAGGGGCAGCCCTTCGATCTGGCGTGGGAGGTGGCGTTCCACCATTCCTATGATGTGCTCGCCCACACCGCGCTCGAACGCGCCTTGAACGGGGTCGAGGTGCCGGTGTTCTTTCAGGGCGAGCAGGTCGGCAGCTACCGGCGGTTTGACGAGCG
>NZ_JAMNXL010000083.1 GCF_023653175.1 Erythrobacter sp. | reverse complement strand
TGAACTTGATGTCGGTATCGCCCCAGATATTGGCGATATAGGGCACGCCGAACTCGCCCGAGAGGCGATGCGCCAGCAGACCCTCGACCGTCAACTTGTGAGCGTGAAACAGATCGGGCGCGATCCCCTTCTTCGCCAGATCGGCGCGGATGTAGTCGGCGACCGGCGCAAGCCGCGTCTCGAGCATCAGCCCCTTGGGCGGCGCGCCATAGGCGATAGCCGTGCGATCGGGCGCGAAATCGAGTGCGACGAGGTTGGTGCGCCAGTTCGCGCGGTTCAGCGAATAGACGACGTGGCGGAAGCCCGCCGTGCTGTCGACGAAGCTGATCACCCCTTGAGTCTTGGCCGACACGATCGGATCGGGGAAGTCGCAGCTGATGTGAACGATCGTCTTCATCCGAGCCTTTCGCGGCGGAAATTCCGGCCCCCGCGCGCTGGCGCGAATGCCCGACATGAGGCCTGCGGGGAGGGTCGACCAACCCCCTTGTTCCCCCTTGGTGATTGACCTATAGGCCGTGCTGCACCGCAAAAAAAGCCCCAAAGAGTTGACCATGAAAATGCTGGTAACGGGCTCTGCCGGGTTTATCGGGAGCCATCTGGTCGATGCTCTCCTGGCGCGCGGAGCAAACGTAGTCGGCACCGACAACCTGGTGCGCGGGCGGCGCGCGAATCTCTCTGCTGCACTTGCGAACGAAGGCTTCACCTTCATCGAAGCCGAGCTTGGCGATCCGGAGGCTCTCCCCGCGGCGCTCCCCGCCCTTGGCCCGTTCGACATGGTCTGGCACATGGCCGCCAATTCCGACATTGCCGCAGGCGTCGATGACGACGGCATAGACTTTCGCGACACCTTCCAGACCACCCGCACCGCGCTGGCACTGGCAAGGGCTTGCCACGCGCGCCGGTTCGTCTTCGCCTCCACCTCGGCGGTCTATGGCGAACTTGACGAGACCCTTGTCGAGACCACCGGGCCGCTGCTGCCGATATCGAACTACGGAGCGATGAAGCTGGCCGCCGAAGCGGCGATCAGCGCCGCGGCGGAGACCTTTATCGATGCCGCCTGGATCATGCGCTTTCCCAACGTGATCGGCGCGCGCGCTACCCATGGCGTAATCTACGACTTCTGCGGCAAGCTGCTCGCCGACCGCGAGGTGCTCACCGTGCTCGGCAACGGCACGCAGCAGAAGCCCTATCTGCATGTCGCCGAACTGATCGAGGCGATGCTGTTCATCGTCGACGCAACGGCGGAAACGCCGGGCCGCCACCTCTACAATATCGGCCCCGAAGACAGCGGGGTCAGCGTGGCCGACATCGCCGCTGCCGTGATCGAGCGGGCTGGCGGCCTTGCGCGCATCGCCTATACGGGCGGGGATCGTGGCTGGGTTGGCGACGTCCCTCGCTTTGCCTATTCGACGCAAAAGCTTGCCGATCTGGGCTGGAGCCCGAAACTGTCATCGCATGATGCGATGCTACGGGCGGTTGCGGAATGTTGTCAGGAACGGGGGCTTTAGTGCGGCAGGCGGTCATCCTTGCGGGGGGAATGGGGACTCGGCTCAAGGCGATAACGGGGGATCTGCCCAAGCCGCTGGCGCCGGCCGACGGCAAGCCCCTGCTCGAGCGCCAGCTTGAACTGCTCTCGCTGAGCGGCGTCACCGACGTGGTCGTGCTGTGCAGCTACCGCGCCGAGGCGATCCGCGACTTCTGCGGTGACGGCTCGCGCTGGGGCCTGGCCGTCACCTGCATCGAGGAAGAGCGCGCGCGCGGCACCGCGGGCGCGGTGCTCGATGCCCTGCCGCACCTCGCCGAGAGCTTCTTCGTGCTTTACGGCGACACGGTTCTCGACGTCGATCTGCCGACCATGGCCCGCGCGCATGAGGCCGCCCGTCCGGATGCGACGCTGCTAGTCCACCCCAATGATCACCCGGCGGATTCGGACATCGTCGAGGTCGATGCGGCTGGCACGGTGCTCGCCATCCACGGCTATCCGCATGCCCCGGGCAAGGACTTGCCCAATCTTGTCAACGCCGGGCTCTACATCCTCGAGAAGCGCGCGCTCGCCGCGCTCGATCAGACCGAGACGCTTCCCGAGAAACCCGATTTCGGCAAGCATGTGTTCGCGCGGATGCTGGATCAGGGCATGCGCCTGCTGGGCTATCGCAGCCCCGAATACATCAAGGACGCCGGCACCCCCGAAAGGCTGGAGAAGACCGGCAAGGACCTGCGCACGGGCCGGGTCGCGGCGCTGTCGCTGCGCACGCCGTCGCCCGCGGTGTTCATCGACCGGGACGGCGTGATCAACGAGGAACGAAGCTATATTGCGCACCCTGATCAGGTGGTGCTGATCGAGGGCGCGGCCGAGGCGCTGCGGCTGCTGAACCGCACCCATTTCCGCACGGTGATCATCACCAACCAGCCGGTCGTTGCGCGCGGCGAGGCGACCGAGGCCGAGTTGCAGCAGGTTCACAACCGGCTCGACACGCTACTCGGCGCGCAAGGGGCCTATGTCGATGCGCTCTATTTCTGCCCGCACCACCCCGACAAGGGCTTTGCGGGCGAGCGCGCGGAGCTCAAGATCGTCTGCGATTGCCGCAAGCCGGCGCGCGGGATGATCGACAAGGCTGCGGCCGATCTCAACATCGACGTTGCCGCATCATGGTACATCGGCGATATGACCACCGACATCGAGCTTGCCCGGCGCTGCGGGATGAGTTCGGTGCTGGTTGAAACTGGCTTCGGCGGGCGCGACGGCAAATATGACGCGCAGCCCACCTTCGTTGCGCCCAGCCTTCGCGAAGCTGTCGCATTGATACTTGATCGGGTCGCATAAACGGGCGGGCTTGTTGGCCTGCCTTCCGGTCGGGACAGTCCTCCAAGGGGCTGCCAATGTGGAGTATCTATGATCATCAGCAAAACGCCCCTGCGCCTGAGCTTCGTGGGCGGGGGCAGCGATCTGCCTTCCTATTACCGCGAAGAGGGCGGCGCGGTGCTCAGCACCTCGATCGACAAATTCGTCTACGTCACCGTCAACCAGCGGTTCGAGGAAGGCATCCGCCTTTCCTATTCGCGCACCGAGATCGTCGGCCATGCGCGCGAGATCGAGCATGCGCTGGTCAAGGCGGGGCTGGAGAAGACCGGCATCACGTCGGGCGTCGAGATCACCTCGATCGCCGACATCCCCTCGCGCGGGAGCGGCATGGGTTCGTCGAGCTCGTTCACGGTCGGGCTGCTGCATGCGCTCTACGCCTTCCGGGGCGCCTACAAGTCCAAGCTCGATCTGGGCCGCGAGGCCTGCGAGGTCGAGCTCGACATGTGCGGCGAGCCGATCGGCAAGCAGGACCAGTATGCCGCCGCCGCGGGCGGGCTCAACGTGATCGAGTTCCACCCCGATGACAGCGTCACCCTCGCCCCGATCGTCGCCCCGCCGGGCACGATCCAGCAGGTCGAGGCGGACATGGTGATGTTCTACATCGGCGGCGACCGCTCGGCATCGAAGATCCTCGAACAGCAGGCGCGCGATGTCGGGGCGAGCCTCGACAAGAAGCAGGCGCTGCGCCAGATGGTCGGCCTCGTCTACACCCTGCGCGACGAGCTGGCGAAAGGCCACGCGCAGTCGGTGGGCGAGATCCTGCACGAAAACTGGGAGCTCAAGCGCCAGCTGACCGGCGGCATCTCCAACGCCATGATCGACGAAGTCTACCGGACCGCGATGGCCAACGGCGCGACCGGTGGCAAGCTGCTCGGCGCGGGCGGCGGCGGGTTCATGGTCTTCTCCGTCCCCCAGGATCGCCAGAGCGATCTGCGCAAGGCGCTCGGGGATTTGCGTGAAGTGCCTTTCCGCTTCGACAAGAACGGCACCAGCATCGTTTTCTACCAGCCTTCCAGCCACACCGGCCATCAGGCCTAAGGAGCCCCGCACATGGACAATTTCCCCTCGCAGCAGATCGATCAGGCCGGCACCTATGCCGACGAATACTTCACCCGCCTTGCCGCAGCCAGCAAGACCATCGACCGCGACGCCGTGGAGCGCGCCGCGCGCCTGATCGCCGAGACCGCGGCGGCCGGCAAGCGCATCTACTGCTGCGGCAACGGCGGATCGGCAGCGATCTCCAACCACCTCGTGTGCGATTGCGTGAAGGGTATCCGCACGGATTCGACGCTCAAGCCGCAGGTCGTCAGCCTGTCCTCGAACATCGAGATCATCACTGCGATCGGCAATGATATCGGCTATGATCAGATTTTCCGCTTCCAGCTGGAATCGCTCGCCCATCCCGGCGATCTGCTGATCGTGATCAGTTCCTCGGGCGGATCGCCCAACATCGTCACCGCGCTCGAATGGGCGAAGGAAAACGGCGTGACCTCGATCGCCATGACGGGCTTTTCGGGGGGCAAGTCGCGCGAATTGGCCGATATCAGCCTGCACGTCGAGGCCGACAATTACGGCATCATCGAAGACCTGCACCAGTCGCTGATGCACCTGCTGGCGCAATACACGCGCCAGAAGCACATCACCGATCCGGCGCGGCTGCCCGAAATCAAGTTCTGATACCGCCTGCCCCTGCGCCGGACATCCGGTGCAGGGGCGAAGTTTTACCATAGCTGCACTTACGGGAATTTGCTTGTCTTGTGCAGTGCAGCGTGTAGCACCCCCCGCCATGCGAAGTCTGACCCATCTTGAGCGGCTCGAAGCCGAGAGCATCCACATTTTCCGCGAAGTCGTTGCCGAGGCAGAAAACCCGGTGATGCTTTATTCCGTCGGCAAGGACAGCTCAGTCATGCTGCACCTCGCGCGCAAGGCCTTCTATCCGGCCCCGCCGCCTTTCCCGATGCTGCACGTGGCAAGCGGGTGGGACTTTTCCGACCTGCTCGCGCACCGCGACAAGACCGTACGCGAATATGGCCTGAAGCTGATCATCGCCCAGAACGAAGATGCCGAGGCGCAAGGGATCAACCCCTTCGACACTGGAAGCGCGCTCTACAGCCAGGCGCAGCTGACCGATCCGTTGAAGCGCGCGCTAACCGCCCACGGTTTCGATGCAGCATTCGGCGGCGGGCGGCGTGACGAGGAGAAGGCGCGCGCCAAGGAGCGCATCTTCAGCTTCCGCAGCGCCGCCCACCGCTGGGATCCCAAGCAGCAGCGTCCGGAACTCTGGAACCTCTACAACGCGAAAAAGGCGAAGGGCGAAAGCATCCGCGTCTTCCCGATCTCGAACTGGACCGAACTCGACATCTGGCAATACATCGCGCTCGAGAACATCGACATCGTGCCGCTCTATTTCTCCAAGCCGCGCCCCACTGTGGAGCGTGACGGGATGATCCTGGTGGTGGATGACCAACGCTTCCGGCTCGAACCCGGCGAGGAGCCAGTGACCCGCTCGGTCCGCTTCCGCACGCTGGGCTGCTACCCGCTGACCGGCGCGACGGTGAGCGACGCGACCGAGATGAACCACATCATCCAGGAAATGCTGCTCGCCACCGGCTCGGAACGACAGGGCCGCGCGATCGACAAGGGCCAGTCGGCGAGCATGGAAGACAAGAAGCAGGAAGGTTACTTCTGATGGACACCCCCTCCAGCTTCCAGACCGATAGCCTCATCGCCGAGGATATCGACGCCTATCTCGATGCGCACCAGCACAAGAGCCTGCTGCGCTTCATTACCTGCGGCAGCGTGGATGATGGCAAGTCGACCCTGATCGGGCGGCTGCTCTACGATTCCAAGATGATCTTCGAGGATCAGCTCGCCGCGCTCGAAAGCGACAGCATCAAGCACGGGACACAAGGGCAGGAGATCGACTTCGCCCTGCTGGTCGATGGCCTCGCCGCCGAGCGCGAGCAGGGGATCACGATCGACGTCGCCTACCGCTTCTTTACGACGGAAAAGCGCAAGTTCATCGTCGCCGACACGCCGGGGCATGAACAATACACCCGCAACATGGTCACCGGCGCCTCGACCGCCGACCTCGCGGTGATCCTGATCGATGCGCGCAAGGGCGTGCTCCAGCAGACCCGGCGGCACTCATACCTCGTCCACCTGCTCGGCATCCGCCACGTCGTGCTGGCGGTGAACAAGATGGACCTCGTCGGCTACGACCAATCGACCTTCGAGCATATCCTTGCGGACTATCGCACCTTCGCCAAGAGCATCGGCATCGAACAGTTCACCGCGATCCCCATCTCGGGCTTCAAGGGCGACAACATAACGCAGGCGCCTTCGGCGAACACGCCCTGGTATGACGGCCCGGCACTGATCGAGCACCTAGAGAGCGTAGAAGTCGATGCGGCGGCTGCGCAAGAGCAGCCGTTCCGGCTGCCGGTGCAGTGGGTCAACCGCCCCAATCTCGACTTCCGCGGCTTTGCTGGGCAGATCGCCAGCGGCACCATTCGTCCGGGCGATCCGGTGCGGATCGTGCCGTCGGGCAAGACCAGCACTGTCAAATCGATCGTGACCTTCGAGGGCGAGCGCGATGAGGCGGTCGCGGGCCAGTCGGTCACCCTCACCCTCACCGACGAGGTCGATTGCAGCCGCGGTGATCTGATCGCGGCGGCCGGCGATCCTCCGCAGGCGTCCGACCAGTTCCGCGCCACTCTGGTGTGGATGGACGAGGAGGCGATGAAGCCCGGACGTGGTTACTGGCTCAAGCTCGGCACGCAGATGGTCACCGCGACCGTCCAGCAGCCCGAATACGAGATCGACATCAACAGCCTTGAGCATCTGGCGGCCAAGACGCTGGCGCTCAACGGCATCGGTGTCGCCGAATTCGCGACTGACCGCCCGATCGTTTTCGAGCCCTATGCCGACAACCGCCAGCTTGGCGGGTTCATCCTGATCGACAAGTTCTCCAACGCCACCGTGGCCGCCGGGATGATCGACTTCAGCCTGCGCCGCGCGGACAATGTCCACTGGCAGCCGGTCGCGATCACCCGTGAGGATCACGCGGGAATGAAGAACCAGACCCCGCGGGTGCTGTGGTTCACCGGCCTGTCGGGAAGCGGCAAGTCGACCATCGCCAACGAGGTCGAAAAGCAGCTGTTCCTGATGAACCGCCACACTTTCCTGCTGGATGGCGACAACGTGCGCCACGGGCTCAACCGTGACCTAGGCTTCACCGAGACCGATCGGATCGAGAACATTCGCCGCGTGGGCGAGGTCGCCAAGCTGATGGTGGATGCCGGGCTGATCGTGCTTACCGCCTTCATCAGCCCGTTCCGCGCCGAGCGCGAGATGGTGCGCAAGATGCTGCCGGAAGGCGAGTTCATCGAGATATTCGTCGACACCCCGCTCGATGTTGCCGAAAGACGTGACGTCAAGGGGCTCTATAAGAAGGCGCGTGCCGGCGAGCTAAAGAACTTCACCGGGATCGACAGCCCCTACGAAGCGCCCGAACGCCCGGAGATCCGCGTTAACACGGTGGACATGACGCCCGAAGAGGCGGCGCGTTACATCATCCAGCAGATCCTCCCCCTCAAGTGAGCGCCGCGATGACCGATGCCGAACTCGCCGCCCGTCTTGCCGCCGAGGCGGGGCGCCTGCTGCTGGACGTCCGGGGGAGCGGGGTGTTCGATGGAAAGGCGCTCGGCAAGGCGGGAGATGCCACCGCCAACCAGTTCCTGTGTCACGCGCTTCGGCACCTTCGCCCCGATGACGGCCTGCTTTCCGAGGAAGAGAAGGACAACCCCGCGCGCCTCGACAAGAGCCGCGTGTGGATCGTCGATCCGGTCGATGGCACGCGCGAATATGGCGAGGCGCGCGCCGACTGGGCGGTGCATGTCGCGCTCGCCATAGACGGCGTCGCTACCATTGGTGCGGTCGCGCTGCCGGGCCTCGATGGCGGCATGGTGCTGCGGACCGACCAGCCGCAGGCGCTGGCTGCAATGGCGGAACGCCCGCGCTTCCTCGTCAGCCGCACGCGGCCTGCTGCCGAGGCGCAGGCGGTTGCCGCCGCGCTCGGGGGCGAGCTGGTGCCGATGGGCAGCGCCGGCGCCAAGGCGATGGCTGTGGTTCTGGGCCATGCCGAGGTCTATCTCCATTCGGGCGGCCAGTACGAATGGGACAGCTGCGCGCCGGCCGCAGTCGCCGCCGCGCACGGGCTCCATTGTTCGCGAATCGACGGCAGCCCGCTCGTCTACAATCAGGCTGACACCTACATGCCCGACCTGCTCATCTGCCGCCCCGAATGGGCCGAGCGGGTGCTGACCGAAACGGCGAAACACCTCGCCTGACGCGACCGTCCAAGGGCGCCGCGGCGACGCTCTTGTGCATTGCAACACGCCGAGGCACTTGCTACCCGATGCCGTGTCCGGAGGGTCGCACCTTTTGGGGGATTGATCGTGAAAGTTGCCATTTTCGGACTGGGTTACGTCGGCTCGACTGCGGCGGGCTGCATCGCCAGCCAGGGCCACACGATCATCGGGGTCGACGTCAGCGAGGCCAAGGTCGCCGCCCTCAATGAAGGCCGCGCGCCGGTCTACGAACCCGGGCTCGACGATCTGCTCGCCGCCGCCCATGCCGATGGCCGGGTCGCGGCGACCACGAAACTCGCGAACGAACTCGACGATGCCGACATCGCCATCGTCTGCGTCGGCACGCCGAGCGGTGTCGATGGCGCGCACAACATGAGCTACATCGCGCAGGTCACCCGCGCGATCGCCGCCGCAGTGAAGCCCGACCGCAAGGCCCCGCTGACCCTCGCCTACCGCTCGACCATGCGCCCCGGTTCGTGCGAGAACATCATCTGGCCGATCCTCCAGAGCCACCTCGGCGATGCGGCGCAAAGCGCGGTCGAACTAGTCTACAACCCCGAATTCCTGCGCGAAGCCACCGCGATCGATGACTTTTTCCACCCCCCCAAGATCGTCATCGGCACGCTTGGCGGAAAGCCCTCGGCCAACATGGCAAAGCTCAACGCAGGGATAGAGGCGCCGGTCTTCGAAGTGGGCCTGCGAGAGGCCGAGATCACCAAGTTCGTCGACAATTCCTGGCACGCGGTGAAGGTCGCCTTCGCCAACGAAATCGGGCGGGTGTGCCAGAACCTCGGCATCTCGGCCAAGGAAGTCCACGCGATCTTCAAGAGCGACACCAAGCTCAACCTCAGTGCCTATTACACCCGGCCCGGCGGCGCCTTCGGCGGATCGTGCCTCCCCAAGGACGTGCGCGCGCTCCAGTACATCGCCGCCGATACCGGCTCGGCGACCCACCTGGTGGACGCGCTGATCCGCTCGAACGAGGCGCACAAGCACCACCAGTTCCTGCACGCCACCGCTGGCATCGAGCCGGGGGCGAAGGTGCTGCTGGTCGGCCTCGCCTTCAAGCTCGAAACTGACGATCTGCGCGAAAGCCCGGCGGTCGACATGGCGAGGAAGCTGCTGGAGGCAGGCTATGACGTCGACATCTACGACCCCAAGGTCGCGCCCGACAATCTCGTCGGCCAGAACCTCGGCTATGCCTATTCGGTGCTGCCGCGCATCGACGGGCTGATGGTGACCAAGGAGGCCGCAGAAAGCCGCGATTACGCCCGGATCATCGCCACCAACCGCCTGATCGATACCCTTGCGGTCGATCCGGCCAAGGTCGTCGACACCAGCACCATCGCCTGACGATGAACGCCCCCGCGACCCTCAACGCCGAAGAAGGCATCCCCGCGGTCATCGAGGGCGAGCCCCTCAAGGGCCGCCATGTCCTTATCGTGGTCGAGAACCTGCCCCTGCCCTTCGACCGGCGGGTGTGGCAGGAGGCGCGCACGCTGAAAGCGGCAGGCGCGCATGTCTCGATCATCTGTCCCACCGGCAAGGGCTACGAGAGCCGCTTCGAGGTGATCGAGGGGATCGACATCCACCGCCACCCGCTGCCGCTGGAAGCCAAGGGCGCGATCGGCTTCCTTGCCGAATATGGCGCGGCGCTGTTCTGGGAGACGGTGCTGGCGTGGAAGATCCACATGAAGCGCCGCATCGACGTGATCCAGGGCTGCAATCCGCCCGACCTGATCTTCCTCGTCGCGCTGCCATTCAAATTGTTTGGCGTGCGATACATCTTCGACCACCACGACATTAACCCTGAGCTCTACGAAGCCAAGTTCAACAAGCGCGGGTTCTTCTGGAAGCTGATGGTGCTGTTCGAAAAGCTGACCTTCAAGGCGGCGGATGTCTCGATTGCGACCAACCATTCCTACCGGAAAATCGCCATCGAGCGCGGCGGGATGAAGCCGGATCGCGTCCATGTGGTGCGCTCCGGCCCCGACCTCTCCAAGCTGAAGCGCGTGGCCCCTGTGGAGCGCTGGAAGAACGGCCGCGCGCACATGGTCGGCTATGTCGGGGTGATGGGCGAGCAGGAGGGCATCGACCTGCTGATCGACGCCGTCGAGCACATCGTGCGCCACATGAAGCGCGAGGACATCCAGTTCGTGCTGGTCGGCGGTGGGCCTGCATTGGCCGAACTCAAGGACCTCACCGCCAGCCGCGGCCTCGGCGACTTCATCACCTTCACCGGCCGCGCGCCAGATGCCGACCTGTTCGAGGTGCTCTCGACCATGGACCTCGGCGTCAACCCCGACCGCGTCAACGCGATGAACGACAAGTCGACCATGAACAAGATCATGGAATACATGAGCCTCGGCAAGGCGATGGTGCAGTTCGACGTCACCGAGGGGCGCTTTTCGGCGCAGGACGCCTCGCTCTATGCCGAAGCGAACAATCCGGTGGACATGGCCGAAAAGATCGTGGCGCTTGTCGATGACCCGGCCGCCCGCGAGCGCATGGGCGCCTATGGACGCGAGCGGGTGGTGAGCGAACTCAACTGGCAGCACCAGATCACGCCCCTGCTTGCCGCCTACACCCAGGCGCTGGCGAAGTAAGCCGCCCGGGGATCAGCTTGGCGCCACATGGTAAAATAGCGGCAAGCCTAACGCGATTTTAATGGCTTTGCGGCCATCACGGCTCCCGAGAACCGGGACCTTGACCGCATGAACGCTCCTTTCGATGCCACCGCCGCGCTCGGACGCAAGGCTCTGGCCCACCCCGCGCCCGACCATCAGGTCGCGGTGATCGGCCTTGGCTATATCGGCCTGCCCACCGCCGCCCTGCTCGCCTCCTATGGCTGGAGCGTGTGCGGCGTGGATGTGTCGCAGCGGGTGGTCGACACCGTCAATGCGGGCGGCGTGCATATCGAAGAGCGCGATCTCGACAAGCTGGTGCATGACGCGATCACCGCGCAGACGCTGACCGCCTCTACGCAAGTCCCCACCGCCAGCTTCTACATGATCGCTGTGCCTACCCCGCTGGGCGACAACAACACCCCCGACATCACCTATGTCGAGGCCGCCGCGCGCGCGATCGCGCCTAGGATCCTGCCCGGCGCCTGCGTCATTATCGAGAGCACCTCGCCGGTCGGCACCACCGAGCGGGTCGCCCAAATCATTGCCGAGCTGCGCCCCGATCTGGTGGTGCCGCGCGATGGCAGCGATGACGAAGCGGACATCGCGCTCGCCTATTGCCCCGAGCGCGTGCTGCCGGGGCGGATCGTAAACGAACTCGTCCACAACGACCGCGTGATCGGCGGCGTCACCCCTGCCTGCGCCGAGCGTGCGGCGGTGCTCTACACCAGCTTCGTCAAGGGCGACTGCCTCTACACCACCGCGCGCGTGGCCGAGACGGTCAAGCTGGTCGAGAACTCGTTCCGCGACGTCAACATCGCCTTTGCCAACGAACTCTCGATGATCGCCGACGTGATCGGGGTCGATGTGTGGGAGGTGATCCGCCTCGCCAACCGCCACCCGCGAGTCAACATCCTGCAACCCGGCCCCGGCGTCGGCGGGCATTGCATCGCGGTCGACCCGTGGTTCCTGGTGGCGGGCGCACCCTCGGCCGCACGCCTTGTGCGCACCGCGCGCGAGGTGAACGACCACAAGGCAGTCCACACCGAAGGCAAGATCCGCGCGCTGCTCGATGCTGCGCCGGACGGTAAGGTCGCGCTGCTCGGCCTCGCCTTCAAGCCCGACATCGACGACTTCCGCGAAAGCCCGGCGCTCGAGATCGCCGAGGCGCTGGCGCACACCCACGGGAAGCGCATCCTCGTGGTCGAGCCCTTCACCGACGAACTGCCGAAGGCTTTCGCCGGAACGGGCGCCGAACTGGTGACGCTTGACGCCGGCCTCAGGCAGGCGGAGATTGTGGTGGTGCTGGTCGATCACACCGCCTTCAAGCATCTCGGGCCCGGGCATCTCGCGGGCAAGCTCGTGTTCGACACGCGGGGCATGCTCCGGCGATGACGTCCGCCACAGGTTCGGGCGCGACGAAACCGCGCATTGTGGTGACCTTCGGCACCCGGCCCGAAGCGATCAAGATGTTCCCGGTGGTCTTCGCGCTGCGCGAGACCGGCTTGTTCGATGTGAAGGTTGTGGTCACCGCGCAGCACCGCGAACTGCTCGATTCTGTGCTGGCGCTGGCCGGGCTGGTGCCCGACGTCGATCTCGACCTGATGCAGCCCGACCAGTCGCTCGACGGTTTGGCGAGCCGCATCCTGACGCGTTTTGGTGCGGTCTTGGACGGGTTGTTGCCTGATCGTGTGCTGGTACATGGCGACACGTTGACCACAATGATGGCCTCGCTGGCGTGCTATTTCCGGCGCATTCCGGTGGGCCATGTCGAGGCGGGCCTGCGCAGCGGCGACATTTATTCGCCCTGGCCCGAGGAGGTGAACCGCAAGGTCACCGGCGTCATCACCGATCTGCACTTCGCTCCTACTGAGACGGCAGCGGCGGCTTTGCGTTCTGAAAACGTTCATGAAAATGCGATCCACGTGACCGGCAACACGGTGATCGACGCGCTGCTGTTCGCGCAAGGCCGGATCGCCGCCGACCCCTCGCTTGCCCCTGCCATCGCATCGCTCAAGGCGCGCTTCGCGGGCAAACGGATCATCGCCGTCACCGCCCACCGCCGCGAGAATTTCGGGGCCGGGATGCACGAGATTGCCAAGGGATTGCAAGCGCTTGCGGCGCGCGATGATGTCGCGATCATCTACCCGCTGCACCCCAACCCCAACGTCGGCGGAGTGATGCGTCCGGCGCTGGCGGGCTATGACAATATCGCCTTGATCGAGCCGCTCGACTACCTTGATTTCGTGGCGATGATGGCGGCGAGCGACATCGTGTTGACGGACTCCGGCGGCATCCAGGAGGAAGCGCCGAGCCTCGGCAAGCCCGTGCTGGTGATGCGCGACACGACCGAGCGGCCCGAGGGTGTGACAGCCGGAACGGCGCGACTGGTCGGAGCGGATGCGGCTGTTATCCTTGGGGAAACAGAGAGGCTGCTCGACGATCCGGAAGCCTATCGCTGGATGGCGACCGCGCACAACCCCTATGGTGACGGCACCGCCAGCCACAAGATCGCGCAGCTCGTCGGCGCGCGGCACTGACCGGTCAGGCCCGCCGCGAGACCAGCCGGATATAGAGCGCGGCGGACGCCAGCACCGTGAGTGTTGCCCCGATGTCGATGAACCAGTTGAGTTTGGTCGGGCCGTAGAGCAGCACGTCGATCTGGTGCAGCGAAACGATCCGCAGGCCGATCAGCATCACCATCATCGCCAGCGCGGCAAAGGCCGCAAACAGGGCGATGTTGCGTCGCCCCCGCAGGCCGCGCGATTGCCGGAACAGCTCCCACATGAAAAGCCCTCCCACAACCGCTATGACGGAGAAGGCGACATAGCGCTGGATGGTGCGCCGCTCGTCGTAGCCTCCCCCGGTGCGCAGTTCGGCGCGAAGGAAATCGCGCAATTGCTCCTCGAAACCGCCGATCCGGATGAGGGCGAAGGCCCCGAACGCGAAGGCGATCATGGTCCACATCCGCCGGTGTGCACCGGGCTGCCGCTGTCGGCCGGCCGTTAAAGCGGACAGGAGGCAGACCAGCAGAACGACAACATAGAGACCCGCAGCCCCCAGGCTGAAGATCGATGGGACTTGAGCGGACATCAAATCATGCTCCGGCTTGGGGATGGGTTGTGCGAAACCTCGCGACAACCCACGCAGACTGCGCCTCTTGCATCATCATTGCGCGGGGCGAAAGTAGCGTCGTGCTGCACGCGCCGCTTGCCGCGCCGGCCGCCTTATGATGTTGCACCGCAGAAATGGAGCGTCTAAGCCGTCTGGGGCTTTGAAGGAGGGACTGGTGAAGCAACGCGAGTACAAGGCTGGACTGGGCGTGGCGCTGTGCGTGGTGACGGGGTTGGCACTCTCAGGCTGTGCCTCGAGCCCCGAACCGGCCATCGGCGTCGCCGCATCGCAACCAAACGCCGATCTCGGGCAGGCTGGCTACAGCGTCAGCCGCCCGGACATTTATCTGATGCGCCCGACCGACAAGATTTCCGTCACGGTGTTCCGCGAACCTGACCTCTCGGCAGAGACGCTCCGAATCGGGGTCGAGGGCAATGTCTCGCTGCCGATGCTGGGTTCGATCCCGGCCGCCGGCATGACCGCCAAGCAGTTCGAACAGGACCTCACCCGGCGCTTCGCTGCGCTCGGCCTCAAGTCGCCGATGGTCAGCGTGAACGTCACCGAGTTCGCTTCCCACCTCGTCACGGTCGAGGGTGCGGTCGAAAAGCCGGGCGTCTACAGCTTCCAGCCGGGCGCGCGCCTGTCGACTGCCGTCGCGCTGGCCTCCGGTCCCAAGCGCAGCGCCAAGATTGACCAGGTGGCAGTGTTCCGCGAAAGCCCCGAGGGCATCATGGTGGCCAAGTTCGATTACGGACAGGTGCGCCAGGGCACGATGCTCGATCCGGTTCTCCAGCCCGGCGACCGGTTGGTGATGGGCACCGATGGCCTGTCGGTGTTCTGGGAAGACCTGATCAAGGCCCTGCCTGCGTTCGGCGTGTTTGCCGTCGCGGGGTTGAAATAAGCCGCTCCCTCTCCGGGCGCGCGGCTGGAATACATGAGTGCACGGGTTGGTCGCCAGACGGCCAGCCCGATGGCGCCCGCAGATGGATAGTGACTAGATGAACGAGCGTTCAATTATCGGAGCACCGGAACCCACTGGCGGCAGCCTGTGGGTCGATCAGTATTTGCCGGCCCCCGAACCCGTCACGACCAAAGGCCCCCGCATCGACATCGCCTGGCTGCGCGGCGCGCTGTTCCGCCAGCGCTGGCTGATCGCCGTGATCGTCGCGCTCGCGGTGATGGGGGGCGTGGCCATGACCCTGCTCACCCCGCCCACCTACGTTGCGACGTCGACGGTTCGGGTTGCCCCGTGGGGCAATACGATCATCGAGGGTCAGGACGTCGACTCGCAGATCGTGTCGGCTTCCGAGGTCGATACGCTGATGCAGACCCAGGTCGAGATCCTGCAGAGCCGCAATCTTGCCGAGCAGGTTGCACGTGAACTCGGCTTCGGCAAGCGCACCGACCTGCTGGGTGCGGAGA
>NZ_JAMNXL010000082.1 GCF_023653175.1 Erythrobacter sp. | reverse complement strand
TGGTCGGCAGCAGCCCGTCCTTGTGGCTCGCCACGGCCATCGTCGCGGTGGTGTGGACGTGGCAGATCGCATCCGCGCGGCCGCCCAGATGCTTGTGGAAATAGGCGTGCTGGGTGAAGCCCGCCTTGTTCACCATATAGGGCGAGCCGCCCACGTTATTGCCCTCGACATCGATCTTGACGAGGTTGCTGGCGGTCACTTCGCTGTAGAGCAGCCCGAAGGGGTTGATCAGGAAGGTGTCGCTCTCGCCCGGCACCTTCAGCGAGATGTGGTTGTAGATCGATTCCGACCAGCCGAGGTGATCGAAGATGCGGTAGCACGCGGCAAGATCAAGCCGTGCCTGCCATTCTTCCTTGCTGCATTCGATATTGGGCTTGAGCTGGGTTGCCATGGCGCGGTTCCTCTCCGTACTTGCTTTGGCCAAGCTATCGCACGCCGAGGGAATGTTTTGCAAGGCGCTGCGGGCCTCGCTAGGCCGGTTGCGAGCATGACGTCACCCTCCCCTTCAACCGCCCGTCTGGTCACCGGCAGCATTCCCGGCCACCTCGTGTCGCAGACGCTGCCCGCGGTGATCGGGGTCGCCGCGATCATGTCGGTCGGGATCATCGACGCCTATTTCGTCGGCCAGCTTGGCAGTGCGCCGCTCGCCGCGATCAGCTTCATCTTCCCCGTCTCGGTCGCCTGCACCTCGCTGGGCGTGGGCGTGATGGTCGGCATCAATTCGGTCGTCGCCCGCGCCTTGGGCGAAGGGAATTTCGAGAACGCCGTGCGCCGGGCGAATTTCGGGATCGTGTTCGCCTGCCTGTGCGGGGTGATGATGGCCGCGATGCTGTGGCTGCTGATCGATCCGATCTTTGCCGCGATGAATGCGCCCCGGCACCTCATGCCGCTGATCCGCGCCTATATGGGCCCCTATGCGATGGCCTTCCCGCTGAGCCTTGCGATCATGGGCTTTAACGGCGTGCTGCGCGGACAGGGCGAGGCGCGGCGCACCAGCACGGTCTCGATCACCTATGCCGCGGCCAACTGGGTGCTGAACCCGATCCTGATTACCGGAGCTTTCGGCTTCGAGGGCTTCGGCATCGCGGGATCGGCCTATGCGACCGGGATCGGCTGGGCGATCGGCGTGGCGACCGCGTTGTGGCTGCTGCGCGGCACGCCGCTGCCCTTGAATCTCGGCAGCTTGCGGAATTGCAACCTCCTCGATCCCGCACGCGCGATCATCCGCGTCGGGCTGCCTGCGGCCTTCTCCAACGCGATCAACCCGCTGGGCCTTGCCGTGCTGACCGCGCTGGTCGCGCTCGAAGGCGAGGCGGCGGTCGCGGGCTTCGGCGCGGCGGGGCGCTTGCAGAGTCTGGTGCTGGTGCCGCTGCTCGGCCTGTCGGGCGCGATCGGGGCGATCGTCGGGCAGAACTGGGGCGCAGGCCGCGACGACCGCGCCGCCGAGGCGGTGCGCTATGCCTTCGGCTTCTGCATCGTCTGGGGCCTGATCGTGGCGGGCGCGATGATGGCGGCGGGCGCGACCTTCGGGCGGGTGTTCACCGATGATCCCGCCGTGGTCGCCGAATTCGATCTCTACCTCAAGATCGCCGCCTGGGGCTATGCGGGCTTCGGCCTGCTGATCGTCGGCAACGGGATCATGAACGCGGTCGACCGGGCGAGCTTCGCGCTCGGACAGTCGGTGGCGCGGGTGTTTCTGGTGATGCTGCCGGTCGCGCTCGTGCTGCAGCCGGACTTGGGATCGGCGGCGATCTACACCGCGGAACTTGCCGCCAACCTGTTCGGCGCAGCTTCGGCCCTGGTGCTGGTGCGCTATCTCTTCGCGCGCCACGCCCGCGCCCGCGCGACCCGGGCTCACGCGCGCTAGGCGCTTGTTAACCAACTCTGCCGCATAGCCCCTCTCACGCAAGACGCGAGACGAGGGCCCATGGACGACCTGCTGGCGGAATTCATCGCCGAGACCCGCGAGATGCTGGAGGCCACCGGCGGCGAACTCGTCGCCTGGGAAGCTGATCCGGCCGATCGCGCGCGCCTCGATGCGATCTTCCGCTTCGTCCACACCGTGAAGGGCAATTGCGGCTTCTTCGACTTCCCCCGCCTCGCCAGCCTGAGCCATGCCGCCGAGGACGCGCTCGCCGATTGCCGCGCCGGGCGCCGCGAGGCCGATCAGGCGCTGGTCACCGGGGTTCTCGCGATCATCGACCGGATCGCGGCGATGGTCGATGCAATCGAGGCGGGCGAACAATTCCCCGAAGGCGGAGACGAGGCGCTGATCGCCGCGCTGGAGGGCGGCGAGGCGCTGGCCGCCGAAGACCCCCGCGCCGGCCCCGAGGCGCCGCTCCATGCCCCCGCCGCCGCCCAGCTCGGCGCGAACGAGGACGCCGCCGCCCAGCCCCAGCGCCGCGCCGATGCCCAGCGCACCATCCGCCTGCCCGTGGAACTGCTCGACCGCGTGATGAGCGGCGTCTCCGACATGGTGCTGGCGCGCAACGATCTTGCCCACCGGCTGCGGCAGGCAGGCAACCAGCCGACCATTGACGGCCCCTTTGAGCGCCTCACCACCATCCTCTCCGACGTGCGCGACGCGATCACGCGGATGCGGATGCAGCGCATCGAGACGCTGTTCGGCGCGCTGCCCCGCCTTGTGCGCGACCTCTCCGCCGAACTCGGCAAGCAGGTGATGGTCGATCTTGACGGGGGCGACGTGGAGCTCGACCGCGAGATGATCGAGACGATCCGCGATCCGCTCACCCACATCATCCGCAACGCCATCGACCATGGGATCGAGAGCCCGTCGGCACGCCTCGGCCAGGGCAAGCGCGAGATCGGCCTGCTCGCTATCGCCGCGCGGCAGTCGGGCAACACCATCTCGATCGTGCTTGCCGACGACGGGAGCGGGCTAGACGAGGAACGGATCGCAGCCAAGGCGGTCGCCACCGGCCTCGTCACCGCCGCCGAGCGCGCCGCCATGCCGCGTGACAAGATCCTCAATCTCATCTTCGAGCCCGGCCTCTCCACCGCCGAGACCGTCAGCAACGTCTCCGGGCGCGGCGTCGGGCTCGATGTGGTGCGCCAGAACCTCGAGAAGGTCGGCGGCAGCATCAAGGTCGCCAGCATCCCCGGCGAGGGCACCACCTTCACGCTCCAGATCCCGCTGACGCTCAGCATCATCGCCGGGCTGACCGTGGAGGTCGCCGGGCACCGCTTCGCGATCCCGCAGAGCTATGTGGAGGAGATCGTCCAGGGTTCGGCCCGCGCGCTCGATCTCACCCGGATTGGCGAGACCGCGCTGGTCACCTTCCGCGGCATCCGCGTGCCCTGCCTGATGCTGGACGAGGTACTGGGGCTTGCGGACGACGCGGCGGCGAAGGAACCGACGCTGGTGATGCTGCGCCTCGCCAGCGGCGATCTCTTCGCGCTGGCGGTCGAGGGCATCCACAATCACGGCGATCTCGTCGTCAAGCCGCTCGCGCCGGCGGTGATGCGCTCGGGGCTCTACGCCGGCTCGACCCTGCTCGACGACGGCACGCCCGTGCTGCTGCTCGACGTCGCCAACATCGCCGCGCAGCACGATCTCGTCTCCGACACCCGCGCCCGGGTGCTCGGCCCGCTCGCCGAGGACGCAGGCGCCGCTGCCGAAAGCGCGAGCCGCGCGATGCTGTTCACCGATTTTGCCAGACGGCGCTCGGCGGTGCGGCTCGAGCTGGTGCAGCGCATCGAGACCGCGCCGGTCGCCGCGATCGACCGGTCCGCGGCGCGCCCGCGGGTGGTGATCGACGGGCTGATCCTGCCCCTCGTCGGTCTGCCCGAGGCCCCCCTCACCCAACCCCGCGTGCGCCTGCTGCGCCTGTCGGACGGTGCGTGCGAACTGCTTTACGCGGTGCGCGAGGTCGAGGATGCGGTCGAACTCACCGACACCCTCACCCCCGTCCCCGAAGACCCGCTGGCCGAGGCGATGACCCTCATCGGCGGCGTGCCTGTCACCCTGATCGACGCGCACGCGCTGTTCGCCCGCCACGGCGAGCCCCCACAGGTCGCCGAGCGCCCGCGCTGCACGCTGCCCGATGGCGAATGGGCGCGCGCGATCCTTGCTCCGCTGGTTATCGCCGCAGGCTACGACATTGCCCCGCCCGACGAGGCCGGCGCGGCTACGATCGGGATCCTGTTCGAGGACGTCTACGAGGTTGCCGAGACGCTCGGCCGTCCGCTGCCTGCGCGTGTCATCCGCCTGCGCGACCAGCCCGATGCGCCCGCGGGCGCGCAGACCATCTACCGCTATGACCGCGAGGGGCTGCTCGCCGCGCTTGCGGCCGCCGCGCGCGTCCCTGCCGGAGAGGCCGCATGACCGAAAAGCTGCTGATCATCCTCCAGATCGCCGGTCGCCGCTGCGCGCTGTCGGCGCTGGACGTGCGTTCGGTGATCGAGACCGGCGCCATCACCCCGATCCCGCGCAGCCCCGCCTGGATCGCGGGCATCACCGCGCTGCGCAGCCAGGCGCTGACCGTCATCGACTGCCGCCGTGCCATCGGCCTGTCCGCCAACAGCGCCGGCGGCGAGTGGCCCACTGATCACCGCGCCGCGGTGATCACCGAGGGCGGCCATTCCTACGCGCTGCTGGTCGACGGGATCGAGGACATCACCACCGCCGCGGGCGAGGCGGGGCAGGTGCCCGGCGGCTTCGGCGCCGAATGGTCGCGGGTCGCGCTCGGCATGATCGAGACCATGGCCGGCCCCGCGCTGCTGATCGATCTGCCCGCCCTGCTGGCCGGGCCCGAAGCGCATCGGACCGAAATCGAGGCCGCAGCGTGATGCGCCGTCCGCCGGTTCGCCGGCGCGAACGGCAAAAGCGATGCTCGGGCGCCGCGCGGGCTTGAGGCGGCTGACAATCGGGACAGAACGCCTGCGGTCTTAATCCAATCCTTACCAAATCCCCGCTAGTTTCGCGGCACCAACCGCAGGAACGCCCATGAAAACTTGTCTCATCGTCGATGATTCCCGCGTCATCCGAAAGGTTTCGAGGCATATCCTCGAGACTCTCGGGTTCGCCGTCGAAGAAGCCGAGAATGGCAGGATAGCGCTCGACGCCTGCGATGCGGCCTTGCCTGATGTGGTGCTGCTCGACTGGAACATGCCGGTGATGACGGGGATCGAATTCCTCGTCGCGCTGCGCCAGCGCCCGGGCGGCGACAAGCCCAAGGTGGTGTTCTGCACCACCGAGAACGACGTCGCGCATATCCGTCAGGCGATCCAGGCCGGGGCCGACGAATATGTGATGAAGCCCTTCGACCACGAGACGCTGCAGATCAAGTTGCAGCTTGTCGGGTTTGCGTGAACCGTCCCGCCTCCCTGCCGCCGCACGAGCCTGACGCGACAAGCGCGGGCCGCGCCCCAATGAAATCCCGTGCCGATCACGGAGCCGTGCCGAATGCCGATGGCGCGATCCGCGTGATGATCGTCGATGATTCGCTGACGGTGCGCACGATCTTCAAGCGCATGGTCGACAGCGACCCTGCGCTGGTGATCGCGGGCACCGCCTCCAGCGCCGAGCGCGCCATCGCCCAGCTCGCCGAAACCCCTGCCGATGTGGTGCTGCTCGATCTCGAGATGCCCGGGATCGGCGGTCTGGGCGCGCTGCCCGCGATTCTCGCCACCCCCGGCCGCCCTCAAGTGCTGGTCGTCTCCTCGCTGACTGTCGACGGCGCCGAGCACACCCTCTCGGCGCTCCAGATGGGGGCCGCCGACACGCTGCTGAAGCCGCGCCCGGGCGGGTTCACCGAGGAATACCGCGCCGCGCTGCTCGGCAAGATCCGCGCGCTGGGATCGCGCGCCGTGGCCGCGCTAGTGGCAAGCGAGACGCCAGTCGCGCCCGAGGCCCCCGTGGCCGCGCCCTCCTTCGTGCGCCCCGCCCCGGTCCGGCGCATCCGCCGCCCCGAGGTGATCGCGATCGGCGCCTCGACCGGCGGCATTCATGCGCTGGGCCTGATGCTGCGGCAGCTGGCGCCCGATTTCGACGTGCCGCTCGTCATCACCCAGCACCTGCCCGCCAATTTCATGCCGGTCTTCGCGCGCCAGATCGAGGCCGCCTGCGGGCGCCCCGCCGAGATCGCCGCCGAGGGCCTGATGCTCACCCCGGGCCGGATCGTCATCGCGCCCGGCCACGGTCATGTCGTGATCAGGCGCAAGAGTTCGGGCGGACTGATGACCCGGATCAGCACCGAGCCCCAGCCGAGCGGCTGCCTGCCCTCAGTTGACCCGATGCTGGCGAGCCTTGCCGTGGCCTGCGAGGGCCGCGCGCTGGGCGTGATCCTGTCGGGCATGGGCCGCGACGGGGTGCTCGGGGCCAAGGTCCTCGTCGATGCTGGCGGCACGATCTACGCGCAGGACGCCGATAGCAGCGCGGTGTGGGGCATGCCCGGCGCCGTGTCGCGCGCCGGCCTTGCCAGCCTCATCGCCGCGCCCGAGCGGATCGGCGAGGCGGTGATGGCGCAGGTCAGCGCGCTCGCCCCCGCACCCGCAGCAGCGCTCAAATAGGCCGGCAATGGAAGCGAGCGAAGCCTCCCACCAGATCATCGCCGATCTGCTCGAAGCGCGCACCGGTCAGCACCTGACCGAAAGCCGCCGCTGGCGCGTCAATTCGGCGCTGGCGGGCATCTTCCGCCAGCACGGCATTTCGAATGTCGACCAGCTCGTCTGCCTGCTCGCCGCGCCTCCGGGCGGGCCCGAGGGCACCGACCTCGCGCAGGAAGTGGTCGAGGCGCTGCTCAACAACGAGACCTATTTCTTCCGCGACAAGCCGACCTTCGACCAGCTGCCGGGCGAAATCCTGCCCGAGCTGGCCGCGCGCCGCCGCGATGTGCGCCGGCTGTCGATCTGGTCGGCGGGCTGCTCGACGGGGCAGGAGGTCTACTCGCTGGCGATGCTGTTCTGCGAACAGGCCGAACGCTGGCACGGCTGGACGGTCGACATCATCGGCACCGATGTCTCGCACCGCGCCATCAACACCGCGCGCAGCGGCCTCTATAGCCAGTTCGAGGTGCAGCGCGGCCTCGGCGTCACGCAGATGCTGCGTCATTTCGACGAGACCCCGCGCGGCTGGCAGGTGCGCGGGGACGTACGCGCGATGGTGCGCTTTGCGCAAGGCAACCTGCTCACCGCCCCGCACCCCGGCCGCCTGGCCTTCGATCTGGTCCTGTGTCGCAACGTGCTGCTCTATTTCGACCGTCAGGTGCGCCACGACGCCTTCGAGCGCCTGTCGCGCGCGGTCCTGCCCGACGGCTTCCTGATGCTCGGCGCGGGCGAGACCGTGGTCGGCCAGACCGACCGCTTCGTGCCGACCCAGCGCCGCGCGAGCTTTTTCGAGCCCGCCGGATCCCCCGCCCCTGCCGCCGTGCGGAAAATCGCCTGACCGTCCCGCAGTTTGACGTGCTGCGGGGCCGCCGCTTTACCCTTCCTTAGCCGCCTCTGTTTAGGACGATCCGGAACCCGCGCTATGATCGGCGCGCTTATCGGGAAGCCCTGTTCTTGTTCACCCCCAAGCACCCCCTGCACCTCACCCCGGTCGGGCTGGTGCTCATCCCGATCCTCGTGGCAAGCGTCCTGACGGGCGGCCTGGGCTTTGCCATAGGGCTGAGCGGGCGCTGGGCAGTGGTCTCGCAGGCGCCGCTGCTGATCACCGCGATCCTGATCTACGCTGCCACGCTGTTTTTCCTCGGGCGCAGCGGGATCGCGACGATTCGCGGGCTCGAGCATCGCGCCCATATCGATCCCCTGACAGGGCTGCCCAACCGCCATGCCCTGCACGAGGACATCCAGTTCCTCGCGCGCGGCGAGGACGAGGTGGCGCTGGCGATGATCGATCTCGACAGCTTCAAGCAGGTCAACGACCACTATGGCCATGGCGTGGGCGACCAGCTGATCGCGCTGTGCGGCGAGGTGCTGCGCGAGGTGTGCGGCAAGGAAGCGCGTTGCTACCGGCTCGGCGGCGACGAGTTCGCGGCCGTGATGGGGGGCAAGGTCGCAGGCACGATCCTCGAAGGGATCTGCCGAGCGCTGCTCGACAAGCTCGGCACGCCGCTGACGCTCGGCCCGCGCCATATAGCGGTGGGCGCGAGCATCGGCCTGGCGCGATCGACCGCCGACAGCCGCATCCCCTCCTCGGAGATGCTGCGCCGCGCGGACGTGGCGATGGACATGTCCAAGCGCGGCGGCAAGATGCGCTGCACCTGGTTCAACGAGAGCTTCGATCGCCGCCGCGAGCGGGTGCGCGAGATCGAGGACGAGATCCGCACCGGGATCGCCGCGGGCGAATTCCACCTCGCCTACCAGCCGCTGGTCGATGCCCAGGACAAACGCATCGTCGCGGTCGAGGCGCTGCTGCGCTGGAATCGCGGGCCGGACCGCGATCCGCTGACCCCCAACATCTTCATTCCCGTCGCCGAGGATTCGGGGCTGATCAACCCGCTCGGGGTGTGGGTGCTGCGCCAGGCGGTGTGCGACGCAGGCCGCTGGGGCGACATCACCCTGTCGGTCAACATCTCCGCCGCGCAGCTGCGCAACGCCGAATTCCCGATCAAGCTCGGCGAAGTGCTGGAGGAAACCGGCTTCCCCCCGCACCGGCTCGAACTCGAAGTCACCGAGACCTGCCTCGTGCTCGATCCGGTGGTGGCCGAACGCACGCTGGACGTGATCCGGAGCTTCGGGGTGCGCATCGTGCTCGACGATTTCGGTACCGGCTATGCCTCGATCGGCTTCCTCCGGCGGTTCCGCTTCGAGAAGCTCAAGCTCGACCGCTCGCTGGTTGAGCTGGCGGGCGTCGATGACGGCAGCCGGGCGATGATGATTTCGTCGATCGCGCTGGCCCGCGCGCTCGACATGGGGGTGACGGCCGAGGGCGTGGAAACCGAGGAACAGGCCGAACTGGTGCGCCTTGCCGGGGCCGACCAGATCCAGGGCTGGCTCTACCACCGCGCCGTGCCCGCCACCGAGATCGACCGGCTGATCGCCCGGCAGAACGACACCGACGCCAAAGCCAAGGACGGGAAGGCAGCATGAGCGCGCTTAAGGACATTGCTCTCAATCTCGACGCCGAGAGCGCCGGTCAACAGCCCGCTGGGGGGCCCGATGCCCCCGCCTCCCGGCTCGGCCGCTGGCAGCGCTGGTTCGCGCAGCTGTCCATCGGAAGCAAGATCACGCTGTTCTTCACCGCCAACCTCGGCTTTGCGCTGCTTGCGGGGCTGTTCGTGGTGGCGGGCTATGTCGAGCTCGGCCAGCGCGCCGAGCATATCCGCACCACCCACGATGCCACGCTCAAGGCCGAACGCCTGCTGGTGCAGCTGAGCGAGGGCCAGCGCCACGCCGAATTGCTGGTCGCCGATGGAGACACCGCGCGCGCGCAGGCTGCACGCGAGGCGCTCGACCGCGCCGCCGCCAGCGCCGCCGCCCTCTCCGATCGCGGCCGCGACAGCGCCATGGCCGAGCAGGACCGGCTCGCGCTGATCCGCGAAGGGATCGAGGATCTCGGCCGCCAGGTCACCGCCTACACCCCCGGCACCGCCGACATCGCGATGCGCCAGCGCCAGGCCGCCGAAATCGGCGCCACCGGTGACGCGGTGCTCGATGCCGCGCAGGCGCTGACCGCCGCGCTGGGCGAGGAAGCGGCCGCGATGGCCGATGAGGGCGCCGCGCTGATCTCGCGCCTGATGGTGATGTGGATCGGCCTCGCGACGATCCTCACGCTCATCACCCTGTTTGCGCAGCGCTATTTCAACCGCACCGTGGGCGCGACATTGAAGGCGATGGCCCACCAGATGACCGCGATCGCCGCTGGCACCCGCGATGTCGCGATCAGCGGCAAGGATCGCGAAGACGAGATCGGCGAGATGGCTCGCGCCACCGAGATCTTCCACCGCGCCGGCCTGCGCCTCGAAAAGCTCAGCCGCGAACGCGCCGAACGGGCCAAGGCCGAGCTTGACGAACACGCCCGCCAGCAGGTCATCGCCGAGGAAGCGCGGCGCGAACGCGATCGCATGATGGCCGGCATCGCCGACCAGTTCGAACGCACCGTCGGCGAAGTCGTCACCGGAGTGGTCGCCGCCTCCAGCCAGCTGCAATCGACCGCCGCATTGATGGCGACCACGGCCGAGGACGCTTCGCAACGCACCGGCGAGGCCGCCGCGGCGATGCAGGAAGCCAACCTCGGGGCCTCCGCCGCCGCCGCCGCCAGCGACGAATTCGCCATGTCGATCGGCGAGATCAGCCGCCAGGCCGCCTCTTCCGCGCAGCTCGCGCGCGAGGCCAGCGTCTCGGCGCGCAAGGCCGACAGCACCATCGGCGCGCTGGCAGCGTCCGCGCAGGAAGTCGGCCAGATCGTCGAGCTGATCCAGACCATCGCCCAGCGCACCAACCTGCTCGCCCTCAATGCCAGCATCGAGGCCGCCCGCGGCGGCGAGGCGGGCCGGGGCTTTGCGGTGGTCGCCAGCGAGGTCAAGGAACTCGCTAACCAGACCAGCCGCGCGACCGAGAAGGTCGCCGAGCAGATCCGCGCCATGCAATCGACCACCGGCGCCAGCGTCAGCGCGCTGCGCGACATCGCCGCGCAGATCGAGAGCCTCGAGACCACCGCAGTCTCGATCGCCAGCGCGGTCGACCAGCAATCGGTCGCGGGCCATGACCTGGCCCGCTCCATCGATCTTGCTGCGCGCGGCACCGAGAAGGTCGCGGTCCATGTCGACACCGTGCGCGATCTCTCGCTCTCGACCGGGGCTGCCGCCACGCAGGTGCTCTCGAGCGCGACCAGCCTCGAAAGCCAGGCCGCCACGTTGCGCGCCCAGGTCCAGGGCTTCCTGTCGCGAGTGCGCGCGGGCTGAGGCTCCGCGCTGTCCCCCTAAGCGGATTTCCCGGGTCAACCCTTCATAAAGTATTTTCGTTCATCAATGCCGCAAGATGACCTTCGGGGGACGAGCGGCATGAACATGATGAGATGGCAGGAGCGGGCCGAGGAACTGGCGGTTCCCGATTTCGTGCGCGAACTCCGGAAAGACTTCGGCGAGGACGAGGCGGGCAACCCCGCCGCGCCCGTCGCTGCACCCACCCGCGTCTCGCTGCTCGAACGCCTTGCATGGTTCCGCAACCTCAGCCTCGCGCGCAAGATCAACGCCGTGTTCGGCACCTTCCTCGGCGCCGGCGTGCTGCTGGTGCTGGTGCTTGGCCTCGGGCTTGGCGAGCTGTGGAACCGCTACAATGCCTCGGCTCGCGTGCAGGAGACCCTTGTCGCCGCCGGGCAGTTGCAGATGGCGGCAGGCGACCTGCGCTACCATTCGGTGCGCGCGCTCTACGACCCTTCGTCCGCCCCGCGCGATGCCCAGCGCGCCGCGACCAGCGCCGTGATGACGCAAATCGCCGCGATCGAGGCGGCGATCGAGCAGGATGCCCCCGAACTCAGCCCCCGCGTAAAAGCCGTGCGCGAGGAAATCGCGCGCTTCGAGGATGCCTATGACAGCGCCGCCGAAAAGTCCCGCGACGGCGCGGATGCCGGTGCTCTGGTCACCGAGGTTGCAGGGCAAGCGAGCGCGGTGATGGCCGCGACCGGCTGGCTCGCCACCGACATTGCCGCGCGCGGCGAGGAACATGAGGCCACCGGGATCGCCTATTTCTTCAACATGATCCTGATCATCGCCGTGCTGGCGATGCTGGGCGGCGGGGTGCTGCTGCTCGGGCTTGCCTATCTCAGCCGCGATTTCTCGCGCAAGATCATGGAAATCACCTCCGGGATGACGCGGCTTGCCAGTGGCGACCGCAATTTCGATATCCACGGCGCCGATCGCGAGGACGAGATCGGCGCGATGGTGCGCGCGATCGACCTGTTCAAGCGCGCCAGCAAGCGGCTCGAGACCTGGGCGCGCGAGCGCTCGGAAAAGGCCGAGCAGGAATTGCAATTGCAGCAGGAGCGCGAGCGCGAGCGGCTCGAGGCCGAAGCGCGCAAGGCCGCGCTGCTCGATGAAGTCGCACGCCAGTTCGAACGCACCGTCGGCGACGTGGTGAGCGGCGTGGCCGCGGCCTCGAGCCAGCTCCACACCACCGCCACACGCATGGCCTCGAGCGCCGAGGAAGCGAGCCGCCGCACCGGCGAAGTCGCCGCCTCGATGGAGGAAGCCAATGCCGGCGCCACCGCGGCCGCCGCGGCGAGCGACGAATTCGCCCTGTCGATCAGCGAAATCAGCCGTCAGGCGGCATCTTCCAGCGAATTGGCGCGGTTGGCAACGGTTGCCACCGGGGAGGCTGACGAGACGATCTCGGCGCTGGCCGCTTCGGCCGAGGAAGTGGGCCAGATCGTCGAGCTGATCCAGACCATCGCCCAGCGCACCAATCTGCTGGCGCTCAACGCCAGCATCGAAGCCGCGCGCGGCGGCGAGGCGGGCCGGGGTTTTGCGGTGGTCGCCAGCGAGGTCAAGGAACTCGCGATGCAGACCAGCCGCGCGACCGAAAAGGTCGCCGAACAGATCCGCGCGATGCAGTCCACCACCGGCGCGAGCGTCAAGGCGCTACGTGCGATTGCCGGGCAGGTGCAGGATCTCGAATCCACCGCTGTCTCGATTGCGACGGCGGTCGACCAGCAGTCCGTGGCGGGCCGCGATCTGGCGCAGAGCATCGACCTCGCCGCGCGCGGCACCGAGAAGGTGGCGGGCCATATCGAGGACGTTCGCCAGCTGTCGCTGTCGACCGGCGCGGCCGCGTCGCAGGTGCTGCTGAGCGCGAACGAGCTTGAGGCACAGGCCGCCCATCTGGGCGATCAGGTGCGCGGGTTCCTGCGGACGGTGCGGGCGGGGTAGGCGGAGGGGTCAGCCCTTGCGCCGAGCCAGCCGCCATCCGGCCAGAGCAAGAACCGCGAGGATTGCCGCCAGCAGCCCAAGCGAGAATGTGCCGAACACAGGCGCCTCGTGCGCTTGCTCGGCCTGAGTCCTCAGCGCGGCGTTCTGGAGCGCGAAATAGTCTCCGGGCGGGACAGGTCCGCCGTCCAGCGCCTTTCGAACATCTGCGCGGCTCCTGGGCGTGTCGTCCATTAGGAACGGCGGCGCACATGGGCTTTGCAGCACCCTCCAGACCGGGCCGGGCATATCTTCATCGACTCGAATGGCAGCGATCACCAGCGGGATATCAGTTGGACGCTGTTCCGGGATACCGAAGGTCGAGTTGAACCAAGCCAGTTCGACGCGGCGCGGCACGCTGTCTTTGATCACCTCCGCAACATCGATGGTGAGTTGGCCGTAGGGTCCCGGCACGGCGGGTGGATTGCGATCGACGCGCGCGTATCGTGCCAGAGTGCCGGTGAACACCACATCGGCATGACGGACGTCCTCGATTGCGAAGGGTCGAAAATCCGAGCAGGCATGTGCCGCGCTCGTCCCGACGAGAAATGCGCACAGGGCGAGAGGTGATCGGGTCGCATTTTTCATGCGCCGAAGCTGCGGAATTCAGCGTTGAAACTCAACCGGAACTCTGCGTCACCCTCGCACGGCGAGCTCCTCCATCTCGTCCACCTCACGGGCAAAGCGCTCGGCCGCGATGCCGGGCGCGTGAGCGCGGAAGGCGTTGGTCAGCGCGCGGTAGTACCACAAGGTGCCGCCCTTGCCGCCGGTGAAGCGGCTCCACACCGCCTCGCCCACCGCGCGAAGATCCGCGTTGATCGCAGCGGCGTTGTGGGCCTTGTCGGCAAGACTCACCGCGAGGCTGCGCGGCGCCTTGTGGGCAAGGCTGGCGATATAGGCCTCCTTGCGCGGGTGCCAGGCGGGCTTGGGCTCATCGTGGCTGTCGGTGCAATCGGCGACGATCTGCGCGACGCCATCGCCGTATCGCTCGCGGATTTCTTCAAGCCTCGCCAGCCCGCCCTGATCCTCGACCGCATCGTGCAGCAGCGCAGCGATCGCCTGATCCTCGTCCGCCCCGTTCTCGAGCGCGATCGCGGCGACGGCGAGGAGGTGGGAGACATAGGGCACGCTCGTTCCCTTGCGGTGCTGCGCGCGGTGGAGGCGGCTGGCATAGGCAAGCGCATCGTCGAAACGTTCGGTAAGGAAGGGGGTGGCAGATCCATCGATCATGGCGGGTCCTCCTGTCGCGTGATCCAAACGCCGATTGCGCCCGGCAGCGGGGCTGCGGGCGTAGTGTGCGTTGATCTGTGGTGGGTTTCAAACGGTGGTTGCGGGAGTTGGATTTGAACCAACGACCTTCAGGTTATGAGCCTGACGAGCTACCGGGCTGCTCCATCCCGCGATACCGATTCCGTGGCGTTCCTCGCTCGTGCAACCTGCGGTCGCGTCGCTGCGGGCGGCCAGGCGGCCTTGCAGCTCCTACGGAGCCGGGGCCTATCCCTCGAAGGCTACCGCCGGTGAGGGGGATAGCGCTCATGGCGCATGAAGCACCATAGACGCCAAAAGGGCCGCCCTTGCGGGTCAGCCCTGTTGACTTTGTGAATGGGTTATACCTGCTTCCACTGGCTGCAATGCCTGGCGGCGACCTACTCTTCCAACGCTTGAGCGTTAGTACCATCGGCGCTGTCTGGTTTCACGGCCGAGTTCGAGAAGGGATCGGGTGGGTCACAGACGCTATGGCCACCAAGCAATGGAGCCAGTGGATGCGGGCTTTAAATCGATGCACACTCACTTTGGGTGAGTGGTAAAGGGCGTATCTGGCTGGAGACTTTCTCCACCAACGCGCTCTGCAGGTACAGGGCTGACGTTGACAGTGCAGACTCTCAAGCGCGATATGAACTATTAGGACCGGTTAGCTCCATACATTACTGTACTTCCACACCCGGCCTATCAACGTGATGGTCTATCACGGTTCAAAGATACCTAATCTCAAGGGAGGCTTCCCGCTTAGATGCTTTCAGCGGTTATCCCGTCCGTACATAGCTACCCTGCGGCACTCTTGGCAGAATGACAGGTACACCAGAGGTACGTTCACCCCGGTCCTCTCGTACTAGGGGCAACTCCTTTCAAGTATCGACGCCCACGGCAGATAGGGACCAAACTGTCTCGCGACGTTCTGAACCCAGCTCACGTACCACTTTAATCGGCGAACAGCCGAACCCTTGGAAGGTGCTCCCCCTCCAGGATGTGATGAGCCGACATCGAGGTGCCAAACCACGCCGTCTATGTGAACTATTGGGCGTGATAAGCCTGTTATCCCCGGCGTAACTTTTATCCGTTTGCGCTGCCGATCCCACATTCATTCATCATGAAGATGAGGACAGCGGATCACTAACTCCGACTTTCGTCCCTGCTTGAGTTGTAGCTCTCACAGTCAAGCTGGCTTATGCGTTTGCACTATCACTTCGATTTCCATCCGAAGCTAGCCAACCTTTGAACGCCTCCGCTACTCTTTAGGAGGCAACCGCCCCAGTTAAACTACCCATCAGACACGGTCCTCATACCGGATAACGGCACAAGTAAGATCAAAACTGCAACAAGGGAAGTATTTCACCGATGACTCCACCTCGACTAGCGTCGAAGCTTCAAAGTCTCCTTCCTATCCTACACATGTTA
>NZ_JAMNXL010000081.1 GCF_023653175.1 Erythrobacter sp. | reverse complement strand
CGAGTTGGCATCCGACACGGTAAAGCCGCTGAAGCCCCACTCTTCCTTGAGAATTTCCGTGATGAGCCAGTGATTGCCCGTGGCAGGCACACCGTTGAGGGTCATGTAGGCGCACATGATATTGGCAGCGCCCGCATCAATCGCGGCTTTAAACGGCGGCAGATATACATTGCGCAGTTCGCTTTCAGACAGGTCGGCCTCGTCGTAGTCGCGCCCACCCAGCGCCGCTCCGTAGCCGGCAAGGTGCTTGGGGCCGGCCACCACCCGATTGGGAGCTGAGAGATCATCACCCTGGAAGCCCCGCACCTGCGCTTCGGCCATGACCTCGCCAAGATAAGGATCTTCCCCTGCACCCTCGATCATGCGCCCCCAGCGTGGATCGCGAGCCACATCGACCATGGGCGCAAAGGTCCAGTGCAACCCGGTCGCCCGTGCCTCGGCCGCGGCAACAGCCTGCCCTGCTTCCACGGTCGCCGGATCCCAAGAGGCCGCCATCGCGATCGGCAACGGGAAGATGGTGCGCAGGCCGTGGATCACGTCGAGAGCAAATATCAGCGGTATGCCGAGCCGGCTGTCCTCCACCGCAATCCGTTGCAGGCGGGCGATCTCGGCCGGATCGCGAACAAACAGGATTGCTCCCGCCCTTCCCGCTGCAATCTCGGCATCTACCGCTTCACTGCCGCGCTCGAACACGAAGAACTGGCTGAGCTGCCCGGCCTTTTCTGCCGGTGTCATGGCAGCAATCAGGCGCTCGATACGGTCGGCAAGAGCAGCGGACAGTTCCTGCGTCGCATTCATGGAACGGGCTCGACCTCCGGTGCCTTCAGAAAACCTTCCATGTCGAGCCAGGCGACGAATTGATCGAGCATGAGCTTCGATGTGGTGCCGGGCCTACCCGACCCGAAGCCGTGTCCGCCTTTGCCGTAGGCGTGGGTCTCAACCCTCTTCGTCGCAGCATGCCAGGCTTCGGCGATTGGAAAACCCATCATCGCGAACAGTTCGTCATTGTAGGCAATAGCGTTGAACATCGGCGGAGCATCGGCGGGCACGGTCACGGCATGCTGCGGGCCATAGATATAACCGAAGAAATTCGGCCCCTTGCCCGGCTCTGCTTCCAGCACGGCATTGAGTGAGGTCATCGCACCCGCCGAGAAGCCGATCATCCCGACGCGGTTTGGATCGACGTTCCACTCGCCAGCGCGTGCGCGCACCAAGTCGAGGGCAGCGAGGGCATCAGCCGTCGACTGAGGATAAAACAGTTGTGGTGGTTTGGTCGGATCGGTCATGGACGCTGCGATTGCCGCATTCATGAAGGCGTGCGATTCATTGACGTCAACAGGTGTCGGAATGATTCGATACTTGAGCACAAAGGCCGCGATCCCTCGGTCGGCAAGCGCCTTGGCTACGGCCCAACCTTCCGGTTCGATAGCCAGAAGATGAAACCCTCCTCCCGGCGCTACGATCACGGCTGCCCCTGTCGCCTTTGCCGGATCAGGGAGGAACGGCGTCAAGGTCGGACGGGTGACATTGCGGACCACCTTACCGTGGCCGATGTATTCCATCCAGGTCTCGCCCTCGGATGAAAGCCCATCAGGACCATTTTGCAAGGGGATCGCAAGCGGTTGATCTGGTGCCGTTGTCATCTCGATTTCGGGCAACGGCATCTGCGCGGCGGCGAGACTGCAACTTAGAAGCGCGACAAGCCCAGCCAATGCGTGGCCCAACCGAATGATCATGCGACGTCTCCCAACAATACAAGATTACAGGATTGCACATGCCGCCAGCGTCCTGAAGGGACAAAGCGGACCGCCGTGAGGCAGCCCGCCTTGTCTTGCAAGCAGGCGACTGGCTGCTTCAGAACCTCAGGCGTACGCCCGCAGTAAAGTACCGGCCGATAATGTCATCGCCCGACACGGCCGGGAACGAAAAGGCCGGCGTGCCCGAGGTCCCTGCAGTCAGATAAACCGGAGGATCTTGATCGAAGACGTTCTGCACGGACAGGAAAAATGCCTTGTCCTTGTCCTCACCCGCGAAGAACGTAAACGTCAAATCGGTGTAGGCAACCGACGCCACATCCGGGTCGGCGAAGACAAGCGAGCGCGTGGCATCACGCACCAGCGACGAGCGCCAGCGCTCTTGCAAGTCGATTGAGAAGTCCGGGGTGCTATAGCTGACAAAGCCTGTCAGGCGCACCTTCGGCACGCCACCGGTCGACTGTGTTGCGGCCGCACCCGCTCCGATCTGCGGCTCCACACCCGGAGC
Organism: Erythrobacter sp.; assembly: GCF_023653175.1. Classification (GTDB taxonomy): domain Bacteria; phylum Pseudomonadota; class Alphaproteobacteria; order Sphingomonadales; family Sphingomonadaceae; genus Erythrobacter. The sequence goes on along the minus strand of NZ_JAMNXL010000081.1, from coordinate 13,329 downwards.
GAGGATCGTGGTTAATTCAGGCTGGTAACCGACAAGGCCGCGCAGCGAGATCTTGCCATTGCTACCAACGTCGAACGTGTAGTTGACTTCGCCATCGATCCCCCACGTTGTGATGGACGAGGCATTGAGCGTGGCGATCCGCACCAGCGTCGGGAAGTTCGCTGGGGTGGTGTTCGAGAACGGCAAAGGACGCTCGTAGAGATCGCAGAAGGCGTTGGTGCCGCCACTGGCATTACAGGCGGCCTGAATCGAAGCCTGACGACCATCGATCTGCGAAATCGCGTTGCCCAGCTCGATCCGGTAGTAGTCAACTGCTACGCTGAACCCGGGGACCGAGCTCGGCCGGAACACCGCCCCAAAGGTTAGCGTGTCGGCTTCCTCAGGAACAAGATCGGCGTTGCCCCCGGTTTCGGTCGTCACGATCCCGCTGGGGCCTGAACTGTTGGTCAAGAGATCGAAGTAACCGCTCGCCCCACCCGTTGCGGGCTGGAAGCGTTCGAACAGACTAGGCGCACGGATGTCCCGCGAGATCGTCGCGCGCAAACGGAGGCTGTCAGTGATGTCCCAGTCCCCGCCGAACTTCCAGGTCGTCACGCCGCCGCTCGTCGAATAATCGGTATAGCGCGCTGCACCGGTCAGATTAATCGATCCCACCGCGCTGTCGGCGAGAAGCGGGAAGTTCACTTCGATCGCCGCCTCCTTCACTGTCTCGCTGACATTGATCGGCGTGATCAGAGTGTCGCGGAACACCGGGGTTGCGCCGGGAGTGCAGCCGAACCGGATACCGGTGCAATCTGCAAAGACGTCAGAAGGCGTGTTGCTGGAATAATCGAGGTTCAAGCGGCGATATTCACCGCTGATGGCGAATTTGACCGGCCCGGCCCAGTTTTCAAAGGCTGTACCGCCAAAGCTGGCCGAAACAGCGTCCATCTTGAAGTTGGGCACACTGAAGTTGTCGCCGGTTACGTAATCGAGCGCAGCGTCCTGGCTGGCAGGCGATGCACCAAACCCGTTGAGCGGGACGCAGCCCGGATAGACGTTTGGATTGGTCAAGGTGACGCGGCAAACGATGTTCCCGTTAGCCGCACCGCCATTGAATGCACCTTGATCGACAGCGTCGAGCGATGCGAACAGGTTGCCCAGCAGAACATTGTTCACTTGCGTGTTCACCGCCTTGCTTTCGCTATGCTGGTAGTGAACCGTCCAGTCGAAATCGCCGATAGCCCCGGTCAGCCCTGCGGCGGCTGACCAGTTGGTGGTCTCGTTGCGCACACCAAGGGCATGCTCGGGGTCATCGAAAACCCGTGAGTAGAGGAACACGGGACCGAACGGACCACCTGACAATTCTGCCTGCGCAGCGGGGGACAGGAATGCGTTGTCAGCTCCGACGATCGTCGGGAAGATGAGATTGGGGTAGAAGGTGTTGAAGGTTTTCGACTGGGCGTACGTGCCCTGAACGTAGAAGTTGATCGACTCAGTCAGATCATAGCTCGCACGCGCAAACGCTTGATCGGTCTCAAGATCCGCCGTCGCCGACGAACCGATGCCGTAGAAGCCATCGCCGCCGCTCGCCAGCGCGCCGCCTTGCGAGATGCCAGGGGTGGCATTGCCCAGCACGCCCGGAGCAACGAACACGCGCCCGGTGAAAAGGTTGGCACCTTGGAACGGAATTGCCGAGTTGCGGGCATTGGTAATCAGGCGGAACGGATCGGCGGTCGTGCCAGATCCGGCAACCGCATAGATGTCCGCACCAGTGGGACGGTCTTCCTTGTCATCGATCCCGTCTTGCTGGAAGTGCTCGTAGCTGGCGATGAAATGCCCGCGCCCGTCGGCAAAGGATGTGCCGAACGCGCCGGCCGCGCGCCATGAGAAAGCATCGCCACGGCCCGAGATTCCGCTCTGGCCTTCGAGCTTGAGCCCTTCGAACTTCTTGTCGAGCACGAAGTTGACCACGCCCGAAACCGCGTCAGAACCATAGACCGCCGACGCGCCCCCGGTCACAACCTCAACCCGCTGCACAAGGATCTGCGGCAAGGAGTTGGTATCGACTGCGCCGGTCAGGCTCGACGGCGCAACGCGCTGACCATCGAGCAGCACGAGATTGCGGTTGATCCCGAAACCGCGCAAGTTGAGGAAGTTGCCGGTAAAATTGTCCGAGGGATTATTGAGGTTCGCCGTGCCGCGCGAGAGCGCAAAGATCGGCAGCTTGTTGAGGCCATCGGGAATATTGGTCGGGGTGGTCTTCAGCAGCAGCTCTGTGCTGGCGACTGTAACCGGGGTCGGCTGATTGTCGCCATTCGAAGTGATGCGCGACCCTGTGACGACGATCTGATCGGTTGAGACTGAGCTTTGATCTGCGGGGGCTGCCTCAGCCGCCTCATCCTGCGCGAACGCGGGCTGCGCAATCGTCAGAGCGCAGAGGCTGGCCGACAGCAAGAGCTTCATATGACGCATTTTATCTTCTCCCTGTATCCCCGTGCGGCATTCGAGGCCGCAGCATTAGCCTTTTGCATAGTGTGAAACCAATTTCACAGCAAGCAATTTTATCGGTGTATGATGGGGTGCATATATGAATGCCGAGGAATCTCTTTTCTGTCTGTCGGCGAGGCTCCAAGCTATCATCATGTCGGCGATGAAGCTGGCTGCGGCCTTGGACTACCTCAGTCAACGGGCCCAAAGCACAATCGCCTGGGGCGGGAGAATTCCAGCCTGCGTTGCCGTGCCGAGCCAGGTCTTGGCAGCAGCAAGCCGCCAGCTTTCAAGGAAAGTGCATGGCCCCCTTCTCAACCTTGAGCTATTGCCTCGATCCAGGCGTTGATCTCGGCTTCCACCCAGACCGAACATTTAGGTCCCAGCGAGCGGCACTTGGGAAAACGCCCTTCGCTCATGCGCTGATAGATCGCTGAACGGCGAAGGCCGACCCGGTCCATGACTTCAGGCAGGCGCAGGAGACGCGGCGTCGAGACGCTCGCAGTCTCGATCAGGGCTGAGCTACTACTCTGCCCGGACAGATGGTGCTTTGCGGTCATTAATGATCCTGTCGACTTATCGGTTCGGTCCCCTCCGAGTTGCGCCGCTTCAGCGCGTCAGCGACATAGCGATGTCGCGATTAGCGAGGTCATCGATATGCCTGGAGAGCAGCTTGGCCACGAGCTGCGAGGTGCCGCTAGCCCAGCGAGGCCTCAGGTCATCGACCCGGCGCCCGAGAGTGCGATCAAGTTGCCCTGGCAAGCTGGTGATGAATTCATCGAGGAACGCCCCCATTTCGCGATGCATCCATTCGCAAGCCAGCGCCTCCTCCCCGGCCAAGGTCAGCACAATAGCGGCATGGGGCGAAACACCACAGACCTCGAGCAGGCGGACAGCGCGGTCGATACTGATGGCGCGCTCACCGCGCATGACCTTCAGCATGGTTTCGCGGTGGATCCCGGCCTCATTGGCAATCTGGTGCTTCGGCTTGTCGGCGGTTTCGATGGCGTGCGTGATGACGCGCGCAAGGCTGGCATTCGTATCGAGGGCAGACTGATGCATGACGACGACTCCTGTCATTGAGCATGTGAGTCGAAGGCATATCGCGCATCCCGCACATAAGAAAGAAATTAGAACATATAACGAACATCTCGTTTCTAGGATGATCCATCATAGGCCATGATTCGTCGGAGAACGTCGACAGCCCGGACGATGTGCATCGACCATCAGCGACACCATATCCACTGATCCTGTTGGAAAATCTGCCAAGACTCAAGTCTGACAGTCCGCATACGTCCGCCGCAACGCACGCTGAGCGCTCCAGACTTCCTAGACGCATTTCCTAGATGCATAGAGAACACACAGCGAACGCAAGAACGCTGCTTCACCCTCCCAGACGGAGTTCTCTTATGCAGTCCCTTACCCTCCCCGCGCGCGCCGCTGTGTCCCCTCAGCGCGCCTCCAAGATTGACCGGGTGATGACCTTCGCCATCCCGGTGCTCATTGCCAGCCTCGCGGCAGGCGCAGCCTATGCCGGCGCTGACACGACCTTCGACCCGGCTCTCACCCAGTTCACCAACTTCCTCGAAGGCTCGGGCGGCAAGATCATCACCGTCCTCAGCCTTGCAGGCGGTCTCATCGGCCTTGCCTCGGGCCGCTTTTCGCTCGGGCAGGTCGCTGTGCCGGTCGGTGTCGGCATCGGGGTCGGCACGGGCGTTCCGATCGTCACTTCGGTCGTGACCGCGGTCATCTGACGCATCGGGCACGGGAAGGCAGCATCGCCATGAAGGATCCCTATATCATCCCGCGCAGGCTCGACGATCCGGAGCTCATCGGCTTCTGGACCATCGACGAGTTTGCCGGGATGATCATCCCCTTCACCTGGGGCATTCTCAGCCAGCACATCTTTATCGGCATCATTGTTGCGTTCGGCGCCTGGTTCGCGCTGCGAAAGGCAAAAGCAGGACGCGCCAGCTCCTGGGTAGCCCATGCCGCATATTGGTATCTGCCGGCCGGAATTCTCGGGCTCAAAGCGACGCCGCCTTCCCACTGCCGCCTGCTTGCCGGTTGAGGGGAGATATCCATGTTTGCCGACATTTCACATGAGCGACAGCAGACGCTGCTGCGCCAACGCAACCTGTTTGCGCTGACGAGCGCCGGCCTGGGCGTTGCGCTGGTGATCACTGCTGGCCTCGCCGCCACACGGGACCGCGAGGTCGTTCTGCTCCCGACCCTGCCAAGCGCGCTGACCGTCAGCAGCGCTGGGGTCGAGGCGGACTATCTCGAGCTCGTCACCCGCGACACCGCGCTCGTGCTGCTCAATCGCAGCCCCGAGGGCCTCGACTACTGGATGGCCGAGATCCTCAAGCTCGCGGACCCTGCAAGCCACGGTCAGCTGAAGGCCGATCTTGTCCGGATCGTTGCCGAACAGCGCGGGTCCGATGTCACCCAGGCTTTCGTGATCCGCTCGATGACGGTGGATCCCAAGGCGCTCACCTCGGAGGTGACCGGCACGCTCAAGACCTTTGTCGGCGCGCAGGTCATTGCCAGCGATGATCGCCGGTTCCGCTTCCACTGGACCTATCGCGGCCTGCGCCTCGCGCTCGCCGGGTTTGCCCAGGTTCCCACCGACAAACAGATGAAGGAGGCCAAGTGATGGCTTGCCAATCCCTACGCCGCAGGTACCGCGCCGCGCTCTGCTCGGCCATGCTGCTCGCTTTGGGCGCCACCAGCGCACAGGCCGCAGACCAGTTCCGGCAGGCCGCCGACGGCTCGAGCATAGAATGCGCGGTCTCGGCGCGCGAGCTCACCCGCTTTGCGCTGATCGACGATCAGTTTGCCAGCGTCTCCAAGATCTCGAGCGGGACGCCTTACAATGATTTCGCGGTGACCAACGAGCCGCTGCGCGGCGACATCTATGTCTCGGTCCCGGAGACCTTTGCTGCCCGTAGCATCAGCTTCTTTGCCACGACCCGCAAGGGCTATGTCTACAAGCTTGCCTGCAAGATCGAGCCGATCCCGGCGGTGCAGGTCTTCATTGCCAACCCGGCGATCGCTGAAGGCAAGGCGGCGGACTGGGAGCGCGAGACCCCGCTCTCGACGAGCGCGGTGCGCCTCATTCAGGCAATGGCCAATGACCGGACGGTCGAAGGCTTCGAGGTCCGCCAGTCCGCCAATCCGCCTGCGCGCGTGGGCGATCTCGAGGTCCAGCTGATCGCCGATTACCGCGGCGCAAGCCTCGCGGGAAAGGTCATCCGCATCGCCAATCGCGGCGCCGCACAGGTGACGCTGGCCGAGCGCGACATTGCCCCTGCCGACACGCTGGCGGTGACGATCGTCAATCCTGTGCTGGGTCCGGGCAGCAGCACCACGGCCTTCATCGTCGGGACGAACGGAGGGTCCGAACAATGAGCGATACGTCACCCGCACCTGCCTCGCATGACGTGCACTCGGAACACCCTGCCCCTTCGCCGGTCGCCGAGCTTAACGCCCGGACCGCGCGTCGCCAGAAGGCGCTCATGGGCGCAATCGGTGCTCTCGTCCTCGTGGGCGGCAGCTGGTTCATTCTTGGCGGCGACGACAAGCCCGCCGGCAGTGATCCGGATGCTGCGCAGACCATCGATACGGCCGGCATCGTCAACCGCGACCTCGCCAACCGCGAGTTCGTCGCGACCTACAGCAACCGCATCGATGCAGTGACCCGCGAGCAGAAGGCGCTGCGCGATGCTAGCGTGCCGCGCGGGGAGATCGAAGAGCAGTTGGCAGCGCTCAAGGCCGAGAACCAGGCGATGCGCACCGACGGGCAGGCGGCAATCGATGCAATCTCGGCGGAGAATGCCGAGCTCAGAACGCGGCTCGCCAGCCAGCCACCCGCCCCGTCCCCCTCTGCCCCGCCGCCGGCCTATGGCCCGCAAGCGGGCAGCTACGACGCCCGCGGCACCGCAGCGGCGACCACCCGTTCGGCCAGTGCAACGAGCGAGAACGCCGGCCCCGCCTTTGCGCCCGGCGAGGTCAAGCTGATGAGCTTTGCCTCGGAGAAAGCGGGCCCCGCTGGGCCGCGCACGGCGCGCCCTGAAACGCCGCCCGTGGTGGTCGAGGACTCACCCGATTATCTGCCGCCCAACTCCTATGCGCCAGCACGCGTCATAGTAGGCGTCGATGCATCGGCGGGGGTCTCGAGCCAGACCGATCCGCTTCCCGTCGTGCTGCGGATCACCGGCCCGGCGCGTTCGGTGATGCAGAATGGCAAGGTTCTGACGACGCGGATCGAAGGCTGCATCGTCAATGGCGCCGCGCGCGGCGATCTCTCATCCGAGAAAGTCTATGTGAAGCTTGCCCGCATGACCTGCGACCAGCCCGGTGGCCGTGTTGCGGTAAGCGAAGTCAAAGGCTTCATCAGCTTTGCCGGCAAGTCCGGGGTGCGTGGGCGCGTTGTCAGCCGTGAAGGCAATCTGGTCAGCCAGGCGCTGCTCGCCGGCATCGTCGGCGGCTTCGGACGCGGGTTCTCGGCCAACGCCAACGGGATGTTTGCCGGCCAGGTTGGCACCGGCCAGCAACGCCAACAGCTCTCGGCCACGGACATTCTGTCGGGAGGCCTCGGCCAGGGTGCGGGCGAAGCTGCCGATACGGTCAGCCGCTACCTCATTGAACGCGCCGAACAATACCAACCCGTCGTCGAGATGCCGACCGGCATCGCAGTCGAGATCGTGTTTCTCGACGGCGTCTTCGTGAGGAATTCCCAATGAGCAACGATACAAACCCTCTCCCCCACAAACGGCGCATGGGCTGGATCAAGCCTGCTGCCGCAATTGCCGGGGTGATCGCCCTCTCGGCTGCCACAGGCTGGGCTGTCGCCAGCCTCGCCTCGCCTATCAAGACACCCGATACGGATACCGTGCGGGCCGCCCTTAAGCTGCGCCTCCCCAAGACCCCGATCGACCGGATCGCCTGCGAGGGTCTCGGCGGCCTGTGCGAAGTCGCCTCCAAATCGACGCTGTTCTACGTCGACCGGGCGGCGCGCTATCTCGTGATCGGCCGGGTCTATGACATGGAAGCGCGTCAGGATCTGACGGCGGCCCGGCTGCTTGAACTGAACCCTGACCTTCTGACGGCGGGCGCGCCCCGCGCTGCAGCAGCAGAGAAAGCCCCTCAGACCGCGGCGCGCACGGCCCCTAGGAAAGTATCGCTCGCGGGTCTTCCGGCCAATGGCGCGGTCACCTGGGGCCCTGTGAACGGGCCGAAGGTCGTGGTCTTTTCCGATTTTCACTGCGGCTACTGCAAGAAGCTCGAAGAGGAGCTGAAAGCGATCGGCGCGCGGGTCGAGGAACGGCCGATCTCGATCTTCGGTGCCGAAAGCCGCCGCGACGCCGAGCGGGTGCTGTGCGCGCCGCGTCCCGAACTCTCGCTCCGGCTCGCCTATTCGGGCGGCGCGCTCGTCAATCCCAAGCGCTGCGACACCAGCGGTCTCCATGCCAACGAGGCCTTCGCCAAGGCCAATGGCTTTACCGGCACGCCCGTTCTCGTGCGCCCTTCCGATGGCGCCGTTCTCGAGGGCTACCGCCCGGCGGCCGTGCTCCGCGAGTTCCTGCGTCCTACCGCTCCGGCGCTCACCCCCAAGACAAAAGGATAGACCCATGCGGCTCCCCTTCCGTTTCCTCGCCTGTGCTGGCCTTGCCGTGATGGCGAGCGCCTGCGCGACCTTTGGCACCAATGTCGAAGGATCGTTCCAGTGCCGGGCGCCCAAAGGCGACTGCGCACCCTCGCATGTTCTCGATGCTCGCGCGACCAGCGACATGGCGACTGAGAAGAATACGCAGCTCGCCATGCGTCCAGCCATTGCTGTCGCGGCAGGAGATCAGGCGCGCACATCCGAGCGCACGCTGAAGATTGTGTTCCCGGCGCGGGTCGATGAGGCGGGAACGCTGCACGACGAGGCCGTTGCCTGGGCCGTCATCGAGAATCCGCGCTGGGCAGCGGAACTGCGCCGCAAGCCCGGCGAAGAGTCCGCGCCGCCGCTGATGCGACAGCTGAAACGGCAGCTGAAGGCGGTGCAGGCCACGGCGCAAACCGGTGCGCAGGCAGACACCATGCTCGCGGCTGACGGCATCGAAGAAGACGCCTCCGCCCAGTCAGACCAGAGCACTCCTGACGCCGAATTTCCCATCCAGCACGACAATTACTCTGACCTTTTCCCGTTGGTCTCGCCGCCGGTATCCCCCTCCCCGGCGAACGAGACTGCGACCGGTGCCGATGCACCGGTGGCCGGGGGGCTCCATGCGACCGCGTCCCCGCATGACCCAGCCCCCCGGCTTTCCAACACCCGCGCGCCGCTCACCTTCCCGAGCATCGAGGCGATCGAGGCAGCCAAACGCGATGCAGCCGCCAGCAAGGCACAGCCCGAAAAGGAGCAAAACTGATGGCCCAGCGCCTCAACATGATCGTGGACCGGGTCCTTGCAGGGCTTCTGGGCGATGCCGAACATTCCGAACCGGCGCGCCCGAGCCTGATGATCGATCAACTGTCGGACTGGCTGCCATACCGCGTCTATGATCCGTCAAACCGGCTCTACCTCAACGCACGCTCCAAGGGCTTTGTTCTGTCGGTGACGCCGCTCATCGGCGCCGACGAGCGAACCGGCGAGATACTCGGGCAGTTCTTCTCCGAAGGGCTTCCGCCGGGCGCGTGCCTGCAGGTCCTCCACCTCGCATCGCCTCGCATCAGCCGGATCATCGCGCCATGGTTTGCGCCGCGCTATCTTCAGGGCGGGGTCTATGAGGCGATTGCGCGCCACCGAGCCAGGCGGCTTTATGGCTTGGTGTGGCAATCAGGCTCGGCCGATGCGCCGTTCCATGCCCGTCACCACCAGGTGATCGTCTCGGTCGGCGTCCCCGCTTCGAAGGCGGTAAGCAATGAGGAGCTGCGGCAGACCCGTGACAGCCTCATTGCCATGCTCAAGTCCCTGAACCTCGGCGTCGTCGAGGTCGGGCCCGAAGCTCTCATCGCCATCATCGATGACCTTACCTCCCCCACCACCGCACCGCAGGAAGATGCGGTTCCCTATAATCCGAACGACGCGATCGCGGCTCAAGCAATCCGGCACGACATCGAACTGATCGTGCAGGAAGACCGGATGCGGCTTGCAACCGAGCGCTTCCGGCCGACGGGCAAGCTCCACGACGGCGTGCCGGAAATCGGCACGATCTATCCCGACGCCTTCGATGTCCGTCACTTCGGTGTGCGCAACACGCCGTCGCGTCGGGCCCCGTGGGAATGTGCACGGCTGATCGGCGATCTCTTCACCGACAAGCTACGCTTTCCGTGCCCGGCGGCAACGATGCTGTGCCTCGTCTACCCCGATCAGGAGGCTGCGGCCGCCAAGGCAGGGTTCAAATTCATGCGCACGACGAGCCTTTCCGAGACGCGCAGCGCGCGCTTCCTGCCGCGGATTGGCGAACAGGCCGCAGAATGGCAGCACGTGCAGGCCGAGTTGCAGGAAGGCCGCCGCCTCGTGCGAGTGTTCTATGGCCTCACGACCTTCTCGCCGCTCGGGCGCGGCGATGCCGACGAGCGCGCGATCAAGTCGATCTACAAGGCGGCAGGCTGGGATCTTGCCGACGAGCGCTTCCTGCAAATCCAGGGCCTGCTGGCTGCCATGCCGATGACGCTCGCGGACGGGTTGGCGGCCGACATGGAGCGCCTCAAGCGCTTCAGGACGGTCCTTTCGACCACCGCCGCCAACATGGCGCCGATGCAGGGCGAATATCTCGGCAGCGCGCATCCGCATCTCCTTTTCATTGGCAGGCGCGGTCAGCCCTTCTTCTGGTCCCCGTTCGAGAATGAGGCGGGCAATCACAATGTCGCGATCTGCGGCAAGTCGGGATCGGGTAAATCGGTGCTGCTCCAGGAAATGTGCGCCGCGCTGCGCGGTGCGGGCGCGCAGGTGGTCGTAATCGACGACGGGCGCAGCTTCGAGCACTCGGTCAAGCTCCAGGGCGGCCGCTTCGTCGAATTCACGATGAAGGCAGGCTTTTGCCTCAATCCCTTCTCGATGATCGACGCCGCCCGCGCCGCCGAGGACGAAGATTACCGGCTCGACTGCTTTGGCATGGTCAAGGCGATCATCGGCCAGATGGCGCGGCACTCGGCCAAGCTTACCGATATCGAGCGCGGGCTCATCGACCGCGCGGTCAACACGGTGTGGAACGAGGCCGGCAGCGCCGCCACCGTCACCAGTGTCGGCCAAGCCCTTGCCAGTGTCGGCCATGAGATCGCGAGCGATCTTGCGACCTCGCTTGCTCCCTACATGGCCGGCGGGACCTATGGCGCCTTCTTCGAAGGCGAGGCGAGCCTCGCGCTCGACAGCGACTTCACGGTCTTCGAGATGTCCGACCTCTCGGCGCGGGAGGAACTGCGTGCCGTTGTGCTTTCGGCGATCATGTTCATGACCAGTCAGGCGATGACCCGCACCCCGCGTCAGGTGCGCAAGCTGCTGCTGATCGATGAGGCCTGGTCGATGCTGAAGGGCGGGTCGATGGGCGAGTTCGTCGAGACCTATGCCCGCACCTGCCGCAAATATGGCGGCGCGCTGGCGACCGCGACGCAGTCATTGAACGACTATTACAAGTCCGACGGGGCCACGGCCGCGCTCGAGAACAGCGACTGGATGCTGATCCTCCAGCAGAAACCCGAGACCATTGCCGACTTCAAGGCCTCCAAGCGCCTCGACATGGATGACCGGACCGAGACGCTGATCCGCAGCCTGAAGCGCTCGGGCAACGACTATTCCGAGGTGTTCATCAAAGGGCCGGAGGTGGAAGCGATCGGGCGGCTCGTGCTCGATGAGTACTCGGCGACCTTGTTCTCGAGCTCGCCTGAAACCTTCGCCGCCATCGATGCCGAAGTCGCGCGCGGCCATCAACTGGCCGATGCGATCGAGCAGATCGCCTTCGGCCAACGCTGAACGATAGCCGCCACAACATCACAAGGGACCCAGTACAGTCATGGAACTCCATCTCGTCGACCCGGCGCATCAAGCACCGGCACTCCCTCAGCCAAACAAAGCATCGCTGACATCCGCCTCCAAAAGAGCTTGGCAGCGGCGAGCCAGCGACCTCTGCTTCATCGTGCTGAAGGCAAGCGGCTTTATCGCCTCGAGCTATCTCATGGCTCTGGGCGCGCCGCTGCTGTTCTTCCTTGCCCTGTCGGGCGGGGACGCAAGTCTGCTGTTTGCGCAGCTCGCCAACATGGCCGAGCGTTTTCTGGCGGCCGATCATGCCCGGCAGGTCGCATTCCTTGGCGAGGTCAAGGTCGTGCTGATCGGGCTGGCCACGGTCCTGATCGCCTGGCGCCTGCCGCGCTTCCTGCGGGATCTGGGCCGCGAACTCTCGGGAGAAAAGCCGTGAAGAACATATTGGCAACAAAAGGTATGCGCGGCAGGCTGCCCGCAATCAACCCGACTGCTTTCGTGCTCGGGGTGAGCATGATCGGCTCGACCCTCTGGGGCGTCTGGGCAACGGACGCGTTGCTTACGCTGCAGAAGCGCGAAGTGGTGACGGTTCAGCTGAGCCGCATCATGGGCGACTTCATCGAGGCCGAGGCACGCGCCGGTCGGCCGCCCGACGAGACGAAGCAAAACGTCGAGCTCTATCTGAAGGCGGTCGAAGCTTCGGTCGAGGCGCTGGGCCGAGATGGCCGCACCGTGCTGGTCGCCGAGGCCGTGGTGTCGGGCAGTGCGCCCGACCTTACCGAAAGTGTCCGCGCCGATGTGGCGCGGCGGGTGGCAGGCGTTCGCCATGCGCAGCCCTGAGATCCTCACCCGTTCGGCCACCGCGCGCCGCCTTGTGCTGCTCGCTGGCCTTGGCGCAGGCGCGCTCGTGCTCACAGCGCTCGGTGCCTTTGCCAAGGGCCATGCGCTGATGATCAATGCGAGCCCGAGCCTCCCCTATTGGGCCGTATGGACCACAAAGGGCGCGGTCCCGCAGCGCGGCGACATCATCCTGTTCGTCCCGCCGCCCTCCCCGCTGCTTGCAGCGCATTTCGGCAAGGAGCCGAAGCCCTTCGGCAAGGTGGTGAGCGGCGTGCCCGGCGATGCTGTGACCCGCAAGGATCGCGCCTTCTTCGTCAACGGACGCCTTGTGGCGACGGCCAAACCCGTGAGCCGCCGCGGCGAGGAGTTGGCGCTCGGGCCAACCGGAACAGTGCCGAAGGGCTGCTATTTTGTCACAACCCCGCACAAGGACAGCTTCGACAGCCGCTATGCGGCGATCGGATGGGTCTGCAAATCACGCATCCTCGGGGTCGGGAGGCCGATCCTGTGAAAGCGCTCCTCTGCTCCGCAGCAATGTGCCTTGCCTGCAGCGCGCCTGCTGCCGCGCGCGACTTTGGCCAGCACGGGACGCTCTGGCCCGTCATTGAGCCCGATCTCCTTACGCAGATCGAAGCGCGGCTGACCCAGCTCGAAAAGAGCGGCGAGACCGCGCGGCTCAACGAGCAACTGAAGCAGCGCACGATTGCGCGGGTCAATCGCCCAGAGCCGGTCGCGGGCATCACGAACGCCGTGATCGCCCGGAGCTGGGACTTCGATCCGACGATCAGCGCGGACCGGGACATCGCTGACGAGAAGGGCCGCATCATCATTGCGGCCGGCACGCGGGTCAATCCACTCGACACGGTGCGCCTGCGCAGCTCCCTGGTGTTTCTCGATGGCGACGACCCGGCGCAAATCGCATGGGCGAGCCAGCGCTATGGCAGGACCCCGGCCAAGTTCATTCTGGTGCGCGGCGCGCCGCTCGTACTGATGAAAGCCCGTCAGCGCCGCTTCTTTTTCGACCAGGGCGGGACCCTCGTGAAGCACTTCGGCAT
>NZ_JAMNXL010000080.1 GCF_023653175.1 Erythrobacter sp. | reverse complement strand
CGCTAGACCACTGACAGAGAGGCAGCGCCGAGACCCTTCGTGAAAAAATTGAGAGGGGGTATGTCAGGGGGTATTTCGGTTGGGATTGGTCTAGTTCCTCAATGAATTTATATGGCTAGTAATGGGAAAATGTCCCTCCTCCGCTACCATCCGAAATAAAGTTCTGAAAATAAACGATAAAAAGCCGCAAAGTGGAACTCGAACGACCGCGAGTTTCCGCTTTTGTAGCAGCTGCTTAATCGTTGAAAACAAGCGATTTTGTGGCAATTGGGCCAAAGAACCATAGCCTCGAAAATCATCCATGCTCGATGGCTTGGGGGTATCTTGGGGGTATCGCAGAACGACCCAGTTGGAGCGCGAAACACTCTACCGACTGCAACCCAACCGCCGAGGCTACCGCAGCGTTTCGTGCTGACGAAAATCGGATTTCTAGGGCACTGACCTCGGCTTCCGCCGTAGCTCTTATCCAGACCATTCATGCTGACTTGGTGTTCACGCTCAGGTCGCAAGTCGGCGCGTGTCCTTAAGGATCGCTCGGCAAACCCGATCAAATCCTCGCCAGATCGATTTTCGACACCTTCCCGGCTGCATTGCGCGGCAGGTCTTCAACCAGCGCGATATGGCGCGGGACCTTGTAGTTTGCCATGTTCGCGCGGGCCCAGGTGAGCAGGTCTGCGCCGCTGGTTTGCGTGCTGGGGCGCAGCACGATGAACGCCTTGCCGACCTCGCCCAGCCGCTCGTCGGCCACGCCGATTACCGCGGCCATGCTGATCGCCGGGTGGGTTGCGAGCAGTTTTTCGACCTCGGCCGGATAGACGTTGAAGCCCCCTGAGATGAACATGTCCTTCTTGCGGTCGGTGATGCGGACATAGCCATTGGCGTCCATCGTTCCGACATCGCCGGTGTGCAGCCAACCCTCGGCGTCGATGGCTTCGGCCGAGGCGGCAGGATCATCGAGATAGCCTTGCATCACCCCGATTCCGCGCACGAAAATCTCGCCGGTCTCGCCGCGCGGCAGCTCACGTCCGTCCTCGCCCGCGATGATCACCTCATTGCCGGGTATGGCGGCGCCGCAGGTGCCCGCGATCAGATCGACCGGATCGCCCGGGCGGCACGAGGTGATGTTGACGCATTCGGTCATGCCGTAAGCGGTGATGATGTCGCGCATGCCAAGCTCGTCGCGGATCCGCTCCACCAGCACCGGCGGCACCGTGGCAGCGCCCGTGGTGCCGCCGCGCAGCGAGGAGATATCGAACGGCGCGCGTTCAAGCTCGGCCAGCAGCATCTGGAAAATCGTCGGCGGGCCGGGGAGGAAGGCGATACGCTCGGCCGCGATGAGCCGCGCGGCCTCAGCAATATCGAACTGCGGCATCGGCACCATCACCGCGCCCGCGATCAGGCAGGCAACCCAGCCGACTTTCATTCCGAAGCTGTGAAAGAAGGGGTTGGCGATCAGGTAGCGCTCGCCCTCGCCAAGACCGGTGTTGCCGATCCATACGCCAACCTGCGGAATGATCCGTCCGTGGGTCATCAGCACGCCCTTGGGCTGGCCGGTGGTGCCGCTGGTGAACATGATGTCGGACAGGTCATCGGCCTTCAGTGCGGCAAGGCTGGCGTCGATGCGCGCATCATCCGCGCCCTTGCCGGCGGCGAGGAAGGCGTCCCAGTCGCGGTCCATCAGGATCGTCTCGTCAAGGTCGGGCAAGATCTCGTCCGCCAGCAGAGCCGGATAGTCGATCCCGAGGAAATCGGTGACGGTGAGCAGGATCGATGCGCGGGTACGGCGCAGGATGTCACCTGCCTCGCGGCCCTTGAGCCGGGTGTTGAGTGGCACGATCGCTGCCCCGCAGGCCTGTGCGGCGATGGCCGCGATCACCCATTCGCGCCGGTTGGGCGCCCAGATAGCGATACGCGAGCCTTTGCCGACGCCGCGTTCGAGGAGCGTAGAAGATGCGCGGCGACATTCCTCCCATAGCTGCGCGAAGGTGAAGCGGGCCTCGCCCTCGATCAGCGCGAGGTCATTGGGCCAGCGGTGCGCGGCGGCTTGGGCAGCGTGCGGGATAGTGGCGGGAAGGGCGGTCATGCGGCCCCCATGTTGGCGGGGCCGAAATAGGCTTTCATGCCGCAGACCTTGCCTAACGCGTCGAAGGTGAAAACGTCGATCACATCGATCCTTGTCGCTCTGCCATCCCACTCGAGATTGACATGCAAGGCAAAGGCGGCGTGATCTGCGGTGCAGCGCACCGGACCGTTGAGCGTTAGCCGAGCGCCCGCCGAAAACCCGATCGCGAAGAATTCGCGCAAGGCCGCCTGCCCGGCGTGGGGCGGCGTGCCGACCGGATCTTCGATCACGGCATCCTCGGCGAACACCGCGCACAGGCCGTCCAGATCGCTGCGATTATAGTTGCGGACATAGGCCTCGACCGCAGCCACCATGTGATCGGCATCGACCATGCTTACCCTTCCGGAAAATAGCGACTGATGGTGTCGACCACGCAGGCGGGCTTTTCCTCGCCTTCGATTGCGACCGTGACACGCACCACCGATTGCACCGCGCCCTTGATTTCCTCGACCCCGACGATCTCGCCTGTGGCGCGGATGCGGGCGCCGACGCGCACCGGATTGAGGAACCGCAGCCGGTCGGCTCCGACATTCACTGCATGGGTAAATCCACGCACTTCAATAAGTTGCGGCAGGAAGTGGTTGACCAGACTCATGGTCAGATAGCCATGGGCAATCGTGCCGCCGAAGGGGCCGGATTGGGCCCGCTTGACATCGACGTGGATCCACTGGCGATCCTCGGTCACCTCGGCAAAGCCATCGACCCGCGCCTGATCAATGGTGAGCCATTCGGTCGGGCCAAGCTGCGTGCCTTCGGCTCCGATCAGATCCTGCGGGCGGTCGAATATCGTGGTCATGTTCAGGCCCTCTGGCTCGACACCGAAATGACTTCGCCGGTCATGTAACTGGCAAGGTCGGAGGCGAGGAAGATCATTGCGTTGGCAACCTCCCACACCTCGGCCGGGCGCCCGAAGGCTTCACGCGCCGCGAGATCGGCGAGCAATTCGTCGCTGGTCACTTTGGCAAGGAAAGCGTGCATCGCGATCGATGGTGCAACCGCGTTGATGCGCACGCCATGTTCGGCTGCCTCAAGTGCCGAACAGCGGGTGAAGGCCATGACCCCGGCCTTGGCGGCGGCGTAGTGGGCCTGCCCCTTCTGCGCGCGCCAGCCGAGCACTGATGCGTTGTTGACGATAGACCCGGTCTTGCGGGCCTGCATTGCGGGCAGGAAAGCCCGGGTCATGCGCATCACGCTGGTGAGCGTGACATCGAGCACGCGGTGCCATTGCTCGTCGGTCATTTCGGTGACCGGTACCTCGCCGCCAAGACCGGCGTTGTTGATGAGGACATCGACATGACCGAGGCTGGCGAGCGCCGCATCGCGCAGCGCATCAACATTCTCTTGGCTGGTCACATCGCACAGCACCGTGGCGGGCCGCTCGCAGCCGACTTCGGCCGCGATCCGGTCCGCCGCCTCGCTGAGCCGGCGTTCGTGGAAGTCCGAGATCAGCACCCGCGCGCCTTCCTCGGCAGCGCGCTTGGCGACGGCAAAGCCAATGCCGGTGCCGGCTGCGGCGGTCACCACCACCGTCTGGCCCGCTAGAAGATTGCGGGGCGGGGGATAGGCTGGAGTCAGGCTCATGCCTCCCCCCGTGGCTCACGCGGGAGGCCCAGACCGCGTTCGGCGATCAGGTTGCGCTGGATCTGGTTGGTGCCCCCGTAGATCGTATCGGCGCGCGAATAGAGGAACAGGTTGGGCAGCATCGGCCATTCGTAACCGTCATGGTCGGTGACTTCGCCCGCCTGCCCCAGCACGTCCATCGCCAACTCGCCAAGGCTGCGCCGCCAGCTCGCCCATTGGATCTTGTAGGTCAGCGCCGCGCCATCAACGCTGGCGTGATCGGTGTTCGAGAGCATCCGCAGCGCGCCGTATCGCATGAGGCGCAGTCCGATCTCCGCCTTGGCGATGCGCTGACGGATCAGCGGATCCTTTGCCGCGCCATTGGCCCTGGCGGCCGCGATGATCGCGTCGAGTTCGTTGCGGAACGCCATCTGCTGCCCGAGTGTCGAGACACCGCGCTCGAAGCTCAGCAGCGTCATAGCCACCCGCCAGCCATCGCCGACCGCGCCGATCAGGCTGTCTTCCGGGCAGCGCGCGCCGTCAAAGAAGGTCTCGTTGAATTCGGCATCGCCGTTGATCTGGCGGATCGGGCGGATTTCGATGCCGGGCTGATCAAGCTCCATCATCAGGAAGGTGAGGCCCTTGGGTCCTTTGGAACCTTCTTCCGAGCGGGTGACGACAAAGATCCAGTCCGAGATATGCGCAAGGCTGGTCCAGATTTTCTGGCCGTCAACCACCCATTCGCCATTCTCCAGCCGGGCCTTGGTGCGCACGCTGGCGAGGTCGGAACCGGCGTTGGGCTCGGAAAAGCCCTGACAGAAGATTGTCTTGCCCGCAGCGATATCGGGCAGGAAGCGGCGCTTCTGGTCCTCGGTGCCGAGTGCCAGCAAGGTCGGCCCGGCGAGTTCGATGCCGATGTGGTTGACCCGTCCCGGCACGCCTGCGCGGGCATATTCCTCGGCGAAGATCACCTGCTCGGCAAGGCTTGCGCCGCGCCCGCCCCATTCCTTCGGCCAGCCGATGCAGCCCCAGCCGTGCTCGCCCAGGTGCTGTTCCCACTCCTTGCGCCGCTCGGCCTTCTCGGTGAGCGTCGTGATGCCCCTGATATCGGCGAATTCGCCCGACATCTGCGCGGTCAGCCAATCGGCGCACTCAGCGCGGAATGCCTCTTCCGCGGCAGAAAATCCCAGTTTCATGCTGTTTCTCCGAGCACCATCGCGGCGATCTGTTCGCGGTGCCAGTCACCTGAGCCCATCATCGTCTGGAGCGCGCGCGCGCGTTTGAAGAA
This sequence comes from Erythrobacter sp., assembly GCF_023653175.1. Classification (GTDB taxonomy): domain Bacteria; phylum Pseudomonadota; class Alphaproteobacteria; order Sphingomonadales; family Sphingomonadaceae; genus Erythrobacter. The sequence continues at coordinate 10,703 of NZ_JAMNXL010000080.1, read as the reverse complement.
CAGGTGCGCGTCGTGATCCCAGGTAAAGCCGATACCGCCATGCAGCTGGATCATGTCGCCGGCGCAGCGGAAGGCGGTATCGGCAGCGAAGCTTTTGGCCGCGTGCACCGCGAGCTTTGCGTCGTCGGCGCCTTCATCCACGGCGCAGGCCGCCCAATAAACCGCGCTGCGGGCCTGTTCGATTTCCACCATCATGTCTGCAAGGCGGTGCTTGTAGGCCTGGAACGATCCGATCGCCCGCCCGAACTGCACCCGGTCGCGCGAATAGGCGACTGTGCGATCCAGCGCGGCCTGGGCAAGACCAAGGCCCTCGGCGGCGAGCACCACCATGCCAGCCTGGGTGGCCGCATTGCTGGCGGCCTGCGGATCGGCAGCGGTTCGCTTTCAGCCCCAGCGAGAACGATGCGGGCGAAGGGTCGGGTCTGGTCCATTGTGGTCTGCGCGGTGACGGTCACACCCGGCGCATCGGCGCGCACCAGCCAGCTGCCACCCGCGCCGCTCACCAGCAGCAGCCCGGCGGCGCTGCCGTGCGCGACAAAGGCGCTCGACGCGGTAATCCGGTCGCCATCGGCCACCAGATCATCGGCCGTCATATGGGCTGCGATGGTCTCGCCCGACAGGAGCGCAGGCAGCCACGCGGCGCGCTGCACATCGCTTGCGCCCGCCGCGATTCCCTGCGCCGCCAGTGCCAGCGAGCCGAGCAGCGGCAGTGGGGCAACCTGCGCGCCTGCGGCCTCGGCGATGATGGCCAGCTCCACCAGACCCAGACCGGCGCCGCCCGCATTCTCGGCAATACCGATACCGGACAGACCCAGTTCCTGGCAGAATGCTTGCCATAGAGCGTGGTCGATCCCGTCTGACGCCATCGCCGCGCGCGTGCGTTCGCTCGTGGCGTTTTCGGTGAAGAACGCTTGCGCCGTTTCGGCGATCATGCGCTGTTCGTCGGTGAATACGAAATCCATTTCAGCTTCCCCAAACCTTGCGCGGCACCGTCCGCTGAGCGAGCAGCCGTTCGACCACTGCCCCCACTTCCACCGGCTGCCAGCGCGCGCCCTTGTCGATAGCCGGGCCTTCGCGCCAGCCATCCTCGATCATGATTTTCCCGCCTTCGAGTTCAAAGACGCAGCCTGTGACATCGCGGCTTTCCGCACTGCCGAGCCACACAACGGCGGGCGCTATATTGTCCGGGTCCATCACATCGAACTGCTCGCCCTGCGTCGCCATCTTCTCGGCGAAGGCCTGTTCGGTCATGCGAGTGCGGGCCGAGGGGGCGAGCGCATTGGCGGTGATGCCATAACGGCCCAGCTCGGCCGCCTGGACCAGCGTCAGTGCGGCGATCCCGCCCTTGGCGGTCGAATAGGCTGCCTGCGCGATCGAGCCCTGGAGTCCAGCCCCGCTTGTGGTGTTGATGATCCGTGCGTCGGGATCGTGAAACTCCTTCTGCTTGACGCGCCAGTAGTTGACCGCATGGCGCGTGACGCAGAAATGGCCGCGCAAGTGGACATGCATTGTCGCGTCCCATTCCTCGAGGGTGGACGACACAAACATCCGATCGCGCACGATCCCGGCATTGTTGACCACGACATGGAGGTCACCAAAGGCTTCGATGGTAGCTGCGACGATCCGCCCGGCCGCGTCCCAGTCGGTTACGTCCTCGTAGTTGGCGATGGCCTTGCCGCCGCTGGCAAGGATCTCGGCCACCACTGCGTCCGCCGCACTGGTGTCGCGCCCCTCGCCTCCGAGCGAGGTGCCGATATCATTGACCACGACATTGGCCCCTTCGGCGGCAAAGGCGAGCGCATAGGCCCGCCCCAGCCCGCGAGCGGCGCCGGTGATGATGACCGTGCGGTTTTCGCAGATTCCCATGTTGTCTAAGCTCTCTGGGTCATAGGTTGGATAAGATGAGCAGAACTGTCACCGACAAGGTCGACTTGGAGATATTCACGCGTCACGAAATGCCAGCCCTCGGCATCACGGCCGAAGCGATCATGGTATCGGCCGGTAGCAACAACCTGGAGCGGGAACCCGGGGGCTGCCTGCATCACTGTCCATTGCGACCGGCAAGTGGCTGTATCGCCCGTGTCGTGCAGATCGATGATCGGATTGGTGACAAGGTGGCGGGTGAGCGGCCTGCCGTCATAGGTCTTCACCCATTGCTGCCACAGCGCGAGGATCGCGGTACGCCCGGCGATATGATGGTCGCCCACGATCACCGTTCCCTTGTCGAACAGCGCTGCTGCCGAGCCGAAGTCGCCATCGTCGAAGTGCATCGCGTAGGAGTAGAGCAGGTTGGGGATGGCAATGGCCGGATCGGCGGACGCGGTCATGGCCGTTACAGTCGCTCGATGATCGTGACGTTGGCCTGCCCACCGCCTTCGCACATGGTCTGGAGGCCATAGCGCCCGCCGGTGTCCTCCAGCGTATGCAGCAGCGTGGTCATCAGCCGCGCGCCGGTGCCGCCGAGCGGATGGCCGAGCGCGATCGCGCCGCCGCGAACATTGACCTTGCTGTGCGGAATGCCAAGCTCCTTCATCCACGCCAGCGGCACGGAAGCGAAGGCCTCGTTGCATTCGAACAGGTCGATATCCTCGATCCGCATCCCGGCTTTGGCTAGCGCATGGCGGGTGGCCGGGATCGGCGCCGTCAGCATCCACACCGGATCATCGGCGCGCACGGACAGATGATGGATGCGCGCGCGCGGGGTTAGGCCGTGATCCTTGACCGCCTGTTCGCTGGCGATAAGCAGCGCGGCGGAACCGTCGCAGTTCTGGCTGGCAACTCCGGCGGTGATGGTGCCTTCGCCGCCGACCGGATTGAGCGCGGCGAGGGCTTCGGGTGTGGTGCCCGGGCGGATCGTTTCGTCTTCGGCCAACCCTTCGAGAGCGGCGATCTCGCGCGCAAAAGCGCCGCTGGTGGTTGCGGCATGGGCTCGGGCGTGCGAGGCGACCGCGAAGGCTTCCATGTCCTCGCGGGAAATGCCCCACTTGTCGGCGATCATCTGGGCCGACGCGATCTGGTTAAGCAGCCCGTCCCCATAACGCGCGATCCAGCCGGGCGAGGTGTTGAAGGGATTGTCGAAGCCATAGGGCTGCCCGGCAAACATTGCAGCGGAAATGGGGATGGCGTTCATCGCCTGACTGCCGCCTGCCACAACAAGGTCCTGCGTCCCGCTCATCACGCCCTGGGCTGCAAAGTGTATCGCCTGCTGGCTCGACCCGCACTGCCGGTCGACCGTCGTGCCGGGCACGTGCTGCGGCAGCCCTGCGACCAGCCATGCGGTGCGCCCGATGTCGCCCGCCTGCGGCCCGATCGTATCGCAGCAGCCCCACACGCAATCGTCGACCGCGCCCGGATCGACGCTGTTGCGCGCGAAAAGGGCGCGCAAGGGGTGCGCGGCAAGATCGGCCGGGTGGAGCGCGGCAAGGCTGCCCTTCTTGCGGCCCATCGGGCTGCGCACGGCGTCGATGATGTAGGCTTCAGGCAAAGGTGTTCTCCGGTCCGATGGGGTGCGTGCCGCCGATGACGGCAGCATCGATGCGGGCGAGGTGGAAAGCGCGGGCACCCCAAGCGCCGCCCAGCGCCCAGGCGCGCTTCATCCAGAAATGCAGGTCGACCTCGTAGGTGTAACCCATCGCGCCATGAACCTGGATCGCGCTTTCGGCGGCGAGGTAGGCAGCATCGGTCGCGACCAGCTTGGCGTGGCTGACATGGAGCGCGGCGCTCGCGGCACGATCGTCGAGCGCCTGCGCCGCGCGCCACAGTACGGGGCGGGCGAATTCGAGCGCGACGGCGACATCGGCCAGCTTGTGCTTGATCGCCTGAAACGCACCGACCGGCTGGCCGAACTGGGTGCGGATTATCGCATAATCCACCGCCTGATCGAGCATGGCTTCGGCCAGCCCGACCAGCTGCGCTGCGCTCATCAACGCGCCGAGATCGAGCAGCAGCGGAACATCGCTGACCTCGCCCGAAGGCGCGGTAAGGCGGCGCAGCGGATCGATGCTGGCCATGGGCTCGCCGGTGCCGTCCGCCACCCAGCCGTTGATCGCATGGGCCGCAACGGGGCGATGCTCGCCCGCAACGATAGCGGCAAGATCGGCTGTGCGGCCCTGCGCAATCAGCCAGGGGACGGCAACAAAGGCGCTCTCCACCAGCGGTTCAGCCAGGCACACCCGCCCGCATTCCCGCGCGATCAGCGCCGCGTCGAGCAGGCCCATGCCAAGTCCGCCATGGCTTTCCGGCACGAGCAAGCCGGGCAGGCCCATTTCCACCAAGCCTTGCCAGATGGCGGGATCACGGTTCGGCCCGGCGTCGAGCCGGCGCAGCACATCCGGGCCGTGGGTTCCGGCGAGGTAATCGCGCACGGCTTCGGCCAGTTCCAGCCGTTCAGGAGCGATAAGCATATCCATCAGCCCGCTCCAACCCGGGGAAGGCCGAGCAGTCGCTCGGCAGTGATGTTGCGCTGGATTTCGTTCGACCCGGCGTAAATCGGGCCCGAGAGCGAAAACATGTAGCCTTCCAGCCATTCATTGATCGCGCCGTCCGCCAGCTGGCGCAGCTCGGCAGCAGCCCCCAGCAATTGCATCGCGGTGCGGTGCATGGTGCGGTCAAGTTCGGACCAGAAGATCTTGTTGAGGCTCGCCTCGGCCCCGATCTTGCCGCCCGCCATGATCTTCGCGGCGACGGCATAGGTGTTGTAGGCATAGGCCTGCGTGTCCATCCACGCGCGGGTTACGGCCTCGCGTGCGGAGGGTGCGGCGGCGCTCTCGTGCTGGCGGAACAGTTCCACCAGCCGGCGCGCGGCGGCTTGGAAGCGGCCCGGGGAGCGCAGCATCAACCCGCGTTCGAACCCGGCGGTGGCCATCGCGACGGTCCAGCCTTCACCTTCGCCCGCCAGCCGGTTTTCCACCGGCACGCGCACATCGTCGAAGAACAGTTCGGCAAAACCGGGATGGCCGTGCAGCTGGCGGATCGGACGGCGGGTGATGCCGGGCGTGTCGAGATCGAACAGGATGAAGGACAGGCCCTTGTGGCGCTGGCTGCCTTCCTCGGTGCGGAACAGGCCGAAGCCCCAATCGGCAAAGCTGGCGCGGCTCGACCAGGTTTTCTGGCCGTTGATGACATAGTGATCGCCGTCACGGAAAGCGGTGGTCTTGATCGCCGCCATGTCGCTGCCCGCGCCAGGTTCCGACCAAGCCTGCGCCCAGATCACCTCGCCTGCGGCCATCGGGGTGAGGAAGCGGGCCTTCTGTTCGGGCGTGCCATAGTCCATGATCGTCGGGCCGAGCAGGAAGATGCCGTTCTGGTTGACCCTGAGCGGCGCGCCTGCACCCCAGTATTCCTCCTCGAAGATCAGCCATTCGATCAGATCGAGCCCGCGCCCGCCATAGCTTTCTGGCCAGGTGACCATGCCCCAGTTGCCGCTGGCGAGCTGGCGCTCCCAGCCGACATGCTGGTGGTAGCCTTCCTCGCATTCGAGCGTGAGCAGCGGGGCATGGGGCACGTTCGCGGCGAGCCATTCGCGCACCTCGGCGCGGAACGCCTGCTGGGTATCTGTATAGGTCAGGCGCATGGTCAGAATTCCGCCGCCTTGCCCGTTTCGACGAAGGCATCACGGGCCTTCTGGCTGTCTCCGTGCATGTACATTTCGAGCGTGAAGCCCTGTTCCCAGCGATAGCCGCGGTCGACATCGCGCGGTTCAAGGCCGTTCAGCGCCTCCTTGGCGATCACCAGCGCCTTGCGGCTCTTCGATGCGATCACAGCGCAGAAGGCGCGGGCCTCGGCCTCGAGATCGGCGCGCGGCACCACCTTCTCGACCGCGCCGAGGCGGTAGGCCTCTTCCGCCGGGATATTGCCGCCGGTGAAGAAGGCGGCCCGCACCTTGTGGAGAGGCAGCATCCGCGAAAGGTGGCTCGCCCCGCCCATTGCGCCGCGGTCCACTTCGGGGAGGCTGAAGAGGGCATCGTCAGCGGCGATGATCGTGTCCGATGCGCCGCAGATGCCGATCCCGCCGCCGATCACGAACTTGTGCACCGCGCTTACCACCGGCACCTCGGCCTCGCGGATCGCCTTGAAGGTGAGGTAATTGCCGCGATTGAGCAGGGTGATGCGTTCCGGGTGGGCCTGCATCTCCTTGATGTCGACCCCGCCGCAGAAGCCGCGCGATTCCGCCGCAGCGCGGATGAGGACGCAGTTGACGTCGGGATTGCGCGCTGCGGCGGTGATCATGTCGGGGATCGCAAGCCAGGTGGCGCTATCGAAAGCGTTGACCGGCGGCACGTCGAACACGATCTCGGCGATGCGCTCTTTGATGGTGGTGGTAATCGGCATCAGGCCGCTCCCTTGAGCGAAGGTGTCTGGGGGACGAGCGCGGCGATCCGTTCGCACGCTTCGGTTTCGATCCGGGCGAGGAGGTCGGCGCAGGACGGCAGATCGTCGAGCCGGCCCGCGACCTGCCCCGATGCCATCAACCCGCCGATAGCGTCGCCCTCCACCACCGCCTTCTGCAACAAAGTGGGGGCGGCGGCGGCGAGCATGGCTTCGGGCAGCGACATCTCGCCGTGGCTGGTCATCCCGCGCGCGGCGGTCAGGAGTTCGCCCCAACTGGCACCCGTGGCTTTCTTCATGGCAAAAGCGGCAAGCAGCCCGCGCCGCCAGCGGGCCATAGCGCCGCCTGCCTCGATCCTGTCGAGCATCGGGTTGCGGATCATGCGCTGCGGGATGCCGTCGATCTTGCTGGTGACGAAAATGTCCTGCGTGCCTGCGCGGGCGTAGGCTGCCTTGACCGCATCGGGCACCGGGCTGTCGCTGGTCATCATGAAGCGGCTGCCCATCGCGATCCCGCTCGCGCCGTAAGCCAGCGCGGCGGCCAGCCCGCGACCATCGGCGAAGCCGCCTGCGGCCGCGACCGGCACGCTGACAGCGTCAAGCACCTGCGGCAGCAAAACCGTGGTTGCGACCGCGCCAGTATGCCCCCCGCCTTCGCCGCCCTGCACAGTGATCGCCTCGCACCCGAGGCTCACCATCTTCTGCGCGTGCTTGAGCGCACCGACGGTGGGGATGCATACGATTCCGGCCTCGCGGAAGCGTGCGATCATCGAGGCATCTGGCCCGCGCCCGAAGCTGACCGCGCGGACCCGATCCGCATTGGCGATGATCACCTCGACGATCTCGTGCGCGCCGGGCTGGAAGGAATGGAAATTGACCCCGAAGCGGCGCGGGGTGAGACGTGCTGTCTCGCCAATCGCTGCCGCCAGTTCGCTAGGCTGCATCACCGCACCCGCCAGAAACCCGAAAGCCCCCGCATTGCTGCTCGCCGCCACCAGCTGCGGCGTCGCGATCCAGCCCATCGCGGTCTGGATCACCGGCAGGCGGCTGCCGAGAAGCGCAGTCAGGGGCGTGGCCAAAGGGAAGGGGCGCGGGTCAGCCATGATCAGGCCTTGCCTGCCTCGCGTTCCTTGTTCTTCTCGGCCATCGACTTGCTGCTGAAGCCCGCGATGTAGTCGCCCGAGACGAGCTGGTTGTTGGCGTGGGCGAAGTGGTGATAGCCGAAGCTCGCGTCGATCCCGGCTTCCTTGCCCGCCAGCGTCTCCATGTGGTTGCCGGTGCCGATCAACTCGAGATCCGTGCGGAAGGCTTCCGCCACCGCCACGATGCACAATTCTGCAAGGCTTGCCATCAGAACACCGGCAGGGGGAGCGCCCCGACCGCCTCCATGCCGCCGACCGAAGCGAGGTATTCCGCCTCGCTTGGCCCCACGAATTGTCCAGCCACCGCAGCCCAGTCGCCCGGGTCTTTCGCGGCAGCGGCGTAACGCTTGAACCACCCCATGTCCCAGCCATAGTCTGGCGGCAGCGAGGTGGGATGCGCGCCGCCCTGCGCCTGGGTCACGCCGGTAACGAAGCAGCGTTCGAACAGGTTGGCGCGGGCGTCTTTGGGGTAGGCGTCTTCCATTGCGGGCACGAGTTCCTCGCAGGACACGAAGCATTGGTCCGCCGCCTTGGCGAACCATTCGTCATAATAGGTGTCCGGCCCCAGCGCCTGCACATTGCCGCGATGGTCGCAGCGCTGGACATGGACCAGCGCGGCATCGAGCTTGAGCGCGGGCATCGCCACCATCACCTCGCCATCGTCATAGGGCGACTGCACTGTCTTCAGCCCGCCCAGTTCAACCAGATCCGTGCCGAGCCCGACACGGGTCGGCAGGAACGGCAGCTGGAACGCGGCAGCCTTGAGGCCCCACTGGAACATCCCCTCGTCGAGTTCGAGCACCTCGATCGTCCCGGCCTCGCGCGCCTTGCGGAACCACGGTTCCAAAGGAATTGCATCGAGCGAGACGAAGGCGAAGACGAGCTTCTTCACCTTGCCCGACGCGCACAGCATCCCGACATCCGGGCCGCCATAGGAGACGATGGTGAGGTCCTTGAGGTCGGAGCGCAGGATCTCGCGCACCAGCGCCATCGGCTTGCGGCGAGGGCCCCAGCCGCCAATGCCGAGCGTCATGCCGCTCGACAATTGGCGGACGATGTCGCCAGCGGTCATGCGCTTGTCGAGCGTGCTCATTCCGCTGCCTCGGCCTTCTGCGCATCGGCCAACCGCATGACCAGTCTGCACGCTCTGCTGGTTCCCACCGCCCCGCTTTCGGTCAATCTGCTGGCGCGCCATCACCGCGCGGTGTCGATGGCGTTTGGCGGAGGGGTTCCGCGCGATGAACGCTTCAAGGTCGGCGACTGGCAGGAAGGGGCGGGCGGCCTGCCGATGCTGGCCGATGCGCAGGCCAATCTCGAATGCGTGATTGACGCGATGCTGGCCTACGGCACCCACTCCATCGTCATCGCCCGGGTGATCCGTGCGCGGGTAAGCGACACGGTCGCCCCGCTGATCTACCAGGATGGGAGATACCTTTGACCCGCGAAACCACTGCCGTGTTGCACGGAAGCCAGCTCTATCAGGCGCTGCGCAGCGGACGGACGCTGTCGCCGCTGATCACGCGCGATCCGGCGCTCACTATCGACGATGCCTATGACATCAGCCTCGATTTTCTCGCCCGCCGAATGGCCGATGGCGAGCGGGTGATCGGCAAGAAGATCGGGGTCACCAGCAAGGCCGTTCAGGATATGCTGGGGGTGCATCAGCCCGATTTCGGTTTCCTGACAGATGCCATGCTGGTGGAGGGCGATATCGACATTGCCGCGCATCGCCTGATCCAGCCGCGCGCCGAGGCAGAGATCGCCTTCATTCTGGCCGAGCCGCTGCGGGGGCCGGGCGTGACCCCTGAACAGGTGATCGCCGCCACCGCCGCCATCGCGCCCTGCTTCGAGATCGTCGACAGCCGCATCACCGACTGGAAAATCGGCATCGTCGATACCGTCGCCGACAATGCCTCTTGCGGGGTGTTCGTGCTGGGCGAGGCCCGCGCCGATCCGCGAAGCCATGATCTGCCGGGGCTCAGGCGGTGCAACTGGGCTTCCTGCCGCGGCTCAAGACGCTCCAGACGAGCGCCAAGGCAGCGGGGCAAATCTACATCCCGGCGATCAACTGGGGCCTGCTTGTCATGGTGATCGTGCTGGTGCTGGGCTTCGAGGAATCGACGCGGCTCGCATCGGCCTATGGCATATCGGTGATCGGGACGATGATCATCACTACGATGATGCTGGCCTTTCTGGTGTTCCACGTGTGGCGCTGGAACAAGCTGCTGGCCGCCGGCACGATTGCCATGTTCGCGCTGGTTGATGGCATTTATTTTGCCTCGAACATCGCCAAGATCCCCGATGGTGGCTGGTTCCCCTTGGCCGTGGCCGCGGTGCTGTTCACGCTGCTCACCACCTGGGCCACCGGCCGCAGGATCATGCGTGAACGCATGGCTGAGGGTGAGGGCGGCCTTTCCCTCGAGTTGTTCATCGCCTCCACTTCGAAGTCTGTGCACCGGGTGCGCAACACAGCCGTGTATCTGTCGGCCGCCGACATCGGCGTACCTTCGGCCTTGCTCCACAACCTCAAGCATAATCAGGTCCTGCACGAGCGGGTGCTGATCGTGACTGTGAAGGTGGAAGAGGTGCCGCAGGTCGTTCCGGAACACCGCACCGAGGTTCACGATGCGGGCGACGGCTTCTACCGCGTGATCATCCGCTATGGCTTTATGGAAGAGGTCGATATCCCGCGCGAGCTCGCCGCACTGGGGTGTCTTGATGGCAGCTTTGATCCGATGACTACGAGCTATTTCCTTGGCCGCCAGAAACTCATCCCCTCCGCCGATCACCCCGGCATGACGCGCTGGCGCGAGGCGCTGTTCGCATGGATGTCCAAAAGTTCGGAAAGCGCGATGGAGAGCTTCAAGCTGCCCACCAACAGGGTGGTCGAACTGGGGAGCCAATTGCAGATATGAAGCTTGGTCGGAGCGTGAGTAGCATCTGACAGGCCGTTCATCCTCCCGCCCGTCCGAAATCCGCCCAGTTGCGGACATCAGCGGGAAGGAGGTGCACCGACCAAAGCGGACGTCAGAAAAAATAGCCGCGCTATGTAGACGCCTTCGGACGCTCCCTCCGGAAGCATCACCCGCGTGTCGGGGGTTCGAGTCACTCCTCCGCTACCCTCCTTGCCGCGCCTCAATTTGTGTCGGCCTGCATATTCCTCTAGACGCTTCGTGGGGATTGTTGGGGGGATGCGATGAAATCTGTTTCTAGGATGGTGGCTGCGGCCGCTCT
>NZ_JAMNXL010000079.1 GCF_023653175.1 Erythrobacter sp. | reverse complement strand
TGGACGAGCGGCTCGCCAAGGAAGCGGCAGCCAAATGAGCACCACCTGGAAACTCTCCCTCTTCGCCCCCAAGCCGGTCGTGCAGGCGGCGCTGTTGGCGCATGACCTTATCGACGACTGGGACCACGAACTCGTCATCGCCGGGCGCGAGGTGGCCGAGGATCGTCCCGACGACTGGGTGCTGGAAGGCTGGTATCCGAGGAAGCCCGGCATGGCGGAGAAACAGGCGCTCGCCGGGCTGTTCGAAGGCGGCGCGCCCAAGATCACCATCGAGGAACTTCCGCCCGAGGACTGGGTGACCCTCAGCCAGCACAACGCCCCCCCGATCCGCGCGGGGCGCTTCCATGTCCACACCCCTGACTACCCGGCCGACCCGCAGGCCATCGACTTCGTGATCCCCGCATCCCAAGCCTTCGGCACCGGTCAGCACAAGACCACCGCCGGGTGCCTCGAGATGCTCGGCCACATGAGGGCGAGCGGCGTGGTCGCACGCAATGTCGCCGATATCGGCACGGGCACAGGGCTGCTCGGCTTTGCGGCGCTGGCCCTGTGGCCGCGCGCCCTCGTCACCCTCACCGATATCGACCCGGTCTGTACCGGCGTGGTCGAGGAGAACGCGCGATTGAACGCCGTCCCGATGGGCGCGAGTGCGGGCGAGGCGGTAATGATCGTCGCGGACGGGATGGACGATCCGCTGCTGCAGCTACGCGGTCCCTATGATCTGCTGATCGCCAACATTCTGGCGGGGCCGCTGGTCAGCCTTGCCCCCGGCTTCGCCAAGGCCGTGCCGCCGGGCGGGAGCCTGCTGCTTGCCGGATTGCTGGCAGGCGAACAGGAAGCCGCGGTCAAGCGCGCCATGCATCGCGCCGGCTTCCGCATCGCCGCCCGCCTCCAACGCGGCGACTGGGCGATCCTGTGGCTGCGGCGGCGGCGAGTGCGATAGCACCATGATCGAGCGGCTCGACATAGCGCTGCGCCTCATCGCCTGCGGGGCGAATCTGCTGCTACTCGTGCTGCTGCTGGCGGGCGAGATGCGCCCCGGGCTCAAGCTGCCGCTGGCCGGGTTGCTGGTCGGTGCGATCGGCTACCTGCTCAATACCACCGGGGGCATCCTCGGCCTGCCGGGCCCGTTTCCGCTGAGCGACTTCGTGTCGATCTTCACGCCCTATTTCACCTGGCTCTTCGCGCTGCGCGTGTTCGAACACGAGCCGCGCCGAATCGCGCTGCGCGGCACGCCGGTGCTGCTGGCGGCCGCGTGGCTGGTCGCGGCCTTCGTGCTGCCGCACCTCCATCTCGGCTTCTACATCATCCACGTCGTCGGCTTGCTGCTGGTCGCCGACCTGTTCCGGATCGCGCTGCTCGAGCGCGGCGACGACCTTGTCGAACAGCGCCGCACCTTCCGATTGTGGCTGCCGCTGCTGGTCGCGGGGCAGACCGGCGGCATTCTCGCTTACGAGCTCGTCACCGGGCGGGGCAGCGCGATGGTGGACAATCCGCCAGTTTCGCTCGCGGGCGCGGTGCTTATCCTCGCAGTGGTGCTGTTCGCGGGGCTGACCTTGCTGCGTACCGAGCCCGAGCTGCTTGTGCGCAGCGAAGCCCCTGCCGCCGAAGCCCAAGGCCGATCCGAATTCGGGGCGCCCCCGGCCTCCCCCCTCTCGCCCAGCGAAATGGTGCTCAAGGAAAAGCTCGAGGCAGCGATGGCCGAGGGCATGTACCGCACGCCCGGCCTGTCCATCGCCGGGCTCGCCGAGCACCTCGGCACGCCCGAGCACCGGCTGCGCGCGCTGATCAACCAGCGGCTCGGCTACCGCAACTTCTCGGCCTTCCTCAACCGCTACCGCATCACCGAGGCCAAGGCCGTGCTCGCCGACCGCGCTCGGGTCGATCTGCCCGTCCTCACAATCGCGATGGACCTCGGCTACAATTCGCTGCCGCCCTTCAACCGCGCGTTTCGCAGTCAGACCGGCCAGACCCCCACCGATTACCGCCGCGCGGCGATTGGTCAGAACTGAAAAAGCGCGCACATTTTCGGAATCCTTCGGCTTTTTCCGCAATCGATGAGCCTATGCCGGGCGATGATGACATGTCATAAGCCATCACTGACAGAGGCTTGCCGCACATGATGACCCCCGCCAACCCATCCACGCTCGACTACGCCATGACCCGCGTGGCAGACCATTTCATGTTCGGGATCTATTTCGATCTCAGCCGCTACCTGATCGCGGCGGGCGCGCTGACAGCGTTGCTGCTGATCTTCCGGGGCTTTGCCGAAACCCGGCGCATCCAGCGCGGCCGCCGCGCCTCGCGCGCCGATTACACCCGCGAGCTCCTGTCCTCGATGCGGACCGTGGTGGTTTATGCCGTCGTCACTCTTGCGATCCTGGTCGGGCGCGAGACCGGGGTGATCCTGCTGTCGATCAAGGACGCCGCCCTGTGGACGATCATCTGGCAGGTCGTGCTGATCGTGCTTGCGCATGACGCCTGGTTTTACTGGGCACACCGGGCGATGCACTCCAAGCGACTGTTCCGCGCCACCCACCTCCACCATCACAAGTCGCGCACGCCGACGCCGTGGACCGCCTACAGCTTCACCATGACCGAGGCGGTGATCGAGGTCGCTTTCGTGCCGATCTTCCTGCTCATCACCAGCCAGCTCGGCATTGCCTATGCGGCCTTCGCGATCCTGTTCTTCATCTGGCACCAGATGATCCGCAACGTGATGGCGCATGCGGGCAGCGAACTATTTCCGGCAGGCTGGGTGGACAATCCGTGGACCGACTGGATCGCGACCACCACGCACCACGACCTGCACCATTCCTCGGGCCACAATTTCGGCTTCTACTTCACCTGGTGGGACCGCTGGATGGGCACCGAGCACCCGCGCTACCGCGAGGCGTTCCGCGAAGTGACGGCGCGGGGGCGCGTGGGCCAAGCGGAGGCGCTCGCCGAGCCTGCGGAATGAACCTCAGCCCGCCGCCTCGATCACGAAATCGATCGGCTTGAAGCTCCCCCCGTTCGAGGCATAGGCCGAACACGCGGTGAGGCCGATCAGCAGATCCATCTCCGCCCGGAAGCGCACCAGATCGCCCGCGCGGGTCTGCGGGGGGAGCACCGCCAGCCGCCCGTCCGCGCCGACTGCCACGTTCATGAAGACGTTGAAGGCGCAAGGGATCATGTCGGGGGTGACCCCGTGGGGGCCAAGCGCCTCGGCAAGGTTGCCGAAGCAGCCGCGATGGACGGGCTTGTCGGGATAGAAATGGCGGAAGGTCGCCTCCGAACACGGCGTCAGCAGGAAATCATGCGCGGGCGCGGTATCCTCGAGGATCGTCAGCATCACCCGCGAGCGGTTCGACCACAGCCGCGACCCCGTGGTGAGGCGCAGCGTCTCCTCGTAATCGAAGGTTCGGCCGTTGGAGATGATCTCGCCCGGATCGCCGTCGGCCACGGCGATGAGATCGCCGACCTGCCCGCCCTCGGGGTCGATCACGGTCAGAACCTCGCCCTGCGCAAGGCGCAACGAGGTGCCGGTACGCGGTGCGATGCGCTGGGTCACGCGCTCTTTCCCGGACGGAAGAACGGGCAGGACCAATCCTCCTCAACCTCACGCCCGCTATATTGCCGCGCCTCGCTCACCTCGCCGTGGCGCGCAAGCATGGGGTTGGGTTCGCCATCGAAGGCTTCGTCGCGGGCGAGGATGACCTCGCGCATCCGCTCGTAACGGTCCTCGGCGCGCAGCTTTGCGAACTGGTTGTGGAGGTTGAAGACGATGGCCGGGAACGGCAGCCGCCGCGCGCGGCGCGAGGCCTTGGGGTGCAGGCCGACCGCGAAATAGGCGCGCCCGCCGAAGCTCAAGGCGAAATCCGGGTCGCCCGGATTGCTGCTGAAGCCCGGATCGGTGGCGAAGCCGCGTTCGGCGTCTGCTTCGCTGATGCCGGAGAGACGATCCCACAGCGCCCTCTCGAAGCCCTTCTCATCGAGGTCGCGCGGGCCGTGGAAGATCACGGTGAGGCTGCGGAAATCGGCCTCGTCGGTGGCGGGCACCCGGCTCCAGCGGGCAAGTGCGCGCTGGATGCGGCGGTCGTCTGCGGGGCTGGTGATGTCGCCCGCGGTCTCGATCCTGAGGCCGCTCTGCGCAAGCGCGGCCTTGGCGCCGACGCAGGGAAAATCGGTACGGGCGATGAGGGCGCGCAGGCTCTCCTCGAGCTCTTCGGGCAGGTGCGCCTCGCTGCAACCGCGCGTGGCGCAGGCGTGGGCGTGGGGGCTGGGGCGGGTGGTGGTGTCGCTGGTGTGCATGGCGTCGCCGCCTTACGCGTGGAGGCAACTTGCGTCCCTAACCTGCATGGGCACACAGCGGCGACGGGCTGGACAAGCGGGGGCATCCACCCGGTCACAGGCTCGGCTGGCCGGTCACAGCGCGGCGCGGCTGGCCTCCAGCCACAGCCGCTCGGCACGCGGCGGATCTAGCGCGAGCGCCTTGTCCAGCGCGCCCTGCGCGGCATCGGACTGCCCGGCCTTCGCGAGCAGATCGGCGCGCGCAACGTGCCACGGGCGGGCGAGCGCAAGCCGCTCGGCAGGCAGCGCGCCGAGCGCCGCCAACCCCGCCTCAGCGCCCTCCACCTGCGCCAGCGCCAGCGCCCGGCTGATTGCGACCATCGGCGAGGGCCGCAAGCGGAGCAGCACGTCATAAAGGCGCAGCACCGCGTTCCAGTCGACCACGCCATCGAAAGCGCGGCGCGTGTGCGTGAGCTGGATCGCGGCCATGACCTGATAGGGGCCGGAGCGCCCGATCCGCTGCGCCCGCTCCATCAAGCCTTGCGCATATTCGATCCGCGAATAGCTCCAGCGTTTGACGTCCTGCTGCGAGAGCGGCACCATCGCGCCTCGCGGATCGAGCCGCGCCCCCTTGCGCGAGCGCGCCAGCAGCACCAGCGCGGCAAGACCCAGCGCCTCGGGTTCCTGCGGCAGAAGCTCGGCGACCAGCAGCGCGAGGCGTTCGACCTCGGCGCCGAGGTCTTCGCCGAGGTCCGCCGAAAGCTCGCCGCCCGCATCGGCATAGGCGGCGGTAAAGGCGAGTTCGAGGGCCAGCAGCACCGCCCCCAGCCGCTCGGGCCAGACCTTGCGCGGCGGGAGTTCGAAGGCGATCCCCGCCTCGCGCACCTTGGCCTTGGCGCGGGTGATGCGCTGGAACATGGCCGGCTCGCTCACCACGAACAGCCGCGCGATGGCGCTTACCGGCAGCCCGCAGATCACCTTGAGCGCCAGCCCGGCGCGCACTTCGGTGCCGAGTGCCGGGTGGCAGCAGATGAACAGCAGGCGCAGGCGCTCATCCGGGATGGGATCGGGGAGCGTGATGATGTCGGCCATGTCGGAAATCTCCGCCAGCGCGTCTGCCGTGCGGCCTGCGGACCTCGCCTTGCGGATCGCGTCGAGCGCGCGGCGCTTGCCTGCAACGAACAGCCATGCGGCGACATCGCGCGGCGGATCGGCCAGCGCGAGGCAGGCTTCGGCGCCTTCCGCAAAGGCCTCCTCCGCGCCGTCGAGATCGCGGAGTTGCGCGGCAAGCGCGGCCACCACCCGGGGCCGCGCCGCCATGATCGCCAGCGCGAGATCGCGCCCAGAGCTCGGAAGGCCGCTCAGCCCTCAGGCCCCATTTGCCACACCGGGCGCACCTCGATCCCGCCCTTGGGAACCGGGATGCGCTTCGCCCATTCGAGCGCCTCGTCGAGGCCGGGCACGTCGATGATGTAGAACCCGCCGAGTTCTTCATGGGTCTCGGCAAAGGGGCCGTCATGCAAGGTGACCACACCGTTGTCGGAGCGGACGGTGGTGGCGGTCGAAGCGGGCTTCAGTCGCTCGCCCGAGAAGGGGATGCCCGCCGCCACCAGATCCTCGGCGAGCTTCATGTGCCCGGCGAGCACCTGCTCCATCAGCGCCGCGCCGCCCTCGCCGGCATAGGGGCTCTCGTCTTCGTTGATCATCAGCATGAATTGCATGTCACATCTCCGTCCTCGGCCTGCCGGAATGGCGAGGCTCTGACAGGGAGACGCGGATGCCAAGCCGGATTCGACAGAGGCCCCAAATTTTCTGGCCGAAAATTTATTCGGCAGGCTCCGCCCCGCTGCCTTCATCCAGCTTCTTGCCGGTGCGCGTCCAGGGGTAGAGGAACTGCCCGCCATAGCCGGTCGGCACATCCTCGGGGATGCCGTAGTCCTTGGGCCAGCGATCCTCGGGCAGGTGGAAAGTGCCGAACAGCTTGTCGATCCACGGGAAGTGGATCGCAAAATTCACATCGAACGCCTCGCGCTCGAGCCCGTGGTGCCAGTGGTGGAAGCGCGGCGTCGCGATCCAGTGGCCGAGGCGGTTGAAATTGCCGCCCACATTGGCGTGAAGCAGCGAGGACCAGACATAGATGAAGCCGAGATAGGCCTGCATGACCGCCGCATCGAACCCGAGCGTGAACAGCGGCAGCGAGGTCACCGCGCGCAGGAGCACGATCTCGACAATGTGCATGCGCGATCCCGCCAGCCAGTCCATGCTCTTGGCGCTGTGGTGCACCGCGTGGAAGCCCCACAGGAAGGGCACCTGATGGAACAGGCGGTGATACCAGTATTGCAGCACGTCCGAGACGACGAGGACGGTGATGAACTGCACCGCCCACGGCAGGCTTGCCACCCCGGCGCGGAAGGCGTCCCAGCTGTTCGTATTGGCATTGATGATCTGCGAGGGCGCGAGGCTGAGGAAGGCGAGGATCTGCACGAACATCGAGCTGACGAGGAAATAGAACAGGTCTTCGCGCCATTCGTGACGGAACAGGCGTTGCTCGCGGCGGTGGGGCACAAAGCGCTCGAGCGGGGCGTACATGAAGCCGGTCGCGAGCAGGTTCACCACGAAGAAGTCGATCCCGAAGAACATGCCCCAGCCGCGGGCATTGTCCGCCTCGACCGAAGCCCCGCCGAGCAATGCCGCGCCCATCCCGATCATCAGCGCAGTGAGGCCCAGCACCTTGCGCGGGCGCAGCAACAGGCTGAGCAGCGCCAGCGCATAGCTCGCCAGCAGCATCACGTGGATCGCCGTGCGGAAGCCCGCCCAGTCGCGCACGATCTGCAATTCGGGCGTGGTGAACACCGCCGGGAATTTGAGCGCAACCACCATCACGAATCCGCTGATCGCGAAGAGCAGCGCGAAGAAGCCCGCGAACCACCCCGATCCGAAGCGCCGGACTTCGACCGGCGATTCAAGATCGCGCATCAGTTTCGTGAAATAGCCCGCCATGATTTCTGAGTGCCCCCGTAGTCTTTATGCGGGTTTACCATGAAAATACTTGCCAGACAGCTACCTGCCGCGCGTCAACCTGAAACCACCTCTTCGAGCAGCGCAAGCGCATTGCGAGTGAAGGCGGCCATGTTGGCGATGCGGTCGTCGCTGGCGGTTTCGAGCAGGCGCGTGTGCTCCCCGCCCGGCCCCGCCAGCGCCGCCACCGAGCGCCCTGCCGGCGCGCCGCTCGGATGCGAGGAACCGCCGACCGATCCGCTCTCTGCCAGCCCCCACTCGGCGCCGAAATTGTCCCTGATCGCGCGCGCTTGCAGCAGCGCATATTCCTCGGTGGCCCCGCGCATCCCCTTGTAGGCCTCGCGCGGTAGCGCGAACAGAACGTCACGCGCCCGGAAGGAATAGACCACCCCGCCGCCCACGAAGAAATCGAGGGCGCCGGGCACGGTCAACAGCGTCGCGGCAATCAGCCCGCCTGTCGCGCCGTCGGCGACCGCGACCTTCTGCCCCCGCGCGCGCAGCAGGGCGGCGATGCGCAAGCCCTGCGGGTGGAGTTCGGCGAGCAGATCGCTCACGGCGCGATCCGCCGGATCGTCATGACCTCGCCCCCGGCCCCGCTCTCCTTGTTGGTGTCCACGCTGACGATCCGCAGCACTTCGGCGGTGATCGGCATGCCGGTCGTGGGATCGAAGACGATATCGGCATTGTCGGTGAGCTGCATCCCGTCCAGAGTCTCCCCGGCAGGGGACTTGCCGGCGCCGCCCACCTGCGCGCGCGCCGCGTCGATCACCGCATTGGTCGCCCCGCGGATCGCTTCGGGATCATAAATTGTGGACTGGAACAGGCGCAGGTTGCCCTCGGGCGTGCGGGTCAGCGTGAACTGCGCCACCGCCGGGATCGATGCGGGGAGGAGGCCGCTGTCAATCCCGTCTTCGGCCTCATAGGTCTCACCGAGATCGAGTTCGACCCCGCCATAGCCGAGCACCGAGGGCCACCCGCGGATCATCAGCGCCGGCGCATCCTCGGCCGAGGCGTTGAGGATCGGGAAGATAAACTGCGCAATGGCCGCGCGCCCGGCTGCATTGAGCTGCACGCCGGACATTTCGGCAGCGGCCTCGCGCAACCCGCGCAAGCTCCCCCGCATCGCCTCCCAATCGCGCATCCGCACCATTTCACCCGCCGCATCGAGCTCGACCGTCATCGGCAGGAAATAGGGCTGAAGCGCCGCCGGGATGGCCCCCATCACGCGGCTGTCGGCGAGATCGAGGCGCTGGCCGCCAACCGTGAAGGCCAGCGTTTCCAGTCGCAGAAGAAAGCCCTCCGCGATCCGTTCGAAGGTGAGCCGCTGCTCGTAATCAAACACACTGTCACCGCCATGACGCTTGCGCTCGAAACGCAGCCCATAGGTGAGCGGCGTGCCGATGGGCGGATCGAAGGGGATGGTGACCGTCTCGGAAGCGGTCTCGGTCGGCGCGACCGCAATGGGCTCCTGCGCCGCTACCGGAACCACCAGACCGAGAGCCAGCGCGGAGGACAGCCCAGCGAACAGCGCTGCGGCCCGCTTGAACGGGGTCATCTTGATGTCCTCATACGGGGTTTCGATTCTTCAGAGATCACGATTGGCAAGCTCCACCAGATAGGCGCGCACCGCAGCCACCTCGGCATCGGTGAAATTGGCATAGCGCCGCCGCGCGACCTTGCTCATCAGCCCGACCTCGCGGCCGCCCGCCGCCGTGCCGGTGCGCATCAGCGCGGCGAAACCCTCGGCCGAGTAGGAGCCGACGATGCGCAGATCGGGCGGCGGATTGCCCTCGTCCTCCATCGCTTCCTTGCCGCCCGCAAGATCCATCCCGTGGCACTCCACACAGGTCGCGCGGATGATGAAGTGGCCAAAAGCATGAGCCTCGCCCAGATCAGGGGGCCCCTTGTCGCTCATCGCAGCGACCCGCGTGGGCGAATCCATCCACTCGCCGCGCGCCTGCATGGCCCTGAATTCCTCGCTCATCGACGGCTCGGGATGGACTGCACCACTGGGCGGCAGGCTCTTGAGATAGGCGACCAGCGCGTCGACATCGGCAGGGGCAGGACCGGTGTAGAGAAAAGACGGCATGTCCATCAGCGCGCGGCCCGGCCACTTGCCGGTGGTGATCATCGCGGCGAGGTCGTCATGCGAGAACTTCGCCGCGCTCTGCGTGAGGTTGGCCGTCCACAGCGTGCCCATGGCATCGCTCCAGTCCTGCCCGGTCAGATCGTCGCCGTGGCAACCCGAGCAGCCGAGCACCTGCGACAGGCGCTCGCCGTGCTTGACCGGATCGGCAGAGGCGCGTTCGAAGCGCAAGGGGCCGGGGGCGGCGGCGGGCGTGTCCGAAGGCTGGGAACAGCCAGCTAGTCCCACAAGCAGCGCGAGCAGCAGCGCGGGGGCCAGTTTGAACAGGGTCATCCGGTGGTCCTCACGCAGGCACTTCGTCCTGCGCCGCATAGCACACCGGCCCCGTGTCCGGCAGCCATTCCGAACCCCGCCCGCCTCATGCCACCGCGATATGCGCGCCGACACGGCGGTCGAGCGCGCGGCGCTCTTCGGGCGAGAGGCCGGCGACCCAGCGCGCGATTCCATCGACATCGAGCGCCCGCGCGTCGGCTGGCACAGCGCCGCCGCTGGCCGCGTTATGGACCACCCACTGGCTCGCATAGGTGACGCTCGCACGCGCGGTCTGCGCCATGTGGCAGCCGGCTGCGACCAGCGCGGCGTGGAACACCCGGTCGCCGATCGCGGCAAGCGGCCCGGGGATCAGCGCCCAGCGCGCGATCACCGGAAAAGCGCCGGGCAGCAGGAACAGGCAGTTGGTGTCGATCAGCCCGGGTTCGTCGGACAGCGCGACCGGCGTGCCGCAGGGCAGTTCGAAGCGGCGGCGGGCGATGACGACATCGGGGGGTGCAAGGCCCCCCATGCCGTCATTCCCCTGCGCCTGCGCCGCGGCAAGGCACAGCGCGACATGATCGGGATCGATCCGGTTGTCGGCGTCGAGAAATCCGATCGCGTCATAGCCCTCGCCCGCCGCCAGCAGCGCCCCGATCCCGCGCGCGGCATTGCCGTAATCGGCGTGATTGCGATCGAGGCGCAGATGCCGCACGCTTGCGGCATCGAGCCACTCCTGGGCTGCGCCATCGGCGACGAGCAGGTGATCGCAGGCCACGCTCTGGGCCGCGACGCTGGCGATGCAGCGCTCGAGCACGGCGTGCGGCTCCTGCCAGTAGGGCGTGACAATGGCGATGCGTCTGGTCATTCCCGGCCCCCCCTCCCTGCCAAGAGCGGTGGTGATGGCACAGGCGTCGGGGCAAGTCAGCCGGATTGTGGCCGGCCGGCTAACCCAGCGCCTCGGCGACGATAGCCGCCCATCCGGCCTCGTCTACTACCTCTATCCCGAGTTCGGCCGCCTTCTTGAGCTTGGAGCCCGCGCCGGGCCCTGCGACGAGCAGGTCGGTCTTGGCGCTGACCGAGCCCGCCGCCTTGGCCCCCAGCCGCTCGGCCTGAGCCTTGGCCTCGTCGCGGCTCATCGTCTCGAGCTTGCCGGTGAACACCACGGTCTTGCCCGCGACGCGGCTGGCAAGGGTGACGACCTCGTAGCGCGGCGGGGTGACTTCACCCAGCAGGTCTTCCCAGACCGCGACATTGTGCGGCTCATGGAAGAAATCGGCGAGAGCGTGAGCGACTGTCGCTCCGAACTGATCGGACACCCCGAACATGTCCTTGGCCGCCTGATCCATCCGCGCCTTGAACGGAGAGGCCCTTTCGTCCGCTCCGGGCGGGTTGTGGGTGCGATAGGCGTGGAACGCCTCGGCCGCGCCACGCAGCGCGGACAGATCGCCCAGCGCCTTCATCAGATCGCGCGCGGTGACCTCGCCGACATGGCGGATGCCGAGGCCGAACAGCAGCCGCGCAGCGTCGGGCGCGCGCTTGGCCTCGATCGCGACCAACAGGTTGTCCACAGACTTGTCCTGCCAGCCTTCGAGGGCGAGGATCTCGCTGCGGCGGCGGCGCAGGCGGTAGATGTCGGCGGGGCTTTCGAGCCAGCCCAATGCGAAGAACTGCGCGATGGTCTTCTCGCCCAGCCCCTCGATGTCGAGGGCCTTGCGGCTGACGAAGTGTTCCAATCGCTGGGTGCGCTGCGCCGGGCAGATCAGCCCGCCGGTGCAGCGCACATCGACCTCGCCTTCCTCGGCGACGGCTTCGCTGCCGCAATCGGGACAGTGATCGGGGAATAGGAACGCCTCACGCGGCTCGCCTTGGGTGAGGTTCTCGACCACCTGCGGGATCACGTCGCCCGCGCGCTGGATCACCACCCGGTCGCCGATGCGCAAGGCGAGGCGCGCGATCTCGTCGCGGTTGTGGAGCGTGACGTTGGTGACGGTCACCCCGCCGACCAGCACCGGCGCCAAGCGCCCGACGGGCGTAAGCTTGCCGGTGCGTCCGACCTGGATGTCGATGCCCTGCACGGTGGTCTCGGCGCGCTCGGCAGGGAATTTGCGCGCGATTGCCCAGCGCGGGGCCTTGGCGACGAAGCCCATGCGGCTCTGAAGGTCGAGCCGGTTCACCTTGTAGACCACCCCGTCGATCTCGTAGGGCAGATCGGGACGCGCCGCCTCGATCCGGCGATAATGCAGCACGTGATCGAACCCGCCGTCGAAGCAGGCGAAGTAGGGCGAGACCGGAAAGCCCCAGCTTTCGATCAGCCGCATCATTGCGACCTGGGTTTCGGCAGGAACGTCCGACGCCGCCCCCCAGCCGTGCGCCCAGAACCGCAGAGGGCGCCTTGCGGTGACGCTCGCATCCTTCTGCCTGAGGCTCCCGGCAGCCGCATTGCGGGGGTTGGCGAAGAGCTTGCCGCCCGCTTCATGCTGCGCAGCATTGAGTGCGGTAAACGCCTGTTTTTCCATATATACCTCGCCGCGCACCTCGAACACCTCGGGCACGCCCGGGGGGAGCTGTTGCGGGATATCCGGAATAAGCGCGACATTGGCGGTGACATCCTCGCCCACCTGCCCGTCGCCGCGCGTCGCCGCGCGCACCAGCCGCCCGTTCTCGTAGCGCAGCGAGCAGGACAGCCCGTCGATCTTGTCCTCGGCGGTGAGTTCGACAGGCGCGCCGGGCGCGAGGTTGAGGAACCGCCGCACCCGGTCGACAAATTCGCGCAGTTCCTCGTCGGAAAAAGCATTGTCGAGGCTCATCATCCGCACTTCATGCGTCACCTTGCCGAGCGGCGAGGCGGCGACGGCGTGGCCCACCTTGCGGCTCGGCGAGTCTGCGCGGACCAGATGCGGGAAGGCGGCTTCCAGCGCGGCATTGCGCCGCACCAGCGCGTCATATTCGGCGTCGGTGATCTCGGGAGAATCTTCGGCGTGATAGAGCCGGTCGTGATGCGCGATCTGGCGGGCCAACCGCATCAGTTCATTGGCGGCCTCGGCTTCGGACAGCTCAGCCGGCATGGTTCACCGGACGGGTCTCTGCGCGCATCCCGAAGCCTGCGATCAGCGGCCGGGCGCGGGCGATGGCAGCCTGCACCGCTGCGGGCTTCAGGCTGCTGAGGTGATCGGTTCGCGTGCGCCACACCTCGGTGATCCAGATCGCATCGGGATCGGCCAGATCCTCGGCGACGAGGTAGAGGAGGTTGCCCTCCATCGCCGCCGAGGCCTCGAGCAGGATCGCAACAAGCTCGGCCCGCTTGCCGGGCACCGCCTTGAGCTGGCCGATGAGGCCGTAGAGTTCTTCCATGTCCCCTCCCGCGGCAAGCCCGGGCGCTGCCCCGGCCAGCAAGGCCAGCGCGGCCGTACCAATGAATTCGCGTCGCTCGATCATGGCCGCCGCTTTTTCACCGCGCCTTCGCAATGTCCAGCAGCGCCGGGGCGATCGC
Organism: Erythrobacter sp.; assembly: GCF_023653175.1. GTDB lineage: Bacteria > Pseudomonadota > Alphaproteobacteria > Sphingomonadales > Sphingomonadaceae > Erythrobacter. The sequence continues at coordinate 2,641 of NZ_JAMNXL010000079.1, read as the reverse complement.
GGCAAAATCCTTCGTGCCGGGGACCAGCAGGTTGAAATGCTGCTGCTGGTCGATGGCGATGACCTCCACTGCGATGCCTTGCGCGCGCAGCGCCGCGAGCATTGCCGGATCGGGATCGGGCAGCGCGCCGTCAACCACCAGCAGGCGCCGCGCCAGCGGAGGATTGGTGACCGGGTCGAGCATGGCATAGCGCCCCGGCACCTCGGCCGGGCTGCCGCCCACGAGCGGAGCGATCACCGGCTCGCCGCAAATCATCTGGTCGGGCCCCACGAAGGGCCCCAGCGCCAGCGGGCCATCGAGCGCCACCACCGCGCGCACCTTGGGCAGTTCGCCCGTGACGACCGCATCGCCCTTGTCGCCGCTCGCCAGCCACACCGCCGGAGTGACGCCTGCCGAATGGCCCATCAGGGTGATGCGGCTGAGGTCCAGCGGGTAATCGCGCGCGAGGGTGTTCACATATCCCAGCCCCTGCGCCCAGTCGGTGAAGGTGTTGGGCCAGCCCCCGTCCGAGCCCAGCTCTCGGTAGGAGGGCGACCAGGTCGCGATCCCGTTCCGCGTCAGGAAGCTCGCCAGTGCGGCGAGGTTTGCGGTGCCCCCCATCCCCGCCCAGCACCCGCCGTGATAGAGCACCGCGAGCGGGAACGGGCCTTTCCCCTTGGGCACCCTGAGCTCGCCATATTGCCGCGCCGAAGCGCTGGCATAGGCAATGCGCGCGGTGGGCGGATCGGAGGGCACGGCGTTGACCGACATGGGGTTGTAGTTGGCGGTGTCGGTGACGGCGAAACTGGCGGCGGGCGGCTCCTTCGGCGCGCAGCCGGCGAGCGTGGCGGCCAGCGCCGTGGCTGCAATCAGGTGTCTCATGGTCGTCTCCCCCCAAGTCTCGATCCGCAGACTAGCGCGTCCGCAGGCCGTGGCAATCAGTCACTTGATGACCGCCAGCATCGCCGCCTCGTTGGCTTCGTAGACCGGGTTGCCGGGAGTGATGATCGCAAAATGGCTCGCCCCGGCATTCTCGCGCACCGTCACGCTCGCACCGCCCGAAGCGAGCGCGGCTTGCGTTGCCGCCGACGGCGCGGGCAGCTTGGCCTGCACGAACAGCAATTCGGCAAGCTGCGGCGCATGGGTGGCAGGCGCAATCGCGGCATAGCGCCGCAGGTCAGCGGCAGGCGCGGCGCCCATGAATGGCTCGACCGCGGAGAACTGGCACAGCGCATCGAAGGCAGGCTGCTCGGCCCCGACATCACCCGGCCCGTCGAGCACGATCCCCGCGCGGGCCTTGATGGGTGCGCGTGTGCCGAGCGGGCCGTCCTCTTCCTGCCCGGCTGTCAGCCACTGCACCGGCAGCGCGCCCGCCGAATGGCCCACAAGCGTGACGCGCGCGCGTTCGACCGGATAGCGCGCGGCGACCTCGTCGATCAGTTTTGCCGAAGCGGCCCAGTCCGCGAACGACCCCGGCCAACCGCCGCCATCCCCGACCTCGCGGTAATCGACATTGAGCGTGGCGATGCCGAGGCTCTGCCAGCGCGTCGCGAGCGGAGCCATGTAGGCCTGCGAGGCAATGCCGGTCTTCCAGCACCCGCCATGATAGATCACCGCGAGCGGGAACGGGCCTTCCCCCTCGGGAAGCCGCAGCTCGGCAAACCCGCGCGGGTGGTCGGCATAGCGCAGGATCGCGTCGGGCTTCGAGGCGGCGAGGTTGGCGTCAGTGCCATAGGTGGCGTTGCTGGGCTGCACGGCGGACGCGGCCTCCTGGGGCGCAGGTGTGGCGGGGGTGCAGGCGGCGGCCACGAGCAGGAGCGGGATATGGCGCATTGCTGCGCTGACCGCTTCCGGTCTGGCTGTTCTGGAGGTGTGGCTGGGCAGCATCTCTTCGCCTTCCTTGGCATGCCTATGGCTGAAGATCGGACCGGCGGGAAGTCCGGCGTGCCGACCGCATGCCCGGTAGGCACGCCAAGTTGTTACGCGGCTGATGATCGGGAATTCGCCTTAAGGGGCTGTAATGACCTTATTACTTTATTTCTGTGAGTCTTGTTCGCATTATGTTATGTAATCATAGTGGCAAACGCCACAAAGGAGCGTTGTTTGCAAAGTGCTAATCGCAGTTGCAACTAGGGGGAGTGATTGTCATGAAAGCATTGAAGATTTTTTTGGTCGCTGGCGGCTCATTTTTATTTTGCAGTGCAGCAATAGCACAGAGTTTCACTTACGAAATTGTCTGGCAACCGGTTGATTTCGTTGGGGGTATGACCGGGCCTGACGGAGAACCGACCGGCGGCGCGGGGATCGTCAGCGGAGCCTACACCACCAAATACAGCGACGGTTCGGTCCAGAAGGGCGCGGTGCGCTGCATCGGGCAGGATCAACCCGACGGCGGCCTGTTCGATCTCCATTTCTCGTGCACCGCCAAGGGTGACGCTGAGCCGGCGTCAATCGTCTACGGGTGCAACTATCTCGGCAAGCCGGGGCCGAAAACGCCGCTTGGCTGCGTCGGAGGCATTCAGGCCAAGGACAAGGACGGCAAGCTCCAGAACGGCGCACTGACGATGGAGTGGTACACCGACGCCAATGCCCGCGGCACCGGACAATGGTACACCGCCGGGAAGTGATGCCCCATTAAAGCGTGCCGGCCGCAGGTCCCGGG
>NZ_JAMNXL010000251.1 GCF_023653175.1 Erythrobacter sp. | reverse complement strand
GCTTCCCCGAAGCTTTCGCCATGCTGTTCAGCGGCGCCAATCAGGGCAAGCTGCTGATTAAAGTGTAGATGGGCTGACAATCGCCTCCGCTTGACGCCTCGTCAAATTAATGGCACGTATAGTGCCATAATAATCGCCGGAGAGGGCAATGACACTTGGCTTTGATCTGTTCTGGTCGTTCCGTTCGCCCTACAGCTATCTCCTGACCGGGCGGCTGGTCGATCTGGCGCGCGATTATGATGTCGCGGTCAATGTCCGGGTGGTCACGCCGATTGCGGTGCGCCAACCTGAATTCTTCGCCCACGCCGATCCGCTGTGGGCGCCCTATCTGATGCGCGACACCTATCGCACCGCGCAATTCCTCGGGCTGCCGTTCCAATGGCCCAATCCCGATCCGGTGGTGATGGATTTCGCCACCCGCACCTATCCCAAGGAGCAGCCCTATATCCACCGTCTCACCCGGCTCGGGCAACTCGCTGCTGAGCGCGGGCAGGGGCTGGCCTTCATCGAAGAGGTAAGCCGGCTGATCTGGAGCGGCCAGGTCACCGGCTGGCACGAAGGCGATCACTTGGCCGAAGCCGCCGCGCGCGCGGGCTGCGACCTTGCCGAGATGGACGCGGTGCTTGCCGCCGAGGGCGAACGGCTCGCCGCCGCCATCGCCGAAAGCGAGGTCGCCCAGCGCGCCGGGGGGCATTATGGCGTGCCGCTGATGGTCTATGCGGGCGAGCCGTTCTTCGGGCAGGACCGGCTCGATCAACTGATCTGGCGGATGCGGCGCGATGGGCTGGAGCGCCGCGCGTGATCCGCCTGAAGCTCGCCTGGTGCGCCGCGCTGGCGCTCGCCTATGGCGCCTTCGTCGTGTGGTATGGCGGGGCAGGCGCACCGCTGACCAAGGCGGAAGGCGCGGCGATGCTCGATGCCATCGGCCAGATGTACCGCGATCATGACCGCACCCCGGCCAGCACCGATTTTCGCGCCAATCTCGCTGACATGATCGCGCGCGACGACGGGCGCGAGTTCTACATGGTCAATCTCGAAACCCGCAAACCCGGCCTCGAGGCGCTCGCGGCGGAGGAACGTTATGGCCTGGTTGTCCTGCCCTTGCTGCTGAAGCGCGGCAGCCACCCGGTGTTCGTCGCGGATCGTGTGGGCCTGGCGCTGGGCCAATATGGCGCCGAGGTCGATCGGGTCGGCATCGTGCGATATCGCTCGCTGCGCGACTTTCTCGATATGAACGCCGATCCTGGCTTGCTCGAAGGAATCGACGACAAGTTCGCCGCGCTCGAACGTACTGAGGTGTTCATCACCCGCCCGGTTATCGCCGCCGAAACCATCCGGCTGACGCTGGCGCTGCTGCTCGCGGTGATCGGCTGGATCGGGCTCAAGCTGATCGATTGGCGCAGCGCCCGGCGCGCTGCGGCCTGACTTTTCACATCCTCAAGGGAGACCCGGCAATGCCCACCACCGAACAGAAACAGCGCGGCTATCTCCAAGGCGAGCGCAACGGCACCATCACCACGCTGATCCCCGCGCCAGAGGAACTCGCCGCCGCCGAGCCCGAGGTGACGGTGCATCACACCGCCGACGGGGTCGCCTTCGTGCGCACGCCGGAGGAACGCTTTGCCGATCTGCCCGATTACCCCTTCGCGCCGCACTATGCGGTGATCGACGGGCTGCAAATGCACTACCTCGATGAAGGCCCGCGCGATGGCGAGACCGTGCTGCTGCTGCACGGCCAGCCGGCCTCGTCCTATCTCTATCGCCGCATGGTGACGCCGCTGGCCGAGGCGGGCTATCGGGTGATCGCGCCGGATCTCATCGGCTTTGGCAAGTCGGACAAGCCGATTGACCTCAGGTTCCATCATTTCGAGCGGCAGGTGGCGCTGGTCAAGGCCTTTATCCAGACGCTCGGCCTCGATGCGATATCGCTGTTCGCGCAGGATTGGGGCAGCTGCATCGGCCTGCGCATCGTCGGCGACCGGCCCGATCTGTTCGCGCGGGTGGCGATCTCCAATGGCGGCTTGCCGGTGTTCCACCCCCCGATTTTCTACATCCCCGAGCCGGTCGAGCTCGATCCGGCCGCGCCTTCGATGCTCGAAGCGCTGGGGCCGACGGTTGGCGATCCCTTCCCCGTCGCGTTTCAGGCGTGGATCAATTTCACGCTGACCTCGCCCGGGTTCGATCCTGCGCGGATGATCGCCTTCATGTGCGCCGCCGGTGGCCGCCCCCTGAGCGAGGCCGAGATCGCCGCCTACAACGCGCCCTTTCCCTCGCTGCTGTTCCGCGCCGCGCCGCGCGCCTTCCCCTCAATGGTCAACCAGTGCGGCACCCGCAACGCCGCCGCCTGGCGCGGGCTGGCGGGGTTCACCCGCCCGTTCCTGCATGTGCGCGGCACGCTCGATACCCAATTCGGGACGCAGGAAATGCAGGACAGCATGATAACCATCATTCCCGGTGCCAAGGGCCAGCCGCACACCGCGCTGGAAGCGGGGCACTACATCCAGGACAACAAGGGCGAGGAACTGGCCGCGCTGCTGGTGGATTTTTTCGCCAGCAACCCGATCAACATCAGCCCGGTGTCGCGGGTGTTTGGCGCATGAGCTGGAACCTGTGGGGCACGCCCAATTCGCTCTACACCGGCAAGGTGCGCAGCTATCTGATCAAGCAGGGGATCCCCTTTGCCAACCGCGCGGCGGCAGAGGGGCATTTCCATGAAGCGATCATCCCCAAGGTGGGGCGCTGGATCGTGCCGGTGCTGGAAGGTGCGGACGGCACCATCGTGCAGGACGGGGCGGACATCATCCGTCATTTCGAAGCGGGCGGAGCGACGCGCCACCCGGCCTTCCCCGCGACCCCCCGCCACGCGGTGATCAGCCAGATTTTCGAGCTGTTCGGCGGCGAAGGGCTGCTGCGCCCGGCGATGCATTACCGCTGGAACTTCGATGCCACCAACCGCGCCTTCATCGAGGCCGATTTCATCCGTTCCCTTGCGCCGATCGATGCCGATGATAACGTCAAGGCCGGGATCTTCGGCATGGCCAGCAATCGGATGCGTGAGGCCATGGCGGGCTTTGGCGTAACGGCGGAGACGATTCCCACGGTTGAAGCGTCCTATGCCGAATTCCTCGCGCTGTTCGATGCCCACCTGGCCGGCTCGCCCTATCTGCTCGGCAGCGCGCCGACGATCGGCGATTATGGCCTGATCGCCCCGCTCTATGCTCACCTCGCCCGCGATCCGGAACCGGCGCGGCTGATGCAGACCACCGCGCACCGGGTGTGGCGCTGGACCGAGCGGATGAACCGCGCTGATGCCGATGCGGGCGAATATGGCGCGCCCGATGCGGTGCTGTTCGCCGATGATGATGTGCCCGATACGCTGAAGGCGCTGCTGCGCTTCATCGCCGAGGATTACCTGCCCGAAGTGCGCGCCTATGTCGGCTTCATCAACGATTGGCTGGCCGCGCGGCCCGATCTGGCGGCGGGGAGCTCGGGGCTGGATCGGCCCTCGGAGCGGCGCATGGGCGAGGTTAGCTTTGGCTGGCGCGGGCATGAGATCACCGCGATGGTGATGCCGTATCGGCTGTATCTGCTGCAAATGATCCACGACCTGTTCGACCGCGCGGACGCTGACGGACAGGCCGCGATCACCGCGCTGCTGGAGGAGACCGGGCTGGCCGACCTCCTCACCCTGCGCACCGCCCGCCGGATCGAGCGGCGCGATCACCTGGAGGTGTGGGGCCCGCCCAGAGCAAGCAGCGCGATCTAAGGATCACCCTGATTGCTCTGGATTTTCGTTGTCGCATCGTTTTTGCGGAAAACCGGTTCCCACTTTTCCGCACGCTGCTTCAGCGCCCCTTGAACACCGGCGCGCGCTTTTCGAGGAAGGCGGCGCGCGCCTCGCGCCCGTCTTCGCTGGTGAAGGCGCGGGTGATGTTGGCGACTTCGTAGCGCAGCTGTGCTTCCCAATCGATGGTCTCGCTCGCCTTGGCCATCCCGCGCTTGAGCAGCCGCAGGGTCAGCGGCGACCATTGGCACAGCTCGTCGCAATAGGCATCGAGCCGGGCGTCGAAGGCGTCAT
>NZ_JAMNXL010000250.1 GCF_023653175.1 Erythrobacter sp. | reverse complement strand
GGGTGATCGGAGAAGCGGTAATCGTCGCTGCTGATGGGCGACAGGCTGTCGGCGTAGACGATGGTCTTGCAGTCCGTGCCAACGCAGCTCACCCACTGCCACGTCAAGGCACCGGGCGTGTGGCCGGGGGTTTCGAACGCGGTGGCGGTCAGATCAAACTGCCCCTTGAACAGAGTGTGGATTGCCTCCCCGTTTGCCACGCGCAGCTGCACGTTTGCGGGCTCCATCGGGTCGTGCATGCCAAATTGCGGATCGGCAGGATCGTCTTCGCCGGTGCTGATGACAGACTCGGCAGGAAAGGACGAAACGACGTCCGCACTGGTCATGTCCGCGACGATGCTCAGCCCGCCGATGTGATCGAAATGTTCGTGGCTGTGCGTGACGAGAGAAATATCGAAGGGATCGAGGCCCAGCCTGCGGATATTGGCCAGAACGATCTGCGCGCCCGCTTCAGTGCCCGTGTCGATCAGGATATGGTTCTGCTGCCCCTTGATCAGAATGGCGCTGATCCCGCAGGTGCCGACGTAATAAGTGTTGCCATAGATCTGGAACGGTTCGGTCGGTTTGTCCCAGCTATCGTTCTCTTCGCAGACTTTGCCGAAGCGCACCATGTCGTCCGAATGCTTCGCATCCTCGATCCTGTCCGAAGCCTGCGAGGCGGCAGCGGCGATGTTGCAGCCGGAAAGGGCGAAAGCGGCCAACACCGCAAGGGGCTTAACGAACAAAGCTCGCTCCATTGGCGTCGATCACCGCGCCGGTCATGCTGGGGGGCGCGTCGAGGGCGCAGAAGGTGATGATGCTCGCGATTTCTTCCGGCGTGGCGACGCGGCCCAGCGGGATGTCGGCGAGCAGCCCCGGCCCGCCGCGACTTGCGAGGTAATCGTCCGCCATGCTGGTGTCGGTGAAACCGGGAGTGACGGCAAAGCTGAGGATGCCGTCCTTGGCGTAGGCGCGGGCGATGGTCTTGTGCATGCCCACCATCCCGCTCTTGGCCGCGGCATAGTGCCAATGCGCCGGGCTGTCCCCGCGATAGGCGGCGCGGCTGGCGACGTGGACCAGCCTTCCTGCAAACTTGCGTTCCTGCCAGTGCAGCACCGCAAACCGCGACAATTGCGCCGCGCTTGTGAGGTTGACCCGCAGTGTGTCCTCCCAGGCATCGAGCCATTCGATGTCGGAACGCTCGAGCCGGTTCGCCTCGAAGCGGCCCGCATTGTTGACCACGACGTCGATCTCGCCGCCCGCGATCTCCATGGCCTGATCCCATAGCGCCTGAACGCTCAGGGGATCGCCGAAATCGGCGGCGATGATCGGCGCGCTGCCCTCTGAAGAAACGCCGCGCGAAGCATGGCCGATCACCTTTGCGCCCCGCAGCTCAAGCGCCTCGCGCGCCGCCCTGCCAATTCCGCGGCTTGATCCGGTGATCAGAATGTGTCCCATGCAAGCGCCTATCCGAAACTTTGCAAGCCATGTCCACTGCTCGCCGCTTGCCTCGCGCGCCAGCGGCGCTAAGTGGGAAGCCGAATTATGGGACAGACGGGATCACCATGAACCAAAGACCGCTATCGCCCCACCTGCAGATCTGGCGCTGGGGCCCGCACATGCTCGTGTCCATCCTCCACCGCGCGACCGGCGACGGCATGGCGCTGGTCGGCCTCGGCGTTTTGCTGTGGTGGCTGGGCTCGCTGGCGAGCGGGCCGGAATCCTACGCCAATTTCCAATACGTCATGGGCTCGACTGTGGGCATGGTGGTGCTGGTCGGCCTGTCCTGGGCGTTCTTCACCCACATGATGAGCGGCCTTCGCCACTTCGTGCTCGATATCGGTGCGGGCTACGAGCTCGATATCAACCGCACCTGGTCGGTCGCGGCGCCGATCATCGCGATCCTGCTGACTGCGGCTTTCTGGGCCGTGATCCTGCTGGCCTGAGGGGAACAAGCACATGGGCAACGGAACTTCCATCGGCCGCGTGCGCGGGCTGGGCGCGGCGCACGAAGGGCCGCATCACTGGCTCCTCCAGCGCTTCACCGCCATCGGCAACCTGGTGCTGATGACCTGGCTGCTGGTCAGCCTCGCGCTGCTCGGCGATTTCGGCCATGCCAACGTCGTCAAGTGGCTCAGCCACCCGATCAACGCGACCGCGATGATCCTGCTAGTCACCAGCTTGTTCTGGCACGCGCGGATTGGCTTGCAGGTGCTGATCGAGGACTACATCCACGACGGCGGTTCGAAGTTCGCGATCATCGCCGCGCTCAATCTTGCAACCATCGGCGGGGGCGCCTTCGGGATTTTCAGCGTCGCCGCGCTCGTTTTCGGAGGTAAGGCCTGATGGCTACCGCAGCTCCCAAGGGAACCGCCAACGATGTCGGCGGTGCGCATCTGAAGGGTGCCTACACGATCGTCGATCACACCTATGACGTGGTCGTGGTGGGCGCGGGCGGTTCGGGCCTGCGCGCGACGATGGGCGCAGCCGAGGCCGGCCTGCGCACGGCGAACATCTCCAAGGTCTTCCCGACGCGCTCGCACACCGTTGCCGCACAGGGCGGGATCGCCGCGTCGCTGGGCAACAATTCGCCCGACCACTGGACCTGGCACATGTACGACACCGTCAAGGGGTCGGACTGGCTGGGCGATCAGGACGCGATCGAATATCTCGCGCGCGAGGCGCCCGCCGCAGTCTACGAGCTCGAGCACGCCGGCGTGCCCTTCAGCCGCAACGAGGACGGGACGATCTACCAGCGTCCCTTCGGCGGCCACATGCAGAACATGGGCGCCGGCCCGGCGGTGCAGCGCACCTGCGCCGCCGCCGACCGCACCGGCCACGCGATGCTCCACGCGCTCTACCAACAGAGCCTGAAGTATGACGCGGACTTCTTCATCGAATACTTCGCGCTCGACCTGATCATGAGCGACGTGGGCGGGGTGAAGCAGTGCGTCGGCGTGATGGCGATGTGCCTCGACGATGGCAAGATCCACCGCTTCCGCGCGCAGTCGGTGGTGCTGGCGACCGGCGGCTATGGCCGCTGCTATTACACCGCGACCAGCGCCCATACCTGCACCGGCGACGGCGGCGGGATGGTGCTGCGCGCAGGACTGCCCTTGCAGGACATGGAGTTCGTGCAGTTCCACCCGACCGGCATCTACGGCGCGGGCGTGCTGATCACCGAAGGGGCGCGCGGGGAGGGGGGCTACCTCACCAACTCGGAAGGCGAGCGCTTCATGGAGCGCTATGCGCCTTCCGCGAAGGATCTCGCCTCGCGTGACGTCGTCAGCCGTTCGATGGCGCTCGAAATGCGTGAGGGCCGCGGCGTCGGGCCGGAGGGGGATCACATCTACCTCCACCTGAACCACATCCCCGCCGAGACGCTGGCCCAGCGCCTGCCGGGCATCACCGAAAGCGGGAAGATCTTCGCGGGGGTCGACCTCACCCGCCAGCCGCTGCCCGTCACCCCGACGGTGCATTACAACATGGGCGGCATCCCGTGTAACTATCACGGGCAGGTCGTGACGCTCGGACCGGGCGGCAATCCGGACACCGTGATCCCCGGGCTCTATGCCGTGGGCGAGGCGGCCTGCGTGTCGGTGCACGGGGCGAACCGCCTCGGCTCCAACTCGCTGATCGACCTCGTGGTGTTCGGCCGCGCGACCGGCCACCACCTGCGCGACAGCCTCAAGCCCAATGCCAAGCAGCCCGAGCTGCCCGCCGACAGCGCCGACTTCGCGCTGACCCGGCTCGACCACTTCCGCTATGCGCAAGGCGGCTCGCCGACCGCGCAGATCCGCGCGGAAATGCAGAAGGCGATGCAGAAGCACTGCGCCGTGTTCCGCGACCAGAAGCTGATGGACGAGGGCGTCGCCAAGCTCGCCGAGCAGAACAAGCGGATGGAGGACATCCACGTCACCGACAAGTCGCTGATCTGGAACTCTGACCTGATCGAGACGCTCGAGCTCGACAACCTGATGGCGCAGGCCAACGTGACCATCGCGTCCGCCGCCAACCGCAAGGAAAGCCGCGGCGCCCACGCCCACGAGGACTACCCCGAGCGCAACGACAAGGAATGGATGAAGCACACCATCGCCTGGTTCGACGGC
>NZ_JAMNXL010000249.1 GCF_023653175.1 Erythrobacter sp. | reverse complement strand
GGGGGGTCTGTGTCGCGCGTCAGCGCGACACGAAATCAGGAATTGTCTTCGACCTCGGCGTCGGGGCCGTTCTTCTTGATCGAATCGATCGCGTTCTGCGCGCTCGCCTTGCTCGAATAGCCCTGGGTCGAGAACATCACTTCCGAATTGTACTTGAAGCGCACCCGGAACTCGCCGGCGTTATCCTTGTAGATCTCGAACTTGTGAGCCATCGCTATTCCCTCCTTATGTGGTTAATCCACGTTAGGGAATGCCAGATGGGTGCAGCCTTGCCTAGGCCGATTGTAGCGCTGCGGCAAAGCGCGCAGGCGCATAGGCGGCCGCATCGATCCCGGCCGTCATGGCGTCCGGGGCCATCTCCAAAAGAAGCTGCGCGCCCAGCCGCGCGGCGGCGGGCGCGGTCTGGATGCCGAAGCCGCCCTGCCCTGCGAACCAGAAGAAGCCCTCGATTTGCGGATCGAAGCCGTAGACCGGCATCCGGTCGGGCGCGAAGCTCCTGAGACCCGCCCAGCGCCGCTCGACCGCCGCGATGCGCCAGTCGGTGACCTGCTGGAAACGGTCGATGGCGATGGCGACGTCGAGCTCCTCTGGCGCCGCGTCGCAGGGCTCGGAGGGGATCTCGTCATGGGGCGAGAGCCAGAGGCGGCCTGCGTCGGGCTTGAAGTAGAATCCGCAATTGATGTCGAGCACCAGCGGCAGGTCGGCCGGCGCGGGCGGATCGACGCGCAGCACGGCGACGGTGCGGCGGAACGGCGCGATGCCGACCGGCTGCACCCCGGCGAGCCGCGCGATCCCGTCCGCCCAGGCCCCCGCAGCGTTGACGATGGTCATCGCCCGCCATGTCTCCCCGCGCTCCGAGGTGATCGTCCAGGCCCCGCCCTCGCGCGCAAGCCCCGTGACCCTTGCGCGGGTGACGACCTCGGCGCAGTTGCGCCGCGCCATGGCCAGGTAATGCTGGTGCAGCCCCGCCACGTCGATGTCGGCGCAGGCGGGCTGATGCAGCGCCTCGCTCCATTCGGGGCGGATGTGCGGGACACGTTCGCCGAGCGCCGCAGGCGCGAGGCGCTCGATCTGCACCCCCGTCCCTTGATAGCTCGCGCGAAAAGCCTCCATCGCCTCGCGGTCTTCGCCGCGCCCGATGTAGAGCGCGCCGCGCGGCGTCAGAAAGCCGAGCTCGCCGAGATAGGCGCCCGAGGCACGGGTCAGCGGCACCACGCCGGGGCCGCCGTAGCATTCCTCCCAGAACGCCGCCGAGCGCCCGGTGGCGTGGTAGCCGGGCGCGTCTTCGCCCTCGAGCAGCAGCACACGGGCATAAAGGGCGAGCTCGGCAGCGATGCTCGCACCCGCCATCCCGCCGCCGATCACCGCAAATTCGTACATCCGCGTCGTATTCATGCGGGGGGAGCCACCCGGCCCAGGAATTCGGCGATCTTCGCCATGATTCCCGCGCGCACCGCATCGGTCTCGCGCAGCACCTCGTGATGCGCTTCCTCGCCCAGCATCAGCAGCTCGCCCTTGGGCAGGCGCGCGGCGGCGCGGACGTTGGCGGGGTGGCTGACAAGCTTGTCGATCGCGGTCGAGACGATCAGCACCGGCACGCCGACCCCCTCGAGCGCGCCGGGCGCTTCGAGCATGATCCACGAGGCATAGGCGCGCTCGACCCAGCGCCAGCTGGCCGGGCCCATCACCAGCTCGGGCCGCGTGTCGCGCCACCACATCTCGTCGGCATAGCGTTCGGGATCATGGGTGAGGAGGTTGACGCGCCTGGAAGGTGCCTCGCCCGGCTTCTCGCTCCACTTCCACGCCTGCCGCATCGGATCGCCGAGAGCGCACATTGCCTGCGCGACGCGGTGGAGCATGGCCAGCGGCAGCGGCGGTCCGTTGACCCCGGTCATCGGCGCGCTCAGCACCACGGCGTCAGGCACGACGCGCTTCTCCACCAGCGCCCGCAGCACGATATGCCCGCCCATCGAATGCGCGGCGAGCACATGCGGCCCCGGCGTCTCGGCGGTCCAGCGGCCCCACAGGAGCGCCAGATCGTCGATCCATATGTCGAAATCCTCGACATGCCCGGTCACCGCATCCTTGCCGAGCCGGCCCGAGCCCGCCTGCCCGCGCCAGTCCGACGCGGTCACGCGCCACCCGGCGCGGTGCCATTCCTCGAGCGTCTCGAGATACTTCTCGTAGAAATCCCCGCGCCCGGGGAGAAACAGGATCGATCCGCGCGAGGGCGTGGCGGCGCCCGGCCAGTCGATCCGGCGGATGGCGTGGCCATCGGCTGCTTGCCAGGTGCTCTCGGTGGCGGCGGCAGGAATGGCGCGGCGATCGATCGCGCCATCCATCACGGCAGCGCTCATCGCAGGTCTCGCCCGCGCGGAACGCACAAACCGGAAATCGTGGTTACTATTTGGTAAGTCATAACCTGTAGCAAGTGTCCCATTGAAGGACGGTCTGTGCACGGCGCACGGCCATGCTCCGGGGGCAAAGCACGATGAATTCCATTTCCTACGGTCTGCTGATCGGCTTGGCAATTGCGCTGGTCATTGCCGCCTTCACCGACATGCGGCGGCGCCAGATCGACAACTGGCTGAACGCCGCGATCGCGCTGACGGCGCCTGCGTTCTGGTGGGCGAGCGGGCTCGACCTGTGGCCGGGCGTCGCGACCCAGTTGGGCGTGGCGACTGCGGCGTTCTTCATCCTCGCCGGGCTGTTCGCGATGAAGGTGATGGGCGGCGGCGATGTGAAGCTGCTCACCGCGCTGGCGCTGTGGGTGCCGCCCTTCGTGTTCATGCAGCTGCTGCTGATCATGTCGCTCGCAGGCGGCGCGCTGACGATCGTGCTGGCGGGCTGGCACATCATCCGCGGCGAGCGCGACAAGATCAAGATTCCCTACGGGATCGCCATCGCTTTCGGCGGGCTGTGGGTGCTGTGGGCCAACTATCTGCCCGGCGTCTCCTTCGCCGCGCAATCGGCATAACCCGATTTTAACCAGTGAAGCCTTACGCACTGCAACCATACCTGCCCGCTAACCAACCCACGGGCCATTACGAGGGGGCTATTTGAGCCATGGATAGGAAGAAACGGGTTCTGCTGCTCGGTGCGCTGATCATTGCGATCGGGACCGCATTTGCCGCACGCAGCATGTTCGCCGGAGGCGCCGCCCCCGATGCCGAGGCCGCCGCCGTGCCCACCGGCCCGCGCGTGCTGGTTGCCAAGCGGGCGCTGACCGCCGGCACGATCATCACCGCCGATGCCCTCGGCTTCCAGCCCTGGCCCAAGGAGCTGGTGCAGGATGCCTACTTCATCGACGGCGAGGCCGACATGAACAAGCTGCTGGGCACCGTGGTCCGCTTCCCGATCACCGCGGGCGAGCCGGTCACCCAGGGCGCGCTGGTTGCGCCGGGCGACCGCGGCTTCCTCGCCGCCGCGCTGGCCCCGGGCATGCGCGCTGTCACCGTGCCGGTGTCGGCCACCACCGGCGTTGCCGGCTTCGTCTTCGCCGGTGACCGCGTCGACCTCGTGCTGACCCAGGCGGTCGAAGGCGAGCAAGGCACCCAGCCGCTCAAGGCCGCCGAAACCGTGCTGCGCAACCTGCGCGTGCTGGCGACCGACCAGACGGTCGAGAAGACGGTCGACGAGAACGGCAAGACCGAAGTCACCGAATTCCGCACGGTCACGCTCGAAGTCACCCCCAAGATCGCCGAGAAGATCGCCGTGGCGCAGACCATCGGCACGCTCAGCCTCGCGCTGCGCTCGATCGCCGACAGCCAGTCGGAGCTCGAACGCGCGGTCGCTGCGGGCGATGTCCAGATCCCCCCCGGCGCCACGCCCGAGCAGGAAGAGCGCATCCTCAAGGCTGCCATGGCCCGTCCGGTCGACAAGGGCACGACCTTCTCGACCGGCGGCGACGTGTCGCGCTTCCAGCGCACCACCGTGCCGCCCAAGAACGGCGGCGGGCAGCAGCAGGCCGCACCCTCCTACGCGCCGCCCGCCCCGTCGCGCCGCGCCACCGCCAGCGACAGCAGCGCCCCGGTGCCGGTCTACAAGGGCCCGAGCGTGCGCGTCACCCGCGGCAAGGAAACCACCGAGGAAAGCGTCCGCTCCGGTGCCGGCGCGGT
>NZ_JAMNXL010000248.1 GCF_023653175.1 Erythrobacter sp. | reverse complement strand
TGGGCAAACCTCATTGCTGGCAAGAGCGGGGCGGGGCAGATCACCCGCTTCGATGCCTCGAACCAGAAGTGCACGATCGCTTGCGAGGTCAAGCCCAAGGATCACCCTTGGGGCTTCGATCCCGACAAGCGCGTCGACCACAAGGTCCAGCGTCAGGTCGATCCTTTCATCATCTACGGCATCGATGCCGCAGGGCAGGCGCTTGAAGACGCCGGCCTCACCGACATGACCGAGGCCGAAAGGGAGCGCACCGGCTGCTCGATCGGATCGGGCATCGGCGGCCTGCCGGGGATCGAGATCGAGAGCGTCAACCTCCACGAACGCGGTCCGTCGCGGGTTAGTCCGCACTTCGTACACGGGCGGTTGATCAATCTCATCACCGGGCAGGTGCAGATCAAATACGGCTTCATGGGCCCGAACCACGCGGTCGTCACCGCCTGCTCGACCGGCGCGCACTCGATCGGTGACGCGGCGCGGATGATCATGGCCGACGATGCCGACATCATGCTGGCGGGCGGGGCAGAGAGCACCATCAATCCGCTCGGCATAGCCGGCTTCGCCCAGGCGCGCGCGCTCAACATGAGCATGAACGACCGGCCCACGGAAGCGAGCCGTCCCTACGACAAGAACCGCGATGGCTTTGTAATGGGCGAGGGCGCGGGCGTGATCGTGCTCGAAGAATACGAGCGCGCCAAGGCGCGCGGCGCCAAGATCTATGCCGAAGTCACCGGCTATGGCCTGTCGGGCGATGCCTATCACGTCACCGCCCCGCACCCCGAAGGCCGCGGCGCGGAGCTTGCCATGCGGATGGCACTGAAGAAGGCCGGTCTCGGTCCGGGCGATATCGACTACATCAACGCCCACGGCACCTCGACCATGGCCGACACCATTGAACTCGCCGCGATCAAGCGCGTGCTGGGCGATGATCTGGGGGGCGCGTCGATGTCCTCGACCAAGAGCGCGATCGGCCACCTGCTCGGCGGCGCGGGCGCGGTGGAGGCGATCTTCTGCATCCTCGCGATGCGCGACGGAATCGTGCCGCCGACGCTGAACCTGCATGATCCCGACGATGGCACCGAGGGCATCGACCTCGTGCCGCTGGTGGCGAAGAAGCGCGAAGTGCGCGCGGTTCTGAACAATTCCTTCGGCTTCGGCGGGACCAACGCCTCGATCATCATGCAGAAGGTCGACTGATACCGTGACACGCCTGCGGGGTCTCGTGCTGCTGGTGCTGGGCCTCGCGCTCGCGGGACTGGTCCTGGCGTGGACCTTCCTCGGCTCGGCGACGATCACGAAGGACACGCCCTTCACCATCCCCGCTGGTGCCTCGGTAGGCACGGTCGCCGCCAAGCTCGAGGCCGAGGGGCTGATCACCTCGGCCTCCGGCTTCACCCTTCAGGCGCGCATCTTCGGCTCCGAAGAGCCGATCCAGGCGGGCGAGTTCCTGCTCAAGCCCGGCATGAGCCAGGGCGACATCCTCGCCGCCTTCCAGTCGGGCGACGTGATCCGGCGCTTCGTGACCATTCCCGAAGGCATGCCCTCGATCCTGGTGTGGGAGCGGCTGATGGGCGAGGAACTGCTCACCGGCGAGATCCCGGTGCCGCCCGAAGGCTCGATCCTGCCCGATACCTATAGTTTCGAGCGCGGCCAGTCGCGCGCCAAGCTGGTCGAGCAGATGCAGGCGGCCATGGACCGCGCTCTCGCCGAGGAATGGGCCAAGCGCGCCCCCGGCATTGCGGTCGATACCATGCGCGATGCGCTGATCCTTGCCTCGATCGTCGAGAAGGAAACCGGCAAGCCCGAGGAACGGCGCATGGTCGCCGGACTCTATTCTAACCGTGTGCGCACCGGTATGAAGCTGCAGGCGGACCCCACGATCATCTATCCGATCACCAAGGGCAAGCCGCTTGGCGAGCGGATCAAGCAGTCGCAGATCGCGGCGGTCAACGGCTACAACACCTATACCCGCGCCGGGCTGCCGGTCGGGCCGATCACCAACCCGGGCCGCGCCAGCATCGCCGCCGTGCTCAACCCGGAGAAGACCAGCGCCCTGTTCATGGTCGCCGACGGCACGGGCGGACACTGGTTTGCCGACACGCTTGCCGAGCACAACGCCAACGTTGCCAAGTGGTACGCGATCCGCCGTGAGCGGGGCGAGATGTAGGGGGCAGGGCACCATCCCTCAGCCCTTCATCCTGACCGCCGTCCTGCCGCGCGATTTGCAGGCCTTCGCGCAAGGTCTGCGGCGCGCGCATTATCCGCCCGACAAGAACTATCTCCACGCGCATGTCACGCTGTTCCACGCCTTCGCGCCCTCGCTGCTCGAGGAGCTGCGCGACTATCTCCCCAGGCTCGCCGCCGAGTTCGCCGCGCCCGAGGGGGCGGTGAAGGGCGTCATGGATCTGGGCAAGGGCACCGCCATCGCGCTCGAGGCGCCGCAGCTGCTCGCCCTTCGTGGCTGTATAGCCGAGCATTTCCGCGGCAGCCTCACCGCGCAGGATCTCCACGAGCCGCGCCCGCACATCACCGTCCAGAACAAGGTCACCAAGGAGGAGGCGCGCGCGCTTCAGGCGACGCTGCCGCAACTGCTTGCGCCATGGATCGCCAAGGGCCGCTTCGCCTTCCCTGCGCTCGCGCTCCATCGGTACTGCGGGGGGCCTTGGGAAGAGATCAAGACCTGCGCTTTGCGCGGCCGGGCGAGGTTGTAGGTCACCCATGGGTGCCCCCAAGGCGCCCGGTTGCTTAGGGGCTTGACCCCACGCCCGTGCGGCCCTAATGGCGCGCCTCGCGTCGGGGAGACCCGCCGCTGAATCCGGCCGGATACCCGCCCGGATGCCCGTGGGGCGGAGTAGCTCAGCCGGTTAGAGCAGCGGAATCATAATCCGCGTGTCGGGGGTTCGAGTCCCTCCTCCGCTACCATAGGCCTTTCCGGAAGCTTCCGAACGCTTCCGCATTTTTCCAAAAATTCAACAGAAAGCAGAGGGTTGCGGGTGATTCGCGTCCGCATGCGTCCATGGCCTTCCATATGCAGCCAAATTTGATGTGGGGGTATTTTGGGGGTATTTTCGCGGAGTATCGGAAAGGAGCGATACCCCCATGCCTCTCACAGAGAACCAAGCGAAGAACGCCAAGCCGCTGGAGCGCGCTTACAAGCTAGCCGACGGCGAAGGCCTGTTTCTGCTCGTCCAGCCGAATGGCGCGAAGCTCTGGCGGATGAAGTACCGCTTTGCAGGCAAGGAGAAGCTGCTCTCCTTCGGAGCCTACCCGGCATTGGGGATCGCAGCTGCCAGAGAAAAGCGTAGGGCGGCTAAAGCCGTCCTCGCGGAAGGCAAGGACCCGATGTTGGCCAAGGGCCAAGTAACATCGGAGGGCGGGGACACCTTCTTCGCCGTCGCGAACCGCTGGCATGAGAACCGAAAGACTGCACTGGATCCGGCGCATGCCGATCGTGTCTGGTCCCGGATGGAGCGGGATGTGTTCCCTTACATCGGCCAAAGACCGATTCAGGAGATCACCGCGCCAGAGGTTCTGGAGATGATACGCCGTATAGAGTCACGCGGCGCGCTCGATATCAGCCGGCGTGCTAAGCAGGGGGTAGGTCAGGTCTTTCAGTTTGCCATTGCTTGCGGGTTGGCCTCCAGTGATCCGACAGCAAATCTTCGCGGCGCCCTGAAGCCACGGCCAAGGGTAAAGCACATGAGCCGCTTGCCACTTGTTGAGTTGCCTGCGTTTATTGAGAAGGTCCGAGACTACCAGGAAGAAGGTGAACGGCGCTCGGCAATCACGAGGGACGCGGTCATGTTCGCCTTGCTGACTTGGGTCCGGACCAAGGAGCTTCGCCTCGCTGTCAAATCAGAGTTTGAGGACCTCCACGGCAAAAATCCGCTGTGGCGCATCCCGGCTGCGCGGATGAAGATGGGGCGAGAGCACCTTGTCCCTCTTTCCGCTCAGGCTGCCCAGATAGCTAGGACGATGATATCGCGCGCGACAGGCGAATTCTTGTTCCCTGGGGTGAGCGCAGACAAGCCGCTGTCCGAAAACACTATGATCTACGCCCTATACCGGCTTGGTTATCATAGTCGGCAGACGGTCCATGGGTTCCGGGGGCTCGCCAGCACC
>NZ_JAMNXL010000078.1 GCF_023653175.1 Erythrobacter sp. | reverse complement strand
TACCGGCTTGTCGGTCACCGCGAGGATGTTGAGCCATAGCAGCACCGCCCACAGCCCGTCCTTTTCGCGCACATGGTCGCTGCCGGTGCCGGCGCTTTCCTCGCCGCAGATTGTGGCCTTTCCGGCGTCGAGCAGCGTGCCGAAGAACTTCCACCCCGTGGGCGTCTCCCATGCCGGAATGCCGAGCGCGTCCGCCACCTTGTCGGCGGCCGTGCTGGTCGGCATCGAGCGGGCGATTCCCTTGAGGCCCCCGGCATAGGCGGGCGCGAGGTGCGCGTTCGCCGCCAGCATCGCCAGCGAATCCGAAGGCGTGATGAAGACGCCCTTGCCGATGATGAGGTTGCGGTCGCCGTCCCCATCCGACGCCGCGCCGAGAGCGGGCGCATCGGGCGACATCATCAGATCGTAGAGCACGCGCGCATGAACGAGGTTGGGGTCGGGATGGTGCCCGCCGAAATCCTCCAGCGGCACGCCATTGTGGACCGTGCCCGCCGGAAAGCCCAAACGGCGTTCGAGGATCTCGTGCGCATAGGGACCGGTGACCGCATGCATCGCGTCGAAGGCCATCGTCAGCCCCTGCTGCGCGGCTGCGCGGATCGCGGGGAAATCGAACAGTTCCTCCATCAGGTCGGCATAGTCGGCGACCGGGTCGATCACCTCGACCGCCATGTCGCCGACCTGCGCCGTGCCGATGCGGTCGAGATCGACGTCCGCCCCGCCCTCGACCATCAGCCAGCGGTCGATGGTCTGGGTGCGCGCGTGGATCGCCTCGGTCACGGCTTCCGGCGCGGGGCCGCCATTGGCGATGTTGTACTTGATGCCGAAATCCTCGTCCGGCCCGCCGGGGTTGTGGCTGGCCGAGAGGATCAGCCCGCCGCTTGCGCCATATTTGCGGATCACGTGGCTCGCCGCCGGGGTCGAGAGGATGCCGCCCTGCCCCACCAGCACGCGGGCGTAGCCGTTCGCCGCCGCCATGCGGATCGCGCGGGCGATGACGGTGCGGTTGTGGAACCGCCCGTCCCCGCCGATCACCAGCGTGGAAGCCGCCGGGCGCTCGGCCACGTCGAACACCGACTGGATGAAGTTCTCGGCATAGTTCGGTTGGCTAAACACCCGCACCTTCTTGCGCAGGCCCGAAGTGCCGGGCTTCTGCCCTTCGAAGGGCGTGGTGGCGACTGTGGTGATCATTCCTGTTCCTCGATCAGTTGCCGGTAGAGCGCGGCATAGGCAGCGCCGCTCGCACCCCAGGAGAAATCCGCCTTCATCCCGTTGGTCTGAAGCCGCTTCCATGCGGCAGTCTGGTGGTAAAGCGCGACCGTGCGGCTCACGCCCATCGCCAGCGCCCCCGCGTTGACGGCGTTGATCTGGAAGCCGGTCGCGACCCCGGCGGCGAGCGCGGCGGGGTTGGCGTCGATCACCGTGTCGGCAAGTCCGCCCGTGCGCGAGACCACCGGGACGCAGCCATAGGCGAGACCATAGAGCTGGGTCAGGCCGCAGGGCTCGAAGCGGCTCGGGATCAGGATCGCATCGCCCCCGCCCTGCAAGCGGTGCGACAGCGCCTCGTCATAGCCGATCCGCACGCCGATGCGCCCCGGATGGCGCGCGGCGGCAGCATGGAAGCGCTGCTCGATCTCGGCATCGCCCGAGCCCAGCAGCGCCAGCCGCCCGCCGATCCCGACGAGGTGATCGAGCACTTCGGCGAACACGTCCATGCCCTTCTGCCAGGTCAACCGGCTGACGACGATGAACAGCGGGCCATCGTCGCGCTCGAGCCCGAATTCCGCTTCGATCGCGCGCTTGTTCTTGGCCCGCGCGGCGAGCTTTCCGGCGGTGAAGCAAGCGGCAAGGTGCGGGTCGGTGGCGGGGTTCCACTCCTTGGTGTCGATGCCGTTGAGGATGCCGTGCACCCGGCTCGAGCGGGCCAGCACCAGCCCTTCGAGCCCCATCCCGAATTCGACCGAACGGATCTCGCCCGCATAGGTGGGGCTCACCGTGGTGATCGCATCGGCAAGCTGCATCCCGGCCTTGAGGAAGCCGACCCCGCCGTAGCTCTCCACCCCGTCGACCGTCCAGGCCGAAGGCGGCAGGCCGAGCGCGGGGAAGATCTCGCCGGGGAAGTAGCCCTGAAAGGCCATGTTGTGGATGGTGATGACGCTCGGCACCGAACGCCCGCCCGCAAGCGGGGCGAGGCGCAGATAGGCGGGCACCAGCCCCGCCTGCCAGTCATGCGCGTGGACGAGATCGAAGCTGCGCCCCTTCACCGCGCCGCCCGCGATGTCGGCAGCGGCGCGAGCGACGGCGGCGAACCTGCGCCAATTGTCGTCCCAGTCACGGCCCGAGGCGTCCGCGTAAGGCCCGCCTTCGCGAGCGAAAAGCGCAGGCGCATCGAGCACCAGCAGCCTCGCCTCGCCCAGCTTGCCCGCCAGCAGCCGCGCCGGCCCTCCCGGCAGCGCATCCCACTTGTGCACCGCCTTGGTCTTGCCAAGCTTCGCCAGCACCGACGGGTAGCCGGGGATCAGGGTCGTCACCTCCACCCTCTGCGCCGCCAGCGCGGCAGGCAGCGCGCCCACCACGTCGGCCAGCCCGCCGGTCTTGACCAGCGGGGCGGCTTCCGATGCGACCGAGAGAACCTTGAGCGTCATCCCTGCAGGCGCGCCATCATGTCGCGGGTGACCAGCACCACGCCCTTTTCCGATACGCGGAACCGCTGCGCATCCAGCACCGCGTCCTCGCCGATCACCATGCCTTCGGGGATGCGCACCCCGGAATCGATGATCACCTTGGAGAGCCGCGCCCCGCGCCCGATGTTGCAATAGGGCAGGATGACCGCCTCCTTGACGTTGGAGAAGCTGCCGATCTTGACCCCGGTGAACAGCAGGCTGCGGCGCACCTCGCTGCCCGAAATGATGCAATCGCCCGACACCAGCGAAGACACCGCAAAGCCGCGTCGCCCGTCCTCGTCGTGGACGAACTTGGCTGGTGCTGCGACCACCGCATCGGTCCAGATCGGCCAGTCGCGGTCATAGAGGTTCAGCTTGGGCACGGTGTCGGTAAGGTCGAGATTGGCCTCGAAATAGGCGTCGAGCGTGCCGACATCGCGCCAGTATTCCTCGATTTCTTCCGCGGCGCGGATGCAGCTGTTGGTGAAGCGGTGCGCGACCGCTTTGCCGTGCTTGACGATGTAGGGGATGATGTCACCGCCGAAATCGCGCTTGGAGGCCGGATCGTCGGCGTCGCGGCGCAATTGTTCGAACAGGAAATCGGTGTTGAAGACGTAGATCCCCATCGAGGCCAATGCCATGCCCTCGTCGCCCGGAATGCCCGGCGGGTCCTTGGGCTTTTCGACGAAGGCGGTGATATTGTCCGCCGCGTCGACATGCATCACGCCGAAGCCGGTCGCTTCCATGCGCGGCACGACAAGGCAGCCCACGGTGACGTCCGCGCCCGAATTGACGTGCTGTTGCAGCATCAATTCGTAGTCCATCTTGTAGATGTGATCGCCCGCGAGGATCACCATGTACTTCGGCGCGTGCGCGGCGATGATGTCGATGTTCTGGTACACCGCATCGGCCGTGCCTTCGTACCACTGGTTTTCCGATACGCGCTGGCTGGCGGGCAGGATATCGAAGCTCTCGTTGCGCTCTGGGCGCATGAAGTTCCAGCCGCGTTGCATGTGGCGGATCAGCGAGTGCGCCTTGTACTGTGTCGCCACCCCGATGCGGCGGATGCCGGAGTTGATTGCGTTCGAGAGCGCGAAGTCGATGATCCGCGACTTGCCGCCGAAATAGACCGCCGGTTTGGCGCGCCGGTCGGTCAATTCCATCAAGCGGCTGCCGCGTCCTCCGGCAAGCACATAGGCCATCGCGTCACGTGCGAGCGGTCTGCCCGAAGTCCTTTCAATCATCCCATTCTCTCCCCAGAGTGGTCTTGTGTTCTCTACGGCTTGTATTGCAGTATTATCGTGGCGAGCGGCGGCAGGACGATATGGGCCGCGCCGCCCGATGCGGTCACGCTCCCCATGTTGCCCTTTCCGCTGCCGCCGTATTCCAGCGCATCGCTGTTGAGCACTTCGGCCCATGTGCCGTCATGCGGCAGGGGCAGGCGGTAAGCGCTGTGGAGTGCAGGAGTCATGTTGGCGATGACCGCCACCGGGGCCTCGCCCGGTGCCATCCGGGCCCAGGCGAACACCGAATTGTCGGCATCATCGCCGATCAGCCATTCGAACCCCTCGCTCTCGCAATCGCGGGCGTGGAGCGCGGGGGTGGTGCGGTAGAGGCGGTTGAGATCGCGGATCAGGTTCGAAACACCCCGATGCGCGGGCGCGTCCAGCAATTCCCAATCCAGCGCGCGCTCCTCGCTCCATTCGCGGCGCTGGGCGAATTCCTGCCCCATGAAGAGCAGCTTCTTGCCGGGATAGCCCCACATCATCGCGTAGTAGGCACGAAGGTTGGCGAATTGCTGCCAGTCGTCGCCGCTCATCTTGCCGAGGATCGTGCCCTTGCCGTGCACCACTTCATCGTGGCTCAGCGGCAGGACGAAATTCTCCGAGAAGGCATAGACCAGGCCGAAGGTGATCTCGTTGTGGTGGTATTTGCGGTGCACGGACTCACGCGCCATGTATTGCAGCGTGTCGTGCATGAAGCCCATGTTCCACTTGAACCCGAAGCCGAGTGCCGTGCGCGGGCCTTCGTCGAACGCGGGCTGCGAGACGCCCGGCCATGAGGTCGATTCCTCGGCGATGGTCATCACCCCTGCGTGGCTGCCGTAAAGCGCGCGGTTGGTCGCGCGCATGAATTCGACCGCCTCCCAGTTCTCGCGCCCGCCTTCGGCATTGGGGATCCATTCGTCCGCTTTGCGCGAGTAATCGCGGTAGAGCATCGAGGCGACCGCATCCACGCGCAAGCCATCGACATGGTATTGCTCGGCCCAGAACAGCGCGTTGTTGACGAGGAAGCTCCGCACTTCCTTGCGCCCGAAATTGTAGATCGCGGTGTTCCAGTCAGGGTGGAAACCGAGGCGCGGGTCTTCGTGTTCGTAGAGCGCCGTGCCGTCGAAGCGGGCGAGGCCGTGTTCGTCGACCGGGAAGTGCGCGGGCACCCAGTCGATCAGCACGCCGACACCCGCACGGTGTGCGCCGTCGACGAAGCGGGCGAAGCCCTCCACATCGCCGAAGCGTGCCGACGGGGCGTAGAGCCCGGTGGCCTGATAGCCCCAGCTCGGATCATAGGGGTGTTCGGAGACCGGCAGGAACTCGATATGGGTGAAGCCCATGTCGGTGACATAGGGGATCAGCCGCGCGGCCATTTCGTCCCAGGTCAGGAACCAGCCATTGTCGCCCCGCTGCCATGAGCCGGGGTGGACTTCGTAGATGGAGATGGCTTCCCGGCGGGGATCGACGCTGGCCCAATGCGCGCGGTGGGCACCGTCGCCCCACTCGCGCTTGCCGGGCTGCGCGACGATACTGGCGGTCTTGGGGCGCAGTTCGCTGGCGAAGGCGAAGGGATCGGCCTTGAGGGGGAGCACCGTGCCGTCGGGGCCGATGATGCGATACTTGTAGGCCGCGCCCTCGGTGATGTCGGGAATGAAGATCTCCCACACACCGATATCGACCCGGCGGCGCATCATGTGCGCCGCGCCGTTCCAGCCGTTGAAATCGCCGACCAGCGTGACGCTGCGCGCGTTGGGCGCCCAGACCGCGAAGTGGACGCCATGTGCGCCCTCGTGATGGATCACATGCGCGCCCAGCTTGTCGAACAGGCGGAAATGCGTGCCCTCGGCGATCAGAAAATCGTCCATGGGGCCAAGCACCGGGCCGAAGGAATAGGGATCGGTCACCCACCATTCCTTGCCCAGCCCCCGGCAGCGATACCTGATCGGCTTGGGCTTGCCCCTGAGCTTGCCTTCAAACACCGCGCCATCGACGCGGGTCATCCTGCCGAGCCGCCCGCCCTTCAACGAGAAGGCCTCGGCCTCTTCCGCCCCGTGCAGGATCGCGCGGGCGAAGGTGCCTGCCGGGCCACCGTGCGGCCCCAGCAGCGCGAAGGGATCGGCGTGGGTGCCGTCCAGCAGCGCAGCGAGGGCCTCTGGCGGGGGCTTCATGCCACGCCCCAAATGTCCCGAGCATATTCGCCGATGGTGCGATCGGACGAGAACCAGCCGACCTGCGCGATGTTCATGATCGCCGACTTGCGCCACGCCGGGCGGTCGCACCAGCGCGCGTCAACATCGCGCTGGGCGGCGGCATAGGCGTCGAAATCGGCCGCGACCATGAACCAGTCGGAATTGTAGAGCGCATCCATCAACCCCTGATAACGCGTCGGCTCGTCCGGGCTGAACACGCCGCTCGCGATCGAGCGCACGGCCTGACACAATTCGCGGCTGCCTTCGATCACTTCGCGCGGGACATAGCCATCGGCGCGCTTGGCCGCGACCTCTTCCGCCGTCATGCCGAAGATCACGATGTTCTCGCGCCCCACGTGCTCCATGATCTCGATATTCGCGCCGTCCAGCGTGCCGATGGTCAGCGCGCCGTTGAAGGCGAACTTCATGTTGCCCGTGCCCGAGGCTTCCATCCCCGCGGTCGAAATCTGCTCCGAAAGGTCGGCGGCAGGAATGATCAGTTCGGCGAGGCTGACGTTGTAATTGGGGACGAACACCACCTTCAGTACCTCGCCCACGCTGGGATCGGAGTTGATCCGCCGGGCGATGTCGTTGGCGAGTTTGATGATCAGCTTGGCGTTGTGATAGGTCGGCGCCGCCTTGCCGCCGAAGATCTTCACCCGCGGCACCCAGTCGCGCTCCGGGTGGCTGCGAATCTGGTCATACAGAGCAACGGTCTCGATCAGATTGAGCAGCTGGCGCTTGTATTCGTGGATGCGCTTGATCTGCACGTCGAACAGCGCATCGGGATCGAGCCTCAGGCCGGTGAGCTCGCGCAGGTGGTTGGAGAGGTCGACCTTGTTGGCGCGCTTCACCTCGTCCACCCGCTCACCCAGCGCCGCATCGCCCGCTAGTCCGGCGAGGCTGGAGAGCTGCTCGGCATCGGCGATGAACCCGTCGCCGATCGCCTCGCGGATCAGGCCGGTCAGGCGCGGGTTCGACTGGTGCAGCCAGCGGCGCGGGGTGACGCCGTTGGTCTTGTTGTTGATGCGGGTCGGATAGAGCTTGTGGAGATCGGCAAACACCGTCTCCTTCATCAGCCCGGTGTGGAGCGCGGCCACCCCGTTGATCGAATGCGCGCCGACAAAGGCGAGGTTCGCCATCCGCACGCGGCGCTCGCCATGCTCGTCGATAAGCGAGATCGCGGAGATCGCCGCATCGTCGAGCCCTGCCTTCCTCGCCTCGCGCAGCACATGCGCATTGATCGCATAGACGATCTGCATGTGGCGCGGCAGCAGCCGTTCGAACAGCGGCAGCGGCCAGCTTTCGAGCGCCTCGGGAAGCAGGGTGTGGTTGGTGTAGGCGATGGTCGCCTTTGTGATCTCCCATGCCTCGTCGAAGGGAAGATGGTGTTCGTCCTTCAATATCCGCATCAGCTCGGCCACCGCGACCGAGGGGTGCGTGTCGTTCAGCTGGATCGCCGCCTTGTCGGGCAGCGTGCGAACATCGCCGTAATATTGCACGTGGCGGCGCACGATGTCCTGGATGCTGGCGCTGGAGAAGAAGAACTCCTGGCGCAGCCGCAGTTCCTGCCCCGCAGGGGTGGAATCCGCCGGATAGAGCACCCGCACCAGCGTATCGGCGCGCACCTGCGCGGCGAGCGCGCCGGCGTGATCGCCCGCATTGAAGGCCGCAAGCTGGATCGGATCGAGCGCATTGGCGGTCCACAGCCTCAGCGTATTCACGCGCTTGCCCTGCCAGCCGACCACAGGGGTATCGACTGCGGTCGCCTCGATCTTTTCGGCCGGCGACCAGCGGATCGCGCCGGCCTCGCTCGTCACCTCGCCGCCGAAGCCGACAAGATAGGCGCTCTCGCGCCGCTCGAACTCCCACGGGTTGCCATGGGCGAGCCAGGTTTCGGGCAGCTCGACCTGCCAGCCTTCGTCGATGCGCTGGCGGAACATGCCGTTGATGTAGCGGATGCCGTAGCCGAAGGCCGGGATGTCGAGGCTGGCGAGGCTCTCCATGAAGCACGCTGCCAGCCGCCCGAGCCCGCCATTGCCGAGCGCGGCATCGGGTTCCAGTTCCTCCAGCGCCGCCAGATCCATCCCGTGTTCGCGCAGCGCCTGCTCCATCTCGCGCGTGACGCCGAGGTTCGAGAGCGCATCGCGCAGCAGGCGGCCGATCAGGAATTCGAGGCTGAGATAATAGACCCGCTTGGCCCCGGTCTCGTGCGCCGCCGAGGTGGAGGCGAACCAGCGGTCAATGATGTCATCGCGCAGCGCCAGCACGCTCGCCTCGTACCAGTCATGCGGCTTGGCGGCGCGCTCGGTCTTGCCGACGCGGTGGCGCAGGGCGCCGAGAATGCGCACCTCGAGATCCTGGGACTTGCCTTCGGGGCGGTTGGTCACGCGGGACACTCTCCTTGGTTGGATCGGGGCGGGCGCTTGTCCGGCAGAGCCCTTGCCGCCATCCTTGCCCCCCGGCACTGACCTGCACACTAACCAGTTGCGTGCGAGCGCAGCAATCGAAGAAGTGAGGCCACAATCGTATTCATGCGCCAAATTGGCAAATGCGCGCGCGCCGACGCTTGCCAGACGGGGCGAAGCGCCCGATGCGAGGGTGCAGGTGCGGTTCTGGGAGACGGCGATGGAGCAATTGCACGCGCTGGCTGAGGTGGCGGGGGTGGCCCGCGAATGGACCGATGTCGAAGGCCGCAGCCAGGTGGTGGGCGATGCCGCGCTGGCGGCGGTGCTGACGGCGCTCGGGCACGAGACGGCGAGCGAGCGCCAGATCGCGCGCAGCCTTGCCGTGATCGACAAACAACGCCGCGCGCTGCCCGCGATGCTGGTTGCCGATTGCGGGGCGACGATTACTTTGCCGTCTGCCGTTTCCCGCGCCGAGGCGACCGGTGAGGACGGCGTCACCCGCCCGCTGGCGGTCGAGGGCGACCGCCTGACCGTGCCCGATGCGCCGGGCTATTACGACCTCGCGCTGGGCGGGAGC
The DNA here is from genome assembly GCF_023653175.1 of Erythrobacter sp. Taxonomy (GTDB): domain Bacteria; phylum Pseudomonadota; class Alphaproteobacteria; order Sphingomonadales; family Sphingomonadaceae; genus Erythrobacter. Next base: position 7,224 of record NZ_JAMNXL010000078.1, on the reverse strand, counting down.
ATGGTGAAGCTCGCGGTGGCTCCGCCGCGCTGCCCGCTGCCGCCGCAGCACAGGGGCCGCCGCCCATGGGGTGTGTCGGTGCAGATCCCGGCGCTGCGCGGCGCACACCCCTCGCCCTTCGGCAGCTTCGGCGAGTTGGCCGAGGCGGCGCGCGCATTCGGCGCTGCAGGGGCGGACGCGCTGGCGATCAATCCCGTCCACGCATTGTTCCCCGGGCATGGCAAGGGCTACAGCCCCTATTCCCCCTCGAGCCGCCTTTTCCTGAACGGCGCGCTGGCCGATCCCGCGCTGGCGGGACTGCCGCCCTTGCCCGCCGACGAAGGACGGCCGCTGATCGACTGGGCCGAGGTGCTGCCGCGCCGCCTTGCGAGTTTGCGCGCCCTGTTCGGGGGTCTCGACCCCGCCCGGCGCGCTGCCTTCACCGCAGCCGACGAACCGATGCTGCTCCGCCACGCCCTGTTCGACGCGCTCGACTGCCATTTCCGCGCAGCGAGCGGCGCGCATGGCTGGCGCGATTGGCCCGCAGCCTACCACGATCCTGCGGGCGAGGCTGCGCTGCGCTTTGCCGCCGAGAACCCGGACGAGATCGCCTTCCACCTTTTCGTCCAGTCCCTCGCGCGAGCCGGTCTCGCGGCCGCGCAGGCTGCCGCGAAGGACGCAGGGATGGGCATCGGGCTGATCGGCGATCTGGCGGTCGGGGTCGATCCTTCGGGGAGCGATGCCTGGTCGCTCAGGCACGCGATGCTCGGCGGCCTCACCATCGGCGCGCCGCCCGATCCGCTGGGGCCGCTGGGGCAGAACTGGTCGATCACCGGCTTTTCGCCAGATGGCCTGCGTGCGAGCGGCTACGCACCGTGGATCGCGATGATCCGCACCGGGCTCGCCAGCGGCGGGGGCCTGAGGATCGACCATGCCTTCGGCCTCGCCCGGCTCTGGGTGATCCCCGAGGGCGGCACGACGCAGGACGGGGCCTATCTCGCCTACCCCTTCGAAGACCTGATCCGCCTCGCCACCTTGGAGGCAGACCGCGCGGGCGCCTTCATCATCGCCGAGGATCTCGGTACCGCGCCTTACGGCTTCACCGGCGCGGTCACGGCGCGGCAGATGCTGGGGATGCGGGTGCTGTGGTTCGAGCGCGCCGCCGATCACGGCTTCATCGGCGCTGGCGACTATGAGCCCCTGAGCGCGGCGATGAGCGGGACGCATGACACCGTCACCGTCGCGGGGTGGTGGCGCGGGCGCGATCTCGACTGGGCGGAGAGGCTCGGCCGCCTGCCCGAAGGCATGAGCCGCGCCGAGGCGGAATCGATCCGCGACTGGGACCGGGGGCTGCTATGGTCGACGCTCGACCACACCGCTGCGCGCCCGGCGCCCGGCGATCCCGGCCCGGTGGTCGATGCGGCGATCACCCATATCGCCCGCACGCCGTCAGCCCTCGCACTGGTCTCGCTCGAGGATATGCTCGGCCTCGAGGAACAGCCCAACTTGCCCGGCACGGTCGATGTCCACCCCAACTGGCGCCGCCGCCTCGCCGCTCCGGTCGCGCAATTGATGGAAGATCCGGACATCGCGCGCCGCTGCGCGATCCTCGCCGACACCGGGCCGGGCGATAACGAAGGGCATACGAAAGCATGACTGGCGGAGAGGGTGGGATTCGAACCCACGTTACCGTTGCCGGTAAACCGCATTTCGAGTGCGGCGCATTCGACCACTCTGCCACCTCTCCGCGAGGCCTGTCGCGCATGTTTGGGCCGTCTGGTCGAAAGGCGGCGGGCGTCAGGAAGCGCGCCCGTTAGCCCAAGGTTTCGGCCTTGCCAAGAGGGGCGGGCGCACAAAATGCGGGCATATCTGGCACGCCCGGGCCAAGCGCGCTTGTTTTGCGCAGGTAAAGGTCCATATTGCCGGTCATGGAACGTGCTGAGTTCTTTTCGAGCCAGGCCGGACGCACCATCATCGCGCCGCGCCAGACCCGCGCCCGCTTCGGGATCGGCGATGTGGTCCGCCACCGCCTGTTCGCCTTCCGCGGCGTCGTCTTCGATATCGATCCGGTCTTCGCCAACTCGGAAGAGTGGTACCAATCGATCCCCGAGAATATCCGCCCGCGGCGCGACCAGCCCTTCTACCACCTGCTCGCCGAGAACGAGGATTCGTCCTACGTTGCCTATGTGAGCCAGGGCAACCTTGTCGCCGATGCCGAGGGTGGCCCGGTCGATCACCCGACGGTGCGCCAGTTGTTCGACAGCTTCAAGGACGGCCGCTACCGGATGCGGCGTTCGCTCACACATTGACAACCTTGCCCTGCTAGACGGCGGGCATGGTCGATCGACAGCCAACCGACAACAGCGCGATGACCCGCCTACGGCTGGCGCTCGAGCGTGAGCTGCAAGCGGGCGAGACGGTCGAATGGCACGGCTGGCAGCTGGCGCAGATCGATCCCAAGCATTTCCTGATCTACGTCTTCGCAGTGCCGTGGACGGCGTTCGCGCTCGCCTGGACGGGCATCGCCGCCACCGCGGTCGCGGGCGGCGGGGTCGAGGAGTTGGGATTTGTCGCCTGGGCCTTCCCGCTGTTCGGCGTCCCCTTCATCGCGGTCGGCGCGTGGATGCTGTCGCGGCCTTTCCTCCCGCTGTGGGAGCGCGGGCGGGTGCTGTACGTCGTCACCGCAAGCCGTGTGCTGAAGCTCGCGATCGGGCGCGACCTCACCATCGACACCGCCCCCGCCGACCGCATCGGCATGGCCCAGCGCCGGGAGCGGCCTGACGGCTCGGGCTGGCTGCGCCTCGCGGTGCGGATCGGACGTGACAGCGACGGCGACCGGCAGACCGAGTATTTCGACATCGGCCCTGTCGCCGACGTGGCGGGCGCAGGCGCGGCGATCGAGCGGCTCGCGGCAGGGACCCTGCCCGCGGGCTCGGCCGCTACGCTCAGCTCTTGAGTTTCCAGCCGCTGCGCAGGAGCGCATAGACGCCCGCCGCCAACACGCCGTTGAGCACCAGCAACCCGAGACCGGCCGCCGCCACATGCGCAGCGTCCCCCATATCGCTTGCGCCCAGGAAGCCATAGCGGAAGCCCGAGATCACGTAGAAGAACGGGTTCAAGCGGCTCACCGTCTGGAATACCCCGTGGAGATTCTCGATGGTGTAGAAGGTGCCCGACAAAAGCGAGAGAGGGGCGATGATGAAGTTGGTGACGGCGGCGTTGTGATCGAACTTCTCGGCCCAGATCGAGGTAGCAAGCCCGATGGTGGCGAGCAGCAGTGCCCCCATCAGGCCGAACCACACCACCGCCCACAGATGCGCGGGCGCCAGCGAAACCCCCGGCCACAGCGCCATGGCGAGCGCGACCGCGCCACCCACCAGCAGCGCGCGGGTGACAGCGGCGGCAAGGATCCCCGCCATCAGCTCGCCGCTCGACAGGGGCGGCATCAGCAGGTCGATGATCGTTCCCTGCATCTTGCCCGAGAGCAATGAGAAGCTCGAATTGGCAAAGGCGTTCTGCATCATCGCCATCACGATCAGTCCGGGCGCGACGAAGCTGGCGAAAGGCACGCCCAGCACCGCACGCCCCTCGCGGCCCAAGGCGACCGTGAAAATCACCAGAAACAGCAATGTGGTGAAGGCAGGGGCCCAGATCGTTTGCGTCTGCACCTTGAGAAACCGACGCACCTCCTTCATATAGAGCGCCGAGAGTCCCACGCGATTGATGCCCGTGATCACGGGTACACCGCGCGGGGTGAACCGGAAGCTCCCGCCGGTCTTGTCATCAGCCGTCACATCCGTCACGGGAGCGGCATTGCCGGAGGGGCTTGCAGTTGCGTTGTCAGTCATGGGCACGGTGCCTAGGCTGCGTGTCCGCCGCTGACAAGCACCGCCCCCCGCCGGACCCGCGCCGGACACACAGAACAGGTAGAACACTATGAGCTGGACAGACGAGCGCATCGCAACGCTCCGGAAGATGTGGGAAGGCGGCGCGACTGCCAGCGAGATCGCCACCGAACTTGGCGGGGTCAGCCGCAACGCGGTGATCGGCAAGGCGCATCGCCTCGGTCTCAAGGCGCGGCCCTCGCCGGTCAAGGCGAACGAGAAGAAGAAGCCCGCCGCCGCCGCTCCTGCCGCCAAGAAGCCGGCCGCGCCCGCGCCAGCGGCTCCCCCGCGTGCGCCGACCGAAGCGCCCGAGCGCAGCGTGGCCGTGGAAGCCGCCGAGCGTCCCGCGCCGCGTGCCGCCGCCGCGCCTGCCGCACCCCGCGCCGAGCCTGCTGCGGCCGACAATGTCGCGCCTGCCCCGCCGGCGGAAAACCTTCCCAAGATCGTCTCGGTCGGCCCCGGCGGCTTCCTGCGCCAGGGCCCGGGCGACCAGCAGGCCCCGATCCCGCCCGCCCCGCCGCGCCGTCTGGTGCCCGCCAAGCCGAGCGCCGAGATTGCCGGCAAGACCAGCCTGCTCGACCTGTCGGACAAGGTCTGCCGCTGGCCGATGGGCCACCCGGGCGAGCCCGATTTCCACTTCTGCGGCGAGACTGTGAACCCCGGCTTCCCCTATTGCGTCGAGCATTGCGGCCGTGCCTATCAGGCGCAGCTGCCGCGCGGTGTGCGCCGTCCGCCCCCGCCGCTGCCCTTCGGAGGCCCCAGAGTCCGCTGAAGCCTGAGCTGTGCGCGCAGGGGCTTGTCCGGCCCCCGCCCTCGCCTCTATGGAAGGGTAGCGTCGGAAGGGAGCGCTAACATGATCGCCTCGCGGGGATTGCGGATTGCAGCGATGAGCGGCGCGGCGTGCGTCGCTCAGCCTGCCATGGCCGAGCTTCCAGAACCCGTCCGAGCGATGATCGACGCCGCGATCGCCACGGGCGACGAGACCAAGGTGCGCACCATCGCCGAGATAGCGCGCCAGACCAATCCGGCCGACAACGCCGAGATCGACGCCATCGTCGCCGATTTCAACACCGCGCTCGCCGCGCACAGAAAGGCCGAGGAAGAGGCCAAGCTCGCCGCGCTGCGCGAGGCCGACCTGTTCGAGAACTGGAGCGGCCGGGGAGAGCTCGGGGGCTTCCGCTCCACCGGCAACACCACCAACACCGGCTTTACCGCCGCGCTCTCGCTCGATCGGCAGGGGATCAAGTGGCGCCACCGGCTCACCGGCCGCGCGGATTACCAGCGCGCGGGCGGCGTGACGACGCGCGAGCAGTTCCTTGCGCGCTACGAGCCCAATGTGAACGTGTCGGACAATTTCTACGTCTACGCGCTCGCCCAGTACGAGGCCGACCGCTTCCAGGGCTTCGACGCGCGCTATGCGATCTCGGGCGGCATGGGCTACCAGGCGATCAAGGGCAAGGCCGTCCAGCTCTCGCTCAAGGCGGGCCCTGCCTACCGCGTCACCGAATTCACCGACGGACGCAGCGAGAACCGCATCGCCGGACTGCTGGCGCTCGATTTCGACTGGCAGATCACCGAGCGATTGAAGCTGACACAGGACACCAATGCCGTCGCCGAGACGGGGGGCTCCGCGATCGCGATCATCGATTCGCGCAACACCTCGATCGACCTTGTGACCGGGCTCGACGCGGCTATCGCCCGGAAGCTGAAGGCGCGGTTTTCCTATGCGGTCGAATATGACAGCAACCCGGCGCCGGGCGCAGTGCAGACCGACACGCTCAGCCGGGTGACGCTGATCTACGATTTTTGAGTCTAAATTCACTGGCGTGAACGCAGACCCCCCGCCCCGCCTCCCCACCCGGCCACCAATGGTACACCATGCTGTGGTGGCCGGGTGGGGAGGCGGGGCGGGAGGTCTGACCCAAGCTCGAAGAGCTTGGGTGTCAGCTCTTGTGCGCAAACCAGATTATGTGATGCGCGCCCTTGTTGTTCGGGCGCGAGCGGACGTTCCATTCGGTCACGTCGAGGCCGGTGTCATACAGCCGCTTGCGGAAGGCAGGGTCGGGCCCGGCTGACCACACCGCGAGAATGCCGCCCGGCTTGAGCGCATCGCGCGCCTTGGCAAGGCCTGTGCGCGAATAGATCCGGTTGTTGGCATCGCGCACGATCCCGTCGGGGCCATTGTCGACATCGAGCAGGATCGCATCGAACTTGTCGCAGGTGCCGTCGTTCGCGTCATCGATCAGGGCGGCGACATCGCAGATCTTGAGGTCGAGCCGCGGGTCGGCGAGGCCCTCTCCGGTGAGCGCCGCCATCGGCCCCTTGGCCCAGTCGATGATCGCATCGGAAATCTCCGCCACCACGATCTGCGCCTTGGGCCCGAGCTTGGCTGCGGCCGCACGGTAGGTGAAGCCCATTCCATAGCCGCCGATCAGGATGCGAGCGTTGTCCTTGCCCAGCCGGTCGAGGGTCAGGTCGGCGAGCTGCTCCTCCGAAAAGCGCATCCGCGTGCTCATCAGCTCGTTGCGCCCCATCACGATCATGAAGTGACCCGCATGGGTGTAGAGTTCGAGGGTGACGCCGTCCTCGATCTGGGTCGTGTCGATAAGTTCGCGCTGGAGCATCGGTCAAATTTTCCAAAAACAAGGCCGCCCGGATCGCTCCGGGCGGCCGATGTTCATACCTCGGGTGAGGCGGTTAGTCCTTCAGGAAGTCGGGGAGACCGGCCGGACCGCTGTCGCGCGGGCCGCGGTCACCGCCGCCACCGTTGCGGCCGCCGCGATCACCACCGCGACCACCACGGTCACCGCCGCCACGGGGCCCGCGACGATCGCCGCGATCCCCGCCCCGGTCACCGCGATCACCGCGCGGTTCGCGCGCTTCGCGGGGCGGACGGGTGTCTTCCAGTTCTTCGCCGGTTTCCTGATCGACGACGCGCATCGACAGGCGAACCTTGCCGCGCTGGTCGATCTCGAGCACCTTGACCTTCACTTCCATGCCCTCGGAGACGACATCGGTGGGCTTCTCGACCCGCTCGTTGCGCATTTCCGAGACGTGGACGAGACCGTCCTTGCCGCCCATGAAGTTCACGAAGGCGCCGAAATCGACGATGTTCACGACCTTGCCGTCATAGATCTTGCCGACTTCGGCTTCCTGCGTGATGCCGAGGATCCACTTCTTGGCCGCTTCGATCTCGTCGACATTGCTGGACGAGATCTTGATCACGCCTTCATCGTCGATGTCGACCTTGGCGCCGGTTTCGGCGACGATCTCGCGGATCACCTTGCCGCCGGTGCCGATCACCTCGCGGATCTTGTCCTTGGGGATGGTGATGATCGTGATGCGCGGGGCGTTGGCGCTG
>NZ_JAMNXL010000077.1 GCF_023653175.1 Erythrobacter sp. | reverse complement strand
TCGACCACGGTGATCCGCCGAGCCTTGGCCTCGATGACCAGACGTTCGAGCACGCCATTGCCCGGAAAGGCGACGACGTAGCGCGGATCGAGGGAAAGCATACGCTCGTTGCGCTTGAAGCCAGCACGGGCGCCCAGCCGCATGTCGAGGGAGAACGTGACCTGCGGGATACGTCGACGTTCGGCCCAGCTCGATGCCAAGCGGTCGACGCCCTTGGTGTCGCCGCCATGGATGAGCACCATGTCGGGAACACGGTTGCGAACCTTGTCGAGCGTGGTCCAGACGTTGTTGCCGAAGATCAGGGCATCATCTTCGGTGGCATGCCGGGTGCGCCCGCCAGCGAAGACGACGGGCGTTCCTTCGGGCACCGCCGCACGGCGTTTGGCCTCGGCACGGGCACGCAGGAAATCGCGACCTTCGACGAGCGCGGAAGTCATCATGGCGCTGTGATTGAAGCGCGAACTGGAGACCGGCTTCCAGGAGGAACCGAACTCGTTGAGGTACAGGGCTGCTGCGACCTCGCGCATCTCTTCGAGCGCCAGCATCGCGCTTTCGGCGCATTGTGCCCGCTCGACCTGGGTCTCAAGATCATGGGTATGAACCTCGGATCCATCGGCCGTCGCAATCAGCGCGCGGACCTCGTCGGTCGCCCGGTCAAGGGCAGTGGATTTGCGGGTCGCAGAGCGGTGAAAGATGTTGACGAAGGCCCAGCCGAGATCCTCTGCATCGGCTTCAAGAGCGGTCCCGGAGATCATGGTGAAAAGATCGGACCAGACCGCTTCGAGGGTTTGGACGACCGCTTCGCGGACCGGCAAATCACTGGTCGATAAGGGAGCGGGTCCAATCGAGAAGCCGGCAAGATCGAGCCCGGCGAGTTGATCGGCGAATGACGTGTGCATGGGGATATCCTCCTGACTGGCATGACACCGACGCACCCGTTCTTGGCTGCGCCAGCGAGAGCCCGTCAGGGCCAGCTTCAGGCAGGATTGCGCACCCGCCAGGGGAAACCCGGCTTGGCGGGCTGGTGCGGGCAGGCCTTGAGCCTGAAGGGCAAAGGCCAACACGGGCCCGCCCAAGCCGGGTTGCGCAAGACTGACGGCTGGCCCAGGGCCTCTCTCGCATGGCGACAGAACATGAGCGGCCGGCAAAGCTCAGTCAGGGATGGCAACCCAAAGCTCTGGGCGTGACCAACTTACGGAGCTCAAGCTGCGCGCTTGGTGTAGACTCCCTCGCCATTCGACATGTGCCCGAGGCAATCGTAGTCGCCGAAGATGGCATCGAAGTGGGATGCGATCTGGGACAGCCAGCGCCGCGCCCGCGGCGATCGGGCTGTGCGCCAATCGGCGTCCCAATAGGGCCCGTCATCCCGTTCCACCATCCAGACGGCCACTAGCCCGCCGTAGACCGAAACCCCAAAATCCGCGTAGGCATTGCGCATGAGGATCCGGTCTTCCCGGCCGCGCCAACCATCGTGCGGGATCAGTGAAGGGAAGGCTCGGACGGCGCGCTCGCGCAGGTCTTCGCGCAACCATTCGTACTCGAATTCCCAGTCATCGTCGCTCTCGACCTCGAGCACAGTAAAGGCGACGATTGCGCCGCTGGGAAAGCTGACCGATCGGCCCATGACATCCTCCCTCAGGCCGCAAGCGCAGCGTCGTCTGACGCGTCGCCAAATTGCTCGGGAATGATCTTCCCGCCGAGCTTCAGGAGCAGGCTCGAAGCTTCTTCGGCCTTGGCCGCAGCGGTCAGGATGGCGCGGTCGTCGTCCTTCAGCAGCCTGAGCCAATGTTCGATATAGCTCGCGTGGCTGTCGAGATGTGTGACCGGCAGACCCAGCTCAGCACCCAGCATGGCACTCGAGAGCTCGGCGACCAGTTCCTCGGCGGCATAGGCAGCCGTACCGAAACGGTTCTTGAGATCACGTCCCAAGCGGCTGGCATGGCCAGTCCAGTGCGACAGCTCGTGGGCGAGCGTGGCGTAGTAATGATCGAAACCATTGAACAGGCTGACCGGCGGCATCGTCACGCGATCCGCAGTCGGTTCATAGTAGGCCTCGCAGCCTTGATGACGCAGATTGACGGGGATAGCGGCGAAGAAGGCGTCGAGCTCCGCTTCCCGCCCTTCAGGCTCGACCAGTTCGAGCGTTGCGGCTGGATGGAAGCGCTCGGGCAGACCTTCCACCTGATCGGCATTGAAGACCGGATAGGCTTTCAGCACCCGGCGGGCCTCGTCAGTCTTTTCGCCGGTGTCGGGCGCTTCAACCTCCTTGGTGTAGCTCTTGTAGAAGATCGCGATGGTCGACTTCTCGCCCTTACGGACCTGCGCGCCGAGCGACTTGGCCTGATTGTAGGTCATCCAGAACGGCGAGGCGTAGCCGCACATGTCAGCGACCATCCAGAGCCAGAAGACGTTCATGCCGCGGTACGGGATCCCGCAGGCCCGCAGAGGCCGAGAGACCGGGACACCGCGCCACGGCTTGATCCATGGCTTTGTGCCTGCTTCCAGACGAGCGATGATTTCCTGGGTGATGCGGGTGGCGGGCGACAGACCGCCGCCCTGCTCCTTGCGATAGGCCATGATTGTTCTCCTGATTGAGGCATCTGGACAATCGGCAACGGGTTCGCCGGTCAGTGCCACAGGTTCCCGAGCCCCCTCTGCTCTGCTACCAAACGAGAAGCGGCCCTCCGGCATAAGCCGAAGGACCGCTTCTCGAGTTGCGAGTGGCTGTGCCTGTCAGGAGGAGGTCAGGCGGCCAGCTCGCGGGGAGGCTGATGTTCGTCGTCACCGCCCTGCTCCGCTCCAGCGGAGTCGATCTCAGCTTCGCCAGCGTCCGGCGCTTGGCAAGCGAAGCGCATGACCTCAGGCACCCAGGCCAGGGCCTTTTCGCGAACCTCGACCTCGGTGATGTAGGTGCCAGCGAAGATGCGCTCGGCGCTCATCGCGAGGTCACCTTTCTTGACCGAGGCAAAGCGCGAAGAGAGTTCGAGACCGCCGACATTGGTCAGCGCGTCGAGGATCACCTGCTTCGACACCCGGTCGAAGTAGTTGGCCGCCGTCGGCCGCCACCACTGCGCCATGTCGATACCGATCAGGCTGCCGAGATGGTCCTGGAATGGCAGCTGGCGTTCACCGGATATGTTGAGGCTTGCCTCGAGCGACCGGGCGACGACGTAACCTAACCAGACCGCGCGGCTATCATCGGGCAGCGCCCGAAACAGGTCGAAGCGGGACGTTGCATCGCCACCGGCGCGCCAGCTTTCGTCGAGACCAGACCTGAGCTCGGCAAGCGCGCTGCTCGCTGGCGCATCCTTGGCCTCAAAGCCGATGATCGGGCCTGCCGGGACAGGCGCGCGCAGCGTGGTCGAAGGGCGCGTCCGCCAGTCGTGGGTATCGGCATCGGCAAGCGTGAACACCATGAGGTCAAGTGCCAGCCCGGGGTCGGATGCTACGTGCAATGCCAGAACATCGCGGCGCTGCATGGCGAGCTCGTCGACCAGGCGCTTGGACAAGGTGGTCCGGCGCTTCTCCGAACCTTCCTCGCCCGAAACGACTTCGATCTGGCTGTTGGCTTCGGCGGGATCAGCCTGACGCTCGCCGTAGAACACCGGCTGGAGAACCGGGGTGCCATCGCGCGCGAGCACCAGCACCATGCCTGCTTCGGCCTTGAGTTCGGGTGCAATGACCGGCGGTCGGGCGCGGATCTCCTGACATTCGCGTTCGATGGCCTCGATGGCCGCTTCGGCTGCCGCCACGGCTTCCTCGGCGCTATCCTCGTCTTCAAGGATCGCCGCATGCTCGTCATAAGAAGCATCGAGTTCGTCGAGCCTCGCCACCTCGGCTTCGGACAAAGGCGCCGGTTCGGCGGGAAGACGGACCAGCCCTTCGACCAGATCGTGGCTGGCATAGGGGTCGAGCGTGGGCTTGACCCAAGCGAGCCCCTGCTCGGCGGCGAGAGCTTTGGCCTGTTCGTCCATCTTTGCCGCCGCGAGGCTTTCGAGCAGCGCGACATCGACCCAGGATTCGCTGTCGTCGTTGTCGAACAGTTCGCGCTCAATGCGGCCGCCCGCGGCAATGTAGGCGTCGCGACCAACGAGACGGGCGCGCGGATCGCTGCCCCGCACTGTCCCGGACAGGACCATACGCCGGACACTATCGGGGTTGGGCGCATAATAGCCCGAGGACACCTGCTCGAAGACGCGGGTCTGGATGTCCTGGTCCGAAGTTGCACCGAAGGCTTTGGCAATGTCGAGGGTGATCTGCCCGGACGCGAGAGCCTCGAACACGACGGGCGCAAGCGTCGCAAGACGCAGACGACCCTCCACGAAGCGGACGGTCAGACCGAAGCGGCGCGCAACATCTTCGACAGTCGCGCCGCCTGCCACGAGCGCGGCAAAGGCTTGGGCTTCGTCGGCAGGGTTCATGGCGAGGCGGTGAAAGTTCTCCGCGAGGCTGGTCTCGACGGCCGCTTCAGCGCTGTCCTCGAGCACAAGGCATGTGACTTCATGGTCGCGGGCGCGAAGCTTCTCTTCAGCCAGCGCGAGCATAGCGCGGCGACGACGCTCCCCGGCCTCGACTTCGAACTTGCCTTTGGCAGCTGGTCTGACGATGAGGTTCTGCAGCAGACCGCGGGCTGCGATGCTGGCCTTGAGCTCAGCATCTGCTGCCGGATCACCGTGGCGGCGGACATTGCGAGGCGACTGAACGAGCTTGTTCAGCGGGATCGACTTGATCATGGGACACACTCCTGATTGTGAGCCCGGCACGCCGACTATCGACGCCCAAATGGCTCAATCAGGGCAAAGCCCACTCCCCTCTTGGCCGATTGCTGCGAGTTTCACAGCCCGGTCGTCAACGAAGGATGACGATTGTTGGGACAAAGCCGTCGTTCGCACCGGCGTCGCTAAATGTCGGCTTGTGCCGAAGGCTGCCCCTTTGCCTGTGCGTGCCTGAGGCGTCGAAGGCCGTCATTAGGCTGTCTAAGCAGAGCAATGGCGATGTGACTGGGTCGGAGCATCTTTCTCCTTGGCCAATCAAGGCCATGGAGAAAGATGATGACCTACTCTCACCTCGACCCGGCCATGCAGAATCGGGTCTCGTGGAATTCTGGCAGGACCGTCGGCACCAAGCGGCCGCTTACCCAAAAGCAGATTTGGACGATCCGGTTCTTCCTCGACCGTGAGGAGCGGCTCCGGGACCGTGCCCTCTTCGACCTTGCGATCGACAGCAAGCTGCGGGGCTGCGATCTGGTCAAGCTCAAGATCGGCGACCTCGTGGCCGGATCTGAAGTTCGCGACCGCGCGATGATCATTCCGCGGAAAACCGGTCGACCCGTGCAATTCGAAATCACCGCTGACGCCCGCTCGAGCCTGGCGACATGGCTTCTGCGACGGGGCGGCACCATCGATGATTTCGTGTTCCCGAGCAGAATTTATTCCGGCCAACCGATGAGCACGCGACAGTATGCCCGGCTCGTCGATGAATGGGTCAGCGCGATCGGGCTGCGGCGTGAAGACTACGGCACTCATTCCATGCGGCGCACCAAAGCGGCGATGATCTACCGCACGACCGGAAATCTACGTGCGGTCCAAATTTTGCTGGGCCACTCCAAGATCGAGAACACGGTCCGGTATCTTGGGGTCGATGTAGAGGATGCTCTGCTCCTAGCGGAGCGCATTGAGATCTGACACTGCTAGCGGCCGTCGGGCAAGCTCCGACGGCCGCTTTTGGGATTTCGGATCAGCCACGTTCATGGCCGGTCGTGGGTGGTTAGCTGAATTTCCGTTTCGACCTTGCCGAGACTTGCGCCGCATTCTAAACCCTTGGCGACGGGGCGAAGCAACCTCCCGTTCAGGCCAAAAAACGCCCAAGCGTTGCCTCGTAGCCTTGCCCTTGTTGGCGAGGCCTTTTGTGCGAGGTCACCTTGGCGTCATCGGCTCTCACCCCACCCATCGCTTTTGTCGATCTGCTGCGGGCGTTCACGCGCATCGGCCTCCTCAGCTTTGGCGGACCCGCAGGACAGATTGCGCTGATGCACCGCGAACTGGTGGAAGAGCGCAAATGGGTGGCCGAGGAGGATTTCCTCCACGCGCTCAATTTCTGCCACCTGCTCCCCGGCCCCGAAGCGCAGCAGCTCGCCACATGGATCGGGTGGCGGCTGCATGGTTGGCGCGGCGGGCTGGCCGCGGGGCTGCTGTTTGTCATTCCGGGCGCGGCCATCATTCTGGCGCTGTCGGTGCTCTATGCCATTGCCGCCAATCTCGCTTGGGTCGAAGCGCTGTTCCTCGGAGTGAAAGCGGCGGTGCTGGCGATTGTGGTGCAGGCCTTGTTGCGAATTGCCGGACGTGCGCTCGATACGGTGTTGAAGCGTGCGCTGGCGGTGGCTGCGTTCATCGGGCTGTTCCTGTTCGACCTGCCGTTTCCGCTAATCGTTTTGGGTTCAGGCGTGATCGGCATGGCGATTGCAGCCTGGCGTCCTGACCTGTTGGCGCTGAAACCCACTACAACTGGCGGTGCTTTACCCGAACGACCGTGGCGCACCAGGATCCTATCGATCGTCCTTTGGGGAGCGATCTGGGCTGCGCCAATGGCGCTGATCGCGCTGACGCTGGGCCGGGAACACGTTCTTTGGGAGATCGGCGCGTTCTTTTCGCAGCTCGCCATCGTCACCTTTGGCGGGGCTTATGCAGTGCTCGCCTATATGGCGCAGGAAGCGGTGCAGGGGTTTGGGTGGCTGCGTCCCGGTGAGATGGCCGATGGGCTTGGTCTTGCGGAAACCACGCCGGGGCCGCTGATCCTGGTGACGCAATTTGTCGGCTATCTCGCTGCCTTCCGCGCGCCGGAGCCGTTCTCGCCGTTTGTCGCCGGATTGCTGGGCGCGGGCCTGACGACATGGGTGACCTTTGCGCCGTGCTTCCTGTGGATCTTCGCGCTTGCGCCGTGGATCGACCGGCTTGGTAATGCCGTGCGCCTGAAGGGTGGGCTCGCAGCAGTGACGGCGGCGGTTGTGGGCGTCATCGCCAACCTCACCGCATGGTTCGCGCTGCATGTTATGTTCGCCGAGGTGGGCCAGCGCAGTATCGGCCCGCTGCGGCTATACTGGCCAGAGCCGGCGAGTTTCGATTGGCGCGCGGGCGTGCTCGCGGCAATCGCCTGCGCACTGGTGTTCGGGTTGAAATGGTCGGTGCTGCGGGTTCTGATAGCCGCCGCGCTAGGCGGCATGGTTCTGGTCTTGGCAATCTGAGGAGGACGACATGAGCATCATCACACGCAGGCAAGCTATTGGCACGGCAGCACTATCGGCCACGGGCATCGCGCTGGCAGGGACGGCAAGCGCAGCCTCGGCGCAAGGCCCTGCCGCAGCCGCTTCCCGCGCCGGTGCCTTTGCCGGCAAGCACACGCCGAAGCCGCTGCGGTTAGACCCAGCCAAGCTCACCGGCCTGTCCGAGCGGCTGATTACCTCGCACTGGGAGAACAATTACCAAGGGTCGGTGCGCGGGCTCAACACCATCGAGACCCGCCTTGCCGCCGCGATGGCCGATCCCGACTTTCCGCCGGTTGCCTATGCCGGGCTGAAGCGCGAGGAACTGCACCGCACGGGATCGGTGGTGCTGCACGAATATTACTTCGATGCTCTGGGCGGCAACGGCAATCCGGGCGGATCGATTTACGAAGCGCTCGATGGCTGGTTCGGCAGCTTCGATGCATGGCAGGCCGAATTCCGCCGCACCGCAATGTCACTGGCAGGCGGATCGGGCTGGTGCATCCTCAGCTACAACCGCCACACCAAGTCGCTGCACAACTACTGGGCCTTCGATCACATGCATGGTGCAGCCACAGGCGCACCGCTGATCGCGCTCGATATGTATGAGCACAGCTTTCACATGGATTACGGCGCGGCGGCAGCGAAGTATGTCGATGCCTTCATGGCCAACCTCGATTGGGAGGTGGTGGAAGCACGGTATCAGGCGGCGATGGGGTGAACGGCACGATGACAGATCAACCGCGGGAGCACTGGGACCGGGTCTATACCGACAAGGCGCCTAGTGAGGTTAGCTGGTTCCAGAGCGAACCGCGCCCCTCGCTCGCCGCGCTTGCACGCTTTGATGTGCCCCACACGACACCTTTCGTCGATATCGGAGGGGGTGCCTCCAATCTCGTCGATGCCTTGCTGGCAAACGGGTGGAGCGATGTGTCCGTGGTCGATATTGCGGCCTCGGCGCTGGCGGCGGCACAGGTCCGGCTCGGCGAGGCAGCATCGAGCGTTCAATGGGTAGTCGCCGACATAACCCGCTGGAACCCGCCGCGCCGTTATGGCGTGTGGCATGACCGGGCCGTATTTCATTTCCTGACCGAGCCGGAGCAACAGGCCGCCTATCGGCGCGCACTGTTGGCTGGAACCGCCCCCGATGCACTCGTCATCATCGCTACCTTCGCGCCCGATGGACCGGAAAAATGCAGCGGTCTGCCGGTCCAGCGCCATGATGCAGCAAGCCTGTCCGCTGCACTCGGGAGCGAGTTCGCGTTGCTTGACGACTGGCGCGAGGAACACCTCACCCCGTGGGGCGCGGCGCAGAAATTTAGCTGGTGCGTGTTCCAGCGGGCAAGCAACTGATCATCTCCGAGCGTGTTCGGCCAGATCGAACTCTTGACGAGCGGCTACATTGGGGCGGTTGCAGAATGGCGGGAATCTTCCCGCAGCCGGGTCAAGCCGCCGTGCCGCTTTCGGGATCGCGCGCAGGCCCGGCTCATGACCGCAGGTGGGTGGAAACCGGAACAGCGGCTTGCTTCGCCGGACTATCTGACAGCGCGAAGCTGGATCGCTTGTCCTCCGCCCGATGCCAAAGCGAGGTCCAGCACCGTTGTCGAGGTGACGATCCGCTTGCTGATGGCAATTCTCTCCGGCGCGCTCTTCCAGTCGGCGCCCTCGCCGTCGGCATAGATCAGCGCCTCGTAACGTCGCCCCGGCTCGAGGAAGGTGAGGGGCAGGGTGAGATTGCGCTCTTTCTCGTTCGTCAGCGCACCCACGAACCAGTCGTCGCTATGGCGGTCCTTTCTTGCCGTCACCACGTATTCGCCAATCGCGCCCTGCAGCGTGACGCTGCGATCCCAGTCGGTCGGAACCGCGCAGATGAATGCGAAGGCGGGGTTGCCGACGTAGTTCTCCGGCAGATCCACCGCCATCTGAACGGGTGAGTAAAGCACCACGAACAGCGCCAGTTGCTGCGCCAGCGTTGATGGCACGCGGTTGAAGGGGCGCTTGGAGTGGTAATCGAAGTCGAAGACACCGGGGGTGTAATCGAGGGGGCCGGACAGCATCCGGGTAAAGGGCAGGATCGCCACGTGATCCGGCGAATTGCCGGTGTCGGGGCTGCCGCCGTTGTATTCCTGCCCCCGCGCGCCTTCGCGGCTCATCACGTTGGGCCAGGTGCGGCGCAGCCCGGTGTCCTTGACGGGTTCGTGCGGAAAGATTGCAATCCGGCGGCTCGCTGCCGCCTCGACCACCTGTTGGAAGCTTTCAACCGCATATTGTCCGTCGGGCCATTCGGTCATGTCGAGCCGCGTGCCCACATAGCCGAGCTTGATCGCGGAGACGCCATAGCGATTGTAGAACGCAAGCGCCGGGTCGAGCTGGGTGAGATAGTCGCGGACTTGCGCGCCCGTTTCATGGTGCCCGACGATGGTCACACCCCGTTCTCTGGCATAGGCTGCAACAGCATCCATGTCGAAGTCGTCCGCAGTTTCGGTCTGGATGAAACGGGAGTGGCCGTTGAGCCACCACTGCGGGGCATCCCAGCCCTTGTTCCAGCCTTCGATCAGGACGCCCTCGATGCCGTTTGCGGCGGCAAAGTCGATATATTCCTTCGCGCGAGTAGTCGTTGCGCCATGATCCGGGCCGGGCTCCCAGGTGAAGCGGCCGATATGCATGCCCCAGAAGATGCCGATATATTTCATCGGCTTGGCCCACGAAACTTCACCAAGTCGGTTGGGCTCGTTGAGGTTCAGGATCAGGGTCGAATTGGCGAGCTGCGCCGCATCATCGGCCACGAGCACGGCGCGCCACGGCGTCTTCAGCCCGCCGCGTCCCCGCACGCGGTCGCCGTTCGACCAGGGCGACAGGTCCGCCTGAAGGGTGCGCGTGTTGTCCGCGATCATCCGCAGGTTCATCGAGGCATAATCGACCAGCGCCGCCTCGTGGATGGCCAGCGCCACGCCCTCGCCCTCAAGTGTGAAAGGGGTCTGCACCACCGACACGGCCGACAGAGCCGAGCGGGCATATTCGTATTCGGAAAACTTCTCGCGATAGGCCGGGATCCACCATGCGCGGTAATTCTGCGCGAAAGCGAACTGGGTGAGCTCGTCGCTGATGACGAAACGCTTATCGGGGGTGCCTGGCAGGATGTATCGAAACCCGAAGCCGTCATCGAATACCCGGAATTCGATTTTGAGCTGACGCCCGTCCGCCGCCGCCAGTGTCACAGCCAGATCATTGCTCTGCTCGCGGATCAGGCGCTGTTCGCCCCATGGCTGCTCCCAGACCGTGTCGCGCTCCGAACGGTTGGCTGCCTGAAGCGTGAAACCCCCTTCCAGCGGCGTTGCGTCCTTGAAGCGGAAGCCCATCATCGAGCGATCGATGATCGGCTTGCCGCGAAAGCTTGCGCGGTAGACCGCCTCACCCTGATCGACCGCGAACTCGACCTTCAATCGACCATCCGGCGACGGAACGTCATGCCACTCCTGCGCCGCAGCCGGGGCCACGCAAAAAATGGCCGCAGCGATTAAAACCGCCGCGGCCAAGGAGGAGAAGCTGAAAAAGCGAAGCTTCAAATCGAAATCCCCGATCAGAACTGGAAGGTCACGCCCGCGCGCACCCGGCGACCGAAGATCGGACGACCCTGGAACGCGGCCTCGTCGACGCCGACGATCACCCCGGCGCGCGGGTTGCCTTCGGTAAGGCCCACCGTGTCGAACAGGTTGTTGATCATCACGTCGGCCGACAGGTTGTCGGTGATGTTCCACCGACCGCCAAGGCTGACCTCGGTGAAAGCGGGCAGGTCGATCCGGTTCGACACGTCTGCGAAACGCTTGCCGGTGTGCACCACGTTGCCGAACAGGTCCAGCTTGCCGTCCATCAGGTGCAGGATCGGCCGCGCGGACAGCGTCATTGCCGGTTGGCGCACGATGCGGTTGCCGCTGAAGTCGAACGGCCCGTTGGCATCCGTCCCGGAGAAGCCTGTGTAGGTGATCGACTGGAGATTACCGGCAAGGTTGAGCTCGAAAAACTCCACCGGCCGCAGTGCGACTTCGGCTTCCACCCCGTAAGACCGCGCAGCCGCATCGGCGGTCACCACATTGCCCGCGACG
Organism: Erythrobacter sp.; assembly: GCF_023653175.1. Lineage (GTDB taxonomy): Bacteria > Pseudomonadota > Alphaproteobacteria > Sphingomonadales > Sphingomonadaceae > Erythrobacter. The sequence goes on along the minus strand of NZ_JAMNXL010000077.1, from coordinate 4,984 downwards.
ATGTTGTTGAACGAGACGTTCGGGAAGTTGTTGTAGAAGGCGGTGACGAAGGCCGAGACCTTGGGCGAGGAATACTTCAACCCCGCCTCGACCAGGTCGATGCGGTCTTCCACCGGGTTGCAGCAATTGAACCACTGGGCGAATTCCGGCGTCACGCGGAAGCTGCGGCTGTAGCGGGCAAAGGCAGCAAGATCGGGGTTGAAGGTGTAATTCGCCCCGGCCGAGAATGCCCATTGCCCGGTGCTGAAGGTGTAGGGGGTGATCGCCCCGGTCAGCACCGGCACCGCATCATCGAGGATCGTTGTCGGATCGCCGAGGTCGCGTGGTGCCGAGCGCGCGATCGTCCCGGTCTTGCTGACATGATGATAGCGCACGCCAAGATCGATACGCAGCGCCGGGCTCACCTCGATAGTATCGGCAACGTAGACCGCGTTGATGGTCACATCGTCGCGGAAGTCCTGAAGGTTGCTGTGCAGACCGACGATGCCATTCCGTGTGAGACCAATAGTACGGTTGCCCGCTGCATCAAGGCCGAACACGTCGATCGAGCGCGGCTGATTGGTCGCTTCGGTCAGCAGGTTGTTCCAGTTCCACTGCTGGCGCTGGTTGAACTGGCTGTAGTAGTAACCAACCGTAAGCGTGTTGGCGCCGGTCTTGGCAGTGAAGCTCAGGTCGCCGACCAGATTGTCGACATCGATCAGGGTCGAAAAGAGGCTCTGGGTGAGCGTCAGCCCATTGGCGATGTTGCCGGTTGGGATCGCGGCACCGGTATTGGCGTCAAAATAGGCCGCCCGCACAGTCGCCGCATTGGCAGCCTGAAGCCGTCCGAGCGAATTGTCGAGGAAGGCCTGCGCGCCCGAAACTGAGTCGCTGAACAGCGCGTTGAAATCGACCACCCCGCCGGTGTAGCGGCCTTTGGCGCTGACGCTCAGCCAGTCGTTGAGCTGGTTGTCGAAGGTGACCGTAAAGGTGTCGGTGTTGGTGTGGACCCCGTTGCCGAGGTCGATCGAGGTCGTGCCGGTGCCGAACAAGTCGGGGACAGTGATGTTGCGGAACGCGTTGGACACCACCGTGCCGTCGCCTGCGTCGAGGCCTGGGAGCCCTCTGCTGCGGCTCGCCAGCGGGATGGCGGTGTAGAAGATGTTGTGATCATTGAGCTTGCGATAGCCGACATAGATCTCGCCATCGTCGAGCAGATAGGTCAGGCCGACCCGGAATTGCCCGCCGCGGTTCCCGGTAAAGCCGGGATCGCGCATGCCATTGTTGGCGCGGTAGAACCCGCCGACATTGAACAGCAGCTTGTCATTGATCGGGCCGCTGAGGTTGAAGTCGCCGCGGTAATGGTCGAAATCACCCCATTCGAGCTTCACCAGCCCTTCAAGCTCCTCAGTGCCCTTCTTGGTGATGACATTGAGCACCCCGCCCGGCGCGTTCGAGGCGCGGATCGAGGCCGAACCGCCGCGCACAATTTCAGCGCTGGCGATGGTCGAATCGACCCGGTAGAAAATGTCGGCATTGGTGAAGGCGCCTGCACCTTCTTCCCAGACCGGCAGACCATCCTCGAGCACCGGCACGTAGCGGAAGTTGTCGTTGGGAAGACCACGCGAGTAGACGTTGTTGCCGATCTCGCCGCCCGAGGCCTCGGCAAAGATGCCGGGCGCCGAGGCGTAGACTTCGGCGATGCTCAGCGGCGCGCGTTCCCGCAGATCGTCCTCGTTCAACGTGGTGATCGCGTATGACGTCTCGAGCTTCTTGCGACCGGCGTTGGCACCGGTGACGACGATCTCCGAGAGACCCAGATCATCGCTGGACGCGGCATCGTCAGATGCGGCATCGGTCGAAGCCTGTTGGGCGTAAGCCGGTGCGGCAAGTGCAAAAAGCGCAGCGCTGGAGAGCGCGGCAATGCGCGTGGAAACTTTCATGACACCCCTCATTGCGTGACAGGCGACTCATTTGTGGCCGCCTTGGTGAGGTAGTTTTCGCCGAACACTGCAATCGTTTGCAACCAGTTTATGCAATTGCGTCCTTCGTTGCATGGAGTGAACTCGGCGGCCCCAGCAATTTATATTTTAGATCAAATGCTTGGAGCAATCATTCGGCCGGCGCCCTTTCAAATGTTGCACAAGATTTTTGATTCATTCTGCAAGTTGGAGTTACGCTCCACATGATCCGCGAATGATCAGCTCAGTGGGCAGACGCTCGGATGTGGCGCGGTGGCCGTCCATCATGCGCAGCACCTTCGACACCAGCATGTTGCCCGCCTTGATCACGTCCTGGCGCACAGTGCTGAGCTGCGGGCTTGAAAAGGACGCCACGTCGATATCGTCATAGCCGATGACCGCGACATCCTCGGGCACCCGCAGGCGATAACGCTGGAGCGCCTGAATGGCCCCAAGGGCTACAATGTCCGACGCTGCAACGATGGCGTCGAAGGCGATCCCGCGCTCGATCAGGTTCTCGACCGAATCTGCACCCTCATAACGGCTCGACAGGGGCGTCTGGACGATCTCGGGATCGTAACTCAGCCCCTCGGAAGCGAGCGCAGCTTTGTAGCCTTCGAGCCGTTGCGCGATCTGCGACAATGCGGTCCGCGCTTCGGCGATCGGGGGCATTGACCCGAAGAAGGCGACGCGCTTGCGCCCAGATCGGATCATGTGGCGGGTTGCCCGGAAACCGCCGTCGTAATTGTCGGTGCCGACCGAGCAATATTTCTGATCCTCAGTCTCCACGCCCCATACCGCCATCGGCAGGTGAGCCGCAGCAAAGCGATTGAGAGTATCGTGGAACTGCGATTGGCCGAAGAAGATGAACCCGCGATAGGGAGCCTCTTTCACGAACTCTATCAGGCTGTTATCATCGTGCGGGGTTTGCCAGCAGATCGAAAAGTCACGGCGGCGTTCGCGCAGCGCCGCACCGATGCCACCAAGCAGCGTAAGCTCGAAGGGGTTGCCAAGCTGTCCGCCAAGCCCGAGCGCCAAGGGCAGGACGACGCAGACCTGCTCCGACAGTCCGCCTCTGCTGGACACTGTTTTCCGGGCACGCTGGAGCGGCTGATAACCCATGCGCGCTGCGGCCTGCACAACCAGTGCCCGCGTTTCCTCGCTGATCGCGGTGTTTCCGGCGATGGCGCGCGACACCGTGGCTGTCGATAGGCCGAGCTCGGTGGCGATATCCTTGAGTGTGAACTTGCGGGTCTCTGCTTCGTCCATCCCGTCCTCCCTATACGGCTCTTTGCAATTGCAGTGGAGGTTATGCAACTTGCAAGATCAGGCGGTCGCGATGCGCGGATGGCCTCCGCAAATGATGGCTGCAATAACGCAAAACATCCCAGCCCCCAGCAGGGCGATCTCGGGCGAGCCGGGAGAAAGCCAGCCAATCACTGCGCCCGCCGCAAAGCCCATCACCAGCTGCGGGGCAACGATGAAGATGTTCATCAAGCCTATCGCGGTGCCGGCCTCGGTTCGCGCAACCAGGGCGCTCGCCAGCACAAAGGGCGAGCTGATCAGCGAAGCATAGGCTATTCCTATGCATGCAGAACACACGATCAGCGTGCCCGGCGATCCGGCAATCGCCACGCCGACGAACCCCGCTCCGCCCACCATCAGCGCGGCCGCATGAACCACTGACACGCCGTAGCGGTCGAATACGCGCGGGAGCAGGAACGCAAACAGACCCGCAACGCCGTTATAGGTCGCAAACATCACGCCGACCCAATCCGCGCCCGCGCCGTATTGCGGATCCTGAACGTTGGCAGCGCCAAAGGTTCCCATGGCCACGATGGGCGTGGCGTAGACCCAGAACAGGTAAAGCGCCGCCCAGGCGAAGAACTGCATCGCCGCAATCCGCCGGAACGGGGCCAGCATCACGAGGGTGGAGAGGGCCCGGGCTGCCAATGGCGCGCGGTCACGCGGCCTTTGGGCAATGGCAATGCCGAACCGGGCGTAATCCTCACGGCCATGCTCGCGAATGCTCAGAACCGTGCCGCCCACCGATACCGCAAGGCAGGCGGCGGCAAGCAGGAAGGCGATGCGGATCGATTCCGGCGTCGCAGCCAGCGTGCTGATGTTGGCAACCCCAGCCAGGCTCAACAGCTTGGGCGTCATCGCCCCCAAAAACGCGCCCAGCCCGATGAACACCGTCTGCATCGCGAAACCGCGGCCCTGCTGATGCAGCGGCAATGTGTCGCCGACCAGTGCGCGATACGGCGCATTGAGCGCGTTCATCGCCAACTCCAGCAGCCAAACCATGGCGATCGCCCAGGCTAAGCTCGGCGCGTAGGCAATGCCGACGAGAGCGCCAACGGCGATCATGCCCGAACCCATGATCCAAGGGCGCCGCCGCCCCCAGCGGGTCCAGGTGAAATCGCTCCAGCGGCCAACCAGAGGCTGCACCACGAGCCCTGCCACCGGGCCCGCCAGCCATAGCAGGGCAAGATCGTCGACCTCGGCGCCGAAGCTCTGGTAGAGTCGGCTAAGACTGGCGCTTTCGATCCCGAAGGTGATCTGCAGTCCCAAATAACCCATGCTCAGGCTCAGGAGCCGCGCATTGGTAAGGGCAGGCAACTGCCCCTTCGACCTCATGAGTTCACCCGTTACCTGCACATCGCCCCCTTTACGTTCAATCAGAATGCGCAAGGGCAAGCCTGACATTCAAGCGGAAAGAGTTTCGGAGCGGCGGGCAAGCCTCCGACCGGCAGGAATGGGGTCGCTTGCTGAAGGACAGGAATTTTTCAACGAGGGCAGCTTCCTGCCGTTCGGCTTATGGTGATGGAACCTGCCAGTCAGCTTCTGCGCGTTTCTCGCCAGCAGCTGCCATTCACCAATCGACCCCAAAGCGGCAATAACATCCGCTTCTGATTTGCCCACCTAGAGGGGAGGATAGCTCGCAATCCGATAGAATGCCCAAAGGCGACAGTCTTGCCTGCTAGCTCGGTCTAGCACGCCGCCAGGCTGGGGACAGGCCGCGCCCCAAAGGAGTGGAGAGG
>NZ_JAMNXL010000076.1 GCF_023653175.1 Erythrobacter sp. | reverse complement strand
GAGGCCGCATGGGTGATCGCCCGGCGTGACTTTGTCGCGGTGCTGTTTTCCCGCGCCTTCCTGTTCTTCCTGCTCGGGCCGCTCTTCCCGGTGATCGTCGGCGGGCTCGCCGGGTCGATCGGCGGCGGGGTTCAGCGCGATGCGGTGAGCTACGAGGTCGGCGTCGCTATGGCCCCGGCCGATACCGCTGCGATGGTCTCGGCGGGCGAGCGCCTCGCCCCCCAGCTGCCCTTTTCGCTCCCCCGGCTCCAGCCCGTCCCCGAGGCGGCCGGGAACCCGGCCTTTGACGCGCGGGCCTTCATGGAGGCGCGCCAGGGCAACTACGCCGCGATCCTCACCGGCACGCCGCAGAGCCCGGTGCTGGTCGGAACCGAGGGCCAGATCGCGCGCTGGCAGGGCCCCGTCAGCCTTATCGCCGGCCACGCGCTTGCCGCCGAGCCTGCCGCCTTCCCGCCGGTCAGTGCCACGCCGGTCGCGACCAGCGCCGCCGACGAGCGCACCACCCGCATCCAGACCGCCCAGATCGCGCAGATGCTATTGTTCCTGCTGACGATGCTGCTCGCTGGCATGGTGCTCTCCAACCTCGTTGAGGAGAAGGCCAACAAGATCATCGAGATCCTCGCCGCCGCGATCCCGATGGATGCCGTGTTCATGGGCAAGCTGTTCGCGATGCTCGGCGTCTCCTTCGTCGGCATCACCGTGTGGGGCCTTGCTGGCTTCGCGCTGTTCGGCGGGGCGGGCGAGGTCATCACCCGCATGACCGGCTTCGACATCGCCAACCTCCCCGCGCCTGCGGTCGGCTGGCCGCTGTTCGTGGTGCTCGGCATCCTGTATTTCGCTATGGCCTATCTTCTGCTCGGCGCGCTGTTCCTGACGATCGGTTCGATGGCGACCTCGGTGCGCGAGGTGCAGACGCTCTCGATGCCGGTCACCATGCTCCAGCTGATGGTGTTCTTCCTTGCCGCATACACCATCAACCAGCCCGGCTCGGCGATGGAGATGGCGGCGATTGCCTTCCCGCTGTCCTCGCCCTTCGCCATGCTCGCCCGCGCCGCGATGGAGGGCGAGGTGTGGACCCACGCACTCGCGCTCGCCTGGCAGGCGCTCGCGGTGGTGGGGATCGTCAAGGCGGGTTCGCTGCTGTTCCGCAAGCGGGTGATGAAGTCGGGCGGAGCGGGGCGCGACAAGCGCCGCGCCAAGAACGGCAGGGGCGGTCGCGTGCCGGTCTGAGCCCGCGCCACTCGGCAAGCGCGGTTTCAGTCCCGATCTGCAACCCATATTGACATTGCTGTAAGTTGCGTCAGACTGCGACTCGGAACGGAGCGGCCCCACACCAGAAAGCCGCCCGACGGGAGACATTCATGGCCACCATCGCCCCCGCAACGCCCGGAATCCAGCGCCCGCAAGTGCGCCGCGAGCCTTCCGCCTACGATGCGCTCAAGGCCCATTTCGAAAACCACCCCGAGGAACGCCTCCACCATCCGCACCCGTGGGACGTCAGCCGCTCGGACATCTATTTCGAGGATCGCTGGCAGCCGGTGTTCGCCGAGATGCGCAAGGCCGGCCAGCTCCACTGGATCCCCGAAAGCCCCTTCGGCCCCTATTGGGCGGTGGTCGGCCACAAGGCGATCCAGCATATCGAGGCCCTGCCCGAAACCTTCTCGTCGAGCTGGGAGCATGGCGGGATCACCATTCTCAACCGCCTGACCGAAGAGGAAGCCGCCGCCGCCGGGGTCGATGCCCCGCGCGAGCTGCCGATGTTCATCGCCATGGACCGCCCGCAGCACACCGGCCAGCGCCGCACCGTCGCACCCAAGTTCACGCCCTCCGCAATCTCCGACATGGAAGCGGAGATCCGCGCCCGCACCGGCGAACTTCTGGATTCGCTGCCGCGCGGCGAGGTGTTCGATTGGGTCGACACCGTGTCGATCGAGCTCACCACCGGCATGCTCGCGATCCTGTTCGGCTTCCCCTGGGAAGACCGCCGGTTGCTCACCTTCTGGTCCGACTGGTCGGGCGACACCGAGCTGGCCACGGTGCGCGAGCTTGACGAGATGCGCTGGGGCATCCTCCAGGAGATGGCAGCCTATTTCCAGTCGCTCTGGATCGAGCGGACGATGGACAAGGAGCCGGGCAACGACCTGATCTCGATGATGCTCCACTCGCCCGCGATGAACCAGATGCGGCCCGAGGAATTCATGGGCAATCTGGTCCTGCTGATCGTCGGCGGCAACGATACCACCCGCAACACCATGAGCGGGATCATCCACGCGCTCGACAAGTTCCCCGACCAGCGCAAGCTCTTCGAGGAAGAGCCCGCGCTGATCCCCAATGCTGTGCAGGAAATCCTGCGCATGCAGGTGCCGCTGGCGCATATGCGCCGCACCTGCACCGAGGATACCGAGGTGTTCGGCCAGACCATCAAGGCCGGCGACAAGGTGGTGCTGTGGTACATCAGTGCCAACCGCGACGAAGAGGTGTTCGAGAACCCGGACAAGCTCGACATCAACCGCGAGAACGCCCGGCGTCACCTCGCCTTCGGCTACGGCATCCACCGCTGCGTCGGCGCGCGGCTTGCCGAGCTCCAGCTCCGCGTGCTGCTCGAGGAAATGCACAAGCGCCGGATGCGGGTGCATGTCGCGGGCGATGTCGAGCGGGTGCGCGCGAACTTCGTCCACGGCTTCCGCAAGCTCGAGGTCGAGATCACGACTTTTTGAAGGGGTGAAACCTGCGGGCCGTTTTCGACGTAAAAGGAGAGCGGGCACAGCGCCCGTTCCACGGAGATACCCATGCGCCTGCCCTTCCTGAACCGCCGCCGCCTGCTCGCCGCCAGCGCCGCGATTGGCGGCTTGCTGCCCTTCGTCAGCGCCTGCGGCGCTACGCCCGCCGAGGCCAAGTCCTTTCCCAAGGGCAAAACGCAAGCCGAGTGGAAGAAGCTGCTGACCCGCGACCAGTTCTACGTGCTGCGCGAGGCCGGGACCGAGCGCGCCTTCACCTCGCCGCTCAACAAGGAAAAGCGTAAGGGCACATTCGTGTGCGCAGCATGCAGCAACCGGCTCTATGCGTCGGACACCAAGTATGACAGTGGCACCGGCTGGCCGAGCTTCTGGCAGGCGATCGACAAGGGGGCCGTGGGCACCAGCACCGATTACCTGATCGGCTACCCGCGCACCGAAGTGCACTGCGCCGATTGCGGCGGACATCTGGGGCATATCTTCGGAGACGGGCCCAAGCCCACCGGCAAGCGCCACTGCATCAACGGCGTGGCGCTCAAGTTCGTGCCTGCCTGAGGCCGGGTCTAGGCTGCGGGCGCGGCGCTCTCTTCGAGCAGCGCCGGGGCCTGGAGCAGTGCTGCCAGCCGCGCGAAATCGCCGAGCGTGAAGGTGTCGTCGAACACCACGCCGTAGTGCTGGTCGCGCCGCCAGCGGACTTTGGCGCGCACCTCGCGCGGCTTGCCGCCGCCCAGCGCGGGCATGGCGATGCGCACGGTCTGGTCGATCGCCAGCAATTGGTCGCAGGTCAGCCGCGCGCCCTGCTGGGAGAAGTTCTCGACCAGCGCCTCGAACTGGCCGGCGAGCATGTTCACCGTCACCGGGAAGCACAGCGCGAGCCGGAGCCCGCGCTTGGGATAGTCGCTCGCTTCGTTGACGAGCTTCTCGACCTCGACCCCCTCGGCGAAGGTGAAGCCCGCCTCGTTGCCCATGTGCCAGACCCGCGCGATTTCGTAGACGGCTCCGGCCGGCATGTGCAGCGCGAAGTCCTTGCAGGATGGGAGGCCGTGAAACAGGCGCACGCTCACCCCGGTTTCGGAGACGTCGCGGATCACGCAGACGAACTCGCCCTGAGCCGACACCAGCTTGGCTGCCCGGATCAGCAGCGTGAAGCGCGGCGCGGCGCGCTGCTCGGCGCCGGGCTGGTCCGGAGTCGGCTCGAGGCGTGCGTGTTGGCTCGCTGGTTCCATGCCTGTTGTCCCAATCCGACAGCCCCTGGTCCTGGCACTGGCGAGACATGCGCGGGGCGGTCTGACCCCACGCTTCTCATGAGGGATTACGCAGGAAGGCGTTAAGGGGGATATAATGGCGGCCCCCGGCTGGTCGCATTGCGGCTGGGGAAAATGACGCCAGGCCAGTGGGCGGGCCTTGGTACGGGCGGCGGGACTCGAACCCGCAAGAGCAAAGCTCAGGGGATTTTAAGTCCCCGGCGTCTACCATTCCGCCACGCCCGCAATGCGCAGCCCTTGCCACAGATCGGCAGGCGAAGGCCAGAGCTTGCCCCCCCGCTTGCACCGAAGCTTGCCACCACCGCTGCAAGGCCCCATCTGGGCGGCTTACGGACTTTCACTTGGGACAAGCGCGTGATGGCGGGCGAGATGACAGACGCGCATTCGGTGGTCGAGACCATCCAGCCGGCGATCACGCTGCTGGGCCTCGGCATTGCCGCCGCGCTCGGCAGCCGGGCGCTGCGGCTGAACCCGATCGTGGGCTATCTCGGCATGGGACTGGGCCTCGCGAGCCTTGGCATGGCGGAGGATTTCAGCGGCGACGTGGTCGCGGCGATGGCCGAGGCGGGGGTGATGTTCCTGCTGTTCAACCTCGGCCTGCACTTCTCGCTGGGCCGGATCCGCGCCGAGGCGGGCAACATCTTCGGTTTCGGCAGCTTGCAGATGATCGTCGCGGGCGGGGCCTTTGCCGCGCTGTTCTGGGCTTTCGGCCTGCCGCCGACCTTTGCGGTGATCGCGGGCTTCGGGATGGGCCTGTCCTCGACCGCGGTGGTGATCGGCCTGATCCGCGAGCGCGATCAGGAGGATTGCCCGGTGGGCCGCGCGGCGCAATCGATCCTGATCTTTCAGGACATTGCCGCGATCCTGCTGCTGGTCACCGCAGGCGCGCTGGCGAGCGGCGGAGCACTCGCGCCCGCGCTCGGGATCGCCGGGGCCAAGGCGCTCGCCGCCTTCGCCATCGCTGTGCTGTTCGCACGCTATCTCACCGAGCCATTGTTCGGCCTGATCGCCCGCGCGGGCACGACCGAGGTCTACACCGCCACCGCGCTGTTCATCGCGCTCGCCGCCGGGTGGGCGACGGGGATGGCGGGGCTGTCGCTGACGCTGGGCGCCTTCCTCGGCGGCATGGCGGTCGCGGATTCGCGCTATCGCATCCTGGTGCAGACCGAGATCGACGCCTTCCGCGGGCTGTTCATGAGCTTCTTCTTCATCTCGGTCGGCCTGTCGATCGACCCCGCACAGCTGGTCGCCGACTGGCAGCTGGTAGTGGCGATGACCCTCGGGGTGATCGCGGCGAAATGCGCCTTCAACGTGATCGCCGCACTGCTCAACCGCTGGTCGGTGCCGGGCTCGATCCAATTGGGCTTCCTGCTCGGGCAGGGGAGCGAGTTCACGCTGGTGCTGCTGGCGCTGCCCGCGGTCGCCGGACTGGCCGAGCCGCGACTGGTCTCGGCGATGGTTACAGCGATCGCGATCAGCCTGGCCGCGACGCCTTTTGTATCCAATTTGGGCCGCAAGCTTGCCGGGCGCCTGCGCGCCGGCCCGCCCGACGCGAAGATGGCGGGCGACAACGCGCCGATCGTGATCATCGGCATGACCCCCGCGGGGCGCGCGGTGGCCGATGCGCTCGCCTATAACGAAGTCGATTACCTTGCGCTCGAGCCCGATCACGACCGCTTCCAGATCGCGCTCGCCGATGGCTACCACGTCCACCGCGCCAACCCCGCCGACCCGAGGAGCTGGGACGCGATCGGGATGGACCGCCGTCAGGTGCTGGTGATCGCGACCGGCGTGACCGACGTCTCGCGCGAGCTCACCCCGCTGGTCGAGACCCGCGCGCCGACGATGACGCGGATCATCGCGGTGCCGGGGGCTGAAGATATCGACGACATGGCCGCGCTCGGCATGCTGCCGGTCGACATGAGCATGAGCGGCGGCGGCGAGCGCCTCACCGAACTGGTGTTCGCCGCGCTCGGCGTGGAGCGCGCGCTGCCCGTCCCCAGCCTCGCCCATGATGATCCGTTGCCCCGCGCGGCGTAATTTGCTTTTCGCTCGCCCCTCCGGGCGAGCGTCCTCGGTGCGTTTTGATCCCTGCGGGATCGAGCACCTGCGGGCGCCCGTTCGGGCTTGCGGCCCCTTCGGGGCCGATGTGTCTTGGCTTGCGTGCCCGCCTCCGCGGGCACGTCCTCGGTGCTGTTTCAAGTCCTGCGGACTTGAGCACCTGCGGCTCGCGCGCGTGCGCTCGCGGTCGCTGCGCGACCGATACCGGCGCATCAAATCAGGGTCGCGGTGATCCGGCCCGCCAACGGACGGGCCGCAAGGCCGAACGGCCGCCCGCAGGCGCCCCGGAGCGAAGCGGAGGGAATAGCGTCGAGGACGAGGGCGCGGAGGCGCCCTCGCAATTCACTTGTTCAAACGCTCGCGGATTTCCTTGCCGGCCTTGAAGTAGGGCACGCGCTTCGAAGGCACGTCCACCGTTTCGCCGGTGCGCGGGTTGCGCCCGCTTCTCGCCTCGCGCTCGCGGGTCGAGAACGCGCCGAAGCCGCGCAGCTCCACGCGGCCACCCTCGGCGAGCCGCTGCGCGATCTCGTCAAAGAAGATATCCACCACCTGCTCGATCTCGTCGGCGCGGAGGTCTGGGTTGTCCTTGTGCAATTCCTGCAACAGTTCGGATCTGATCATGCCGATCTCCCGGCGGCCAATGTGGCCCGACCACATTGACGCCGCTATGCGGGTTACCCCGTCGTTTATGTTACTCGCCTCCGACCCGTGAGGCTGCCCCTTTAATCCCAGGCGTGCGGCTTTTGCAACCCGCCGCCCGAGATTGCATACAAAGTGTCACACTGCGGGAGATAGCGCAACCTACAGCGCTGTAAGTTAGGAATTTGTCAGGAGGCCGGCGCAAGATCCGCCGGATCGAGCCCGAGCCGCGCCATCCGGTTGCGGATCTCGGGCCATTCCTCGCGCAGGAAGGTCTCGCGTTCGGCACTGCGCAGGCGCTCGGCGGCGCCGCGCACGACATACATGCCCACGCCGCGCTGCACCTCGACGAGGCCATCGTTCTGGAACTGCTGGTAGGCCTTGGCGACGGTCAGCGGATTCGCCCCCTGTTCGGCCGCGAGCGCGCGCACCGAGGGCAGCATCGCCCCTTCCGGATAGACCCCGTCGATGATCGCCGCCGCGATCTGATCGCGCAGCTTGAGGTAGACGGGGCGGTTGGAGTTCATAGGTGCTGGGGTCCCTTACGAGGTGCATCAGTGCCATAATACAGCCATGCGGTCAAGGCGGGGGGAGCCTTTGGTTTGCGTGCCCGCCTCTGCGTGCACATGCTCGGCGAGCCTCCGTCGCTTCGCCCCGGATCGCTTGCGGCTCGCGCGCGTGCGCTCGCGGCATGTCCGATGGCGGACCGGGGCAGTGACTCCCCCGGGCGTTCCATTACGCTCCCACGCAACAAATGCTTCACACTCGCGCAACACGCGCTAGGGTGCGCGCCCATGGGACCGCGCCCGGGAGGGGCGCACTTCAGGGATATTCGTTTACATGGCCACAACTGAGCTTCCGCACGGGGACAGCGCCGGGACATTCCTCGGCCACCCCAAGGGTCTGTTCGTTCTGTTCTTCGCCGAAATGTGGGAGCGCTTCTCCTACTACGGGATGCGGGCGCTGCTGATCTTCTACCTCACCAAGCACTGGCTGTTCGACGATGCGCAGGCCGGCGTCATCTACGGCGCCTATACCGCGCTAGTCTACATCACTCCGGTGCTGGGCGGCTATCTGGCCGACAAGTATCTCGGCCAGCGCAAGGCGGTGACCTATGGCGCGGTGCTGCTGACCTTCGGCCACTTCCTGATGGGCTTTGAGGGCAATGGCGGACAGGATGCGGCGAGCCTCAGCCTCTTCTGGCTGGCGCTGGCCTTCATCATCGTCGGCTCGGGCTTCCTCAAGGCGAACATCTCGGTGATCGTCGGCCAGCTCTACCCGCGCACCGATGTGCGCCGCGACGGGGCCTACACGATTTTCTACATGGGGATTAACCTCGGCGCGGCGCTCGGGTCGCTGCTGTGCGGCTATCTGGGCGAGACTTATGGCTGGTCCTACGGCTTCGGCGCGGCGGGCTTCGGGATGCTGCTCGGGCTGATCGTGTTCACCGTGTTCAAGCCGCTGCTGCTGGGGCGCGGCGAGCCGAGCGACCCGGTGAAGCTCGCAAGCCCGGTGATGGGCGTCAAGCTCGAATGGTTGCTTTACGCGGTCGGTCTGGTCGCAGTGCTCACCTGCTGGTGGCTGGTGCAGAATCAGGCTGTGGTCGGCACCCTACTGGGCGTGGGCGGCACGATCCTGATCCTGTATGTGCTGGGCGAGGCGACCTTCCGTTTCGTTCACGGGTCTTATGCGGCATCACCCACACTGCCGCTGGCGATATTCGGTCTCGGCGGACTGATGGCGATTGTCGCGTTTGTCGGCATGTTCCTCGAAAGCCTGTCCGAATCCGCCGCGCTGAACCTGGCTTTGGCCGGTTTCGGCGTGTCGCTGCTCGTGGTCATCTGGCAATCGCTGATCAACCGCAACGAGGACCGCGACCGTATCTTCGCCGCAATGTTCCTGATTGTCGGCTCGATCCTGTTCTGGGCGCTGTTCGAACAGGCGGGTTCGTCACTCAATCTGTACACTGATCGCCATGTTAATCGCACGATCTTTGGTTTCGATGTGCCGGCTTCGATGTTCCAGTCGATCAATGCGATCTACATTGTACTGCTGGCGCCGCTCTTTGCATGGCTGTGGACGTCGCTGGGTCGGCGCGGCCTTGAACCTTCGACCCCGGCGAAGTTCGGGCTTGCACTGATGCAGCTGGGAGCTGGCTTCCTGGTGCTGGTGGCAGGCGCTGCGACCGGAAACATGACGCCCGTCATCTTCATCTTCCTGATCTACCTGCTCCACACCACTGGCGAGCTGTGCCTTTCCCCCGTGGGCCTTTCGGCGATGAACCGGCTGGCTCCGGCGCACATGGCATCGCTGATCATGGGGACCTGGTTCTTCGCCTCGGCCACCGGGAACTTCGTGGCGGGTCTGATCGCAGCGGCCACAGGTTCGGAAGCGGCCTCGGGCGAAGGCGCGGGCAAGGAGGTCGTGCTCGGAGTCTATAGCCAGATCGGCTGGATTGCGATTGCGGTCGGCGTCGGCGTGCTGGTCATCAGCCCGCTGATCAAGAAGCTGATGCACTTGGACACCCTGCGCGACGACAGCCCGATGGCCGAGATCGAGGACGTCTTCGGCGACACCCCGCCCGCCGCGCGTCCGGCCGAGTAACGCCCGCCGGACACATAATTCGTCCGGCAGCATGGACAAACCTCGCGTTTTCCGTTCCAACGGGGGAGGAGCGGAATAACGCGAGGTTTGAATGTTTCGAGACACGAAGTGGCGTGCCCGGGCCGGCGCGCTGACCACCCTCGCAAGCGCGCTCGCGCTGATAGCGGGGGCCACCGTTGCTGACGCCAAGGAGCGGGGCAAGAAGAAGGGCAAGGACGAGGAGGCCGCAGAGGCTCCCGCCTTCGCCGCGATGAAGGCCGGCGAAGCGGTCTTCCCCTCGACCTACAAGCACTTCCCCAATGTCGCGACCGCCATCACAGGCGCGACCGTCTATGACGGGCGCGGCAAGCGAATCGAGAACGGCGTCGTGTTCATGTCGGGCGGCAAGATCGTCGCGGTCGGCGGGCCCGACACGCCTATCCCTGCCGACATCGCGGTGTTCGACGGCACGGGCAAGTTCGTCACCCCCGGCATCATCGACATCCACTCGCACCTCGGCGATTACCCCTCGCCCGGGGTCGACGCGCACTCTGACGGCAACGAGGCGACCAGCCCTACCACGCCCGAGGTCTGGGCCGAACACTCGGTCTGGCCGCAGGACCCCGGCTTCAGCCGCGCGCTCGCCAATGGCGGGATCACTGCCTTGCAGATCCTCCCCGGCTCGGCGAACCTGATGGGCGGGCGCTCGGTCACGCTCAAGAACGTGCCCGCGCGCACCATGCAGGGGATGAAGTTCCCCGGCGCGCCCTACTCGATGAAAATGGCCTGCGGGGAGAACCCCAAGCGCGTCTATGGCGATCGCGGGCGGATGCCCTCGACCCGCATGGGCAACCTTGCAGTCAACCGCGAAACGTGGCTCGGCGCGATCGATTACGCGAACGATCCGAAAGCCAAGCGCGATCTCGGCAAGGAGACGCTGGTCGGCGTGCTCAAGGGCGAGATCCTGATCCAGAACCACTGCTACCGCGCCGACGAGATGGCGCTGGTCATGGATATGGCCAAGGAGATGGGCTACAAGGTCACCGCCTTCCACCACGCGGTCGAGGCCTACAAGATCGCCGACCTGCTGCGCGAGAACGACGTCTGCAGCGCGATCTGGGCCGATTGGTACGGCTTCAAGATGGAGAGCTATGACGGCATCCTCGAGAATGCCGCCTTCCTCCAGCGCGAGGGTGCCTGCGTGGTGATCCACTCGGACGATGCCAACGACATCCAGCGCCTGAACCAGGAAGCCGCAAAGGCGCAGGCCGCCGGATTGCGCTTGGGGATCGAGATTACCGATGCGACCGTGATCGGCTGGATCACCTACAATGCTGCCAAGGCGATGGGGATCGGCGACATGACCGGCAGTCTCGAGACCGGCAAGATGGCCGATGTGGTGCTGTGGAACGGTGATCCGCTGTCGGTCTATTCGCGCCCCGAGAAGGTGTGGATCGACGGTGCGCTGATGTTCGATGCGCTCAATCCCAAGACGCGCCCGGTGAGCGATTTCGAGCTGGGCCAGCCCGGTGAAGGAGACGTGAAGTGAAAAAGCTCATCTCCCTCGGCGCCATCAGCGCGATCGCTCTTGTCGCCGCCGCGCCTGCCATGGCGCAGGACGTCACGATCACCAATGCCCGGGTCGTCATCGGTGACGGCAGCGAGCCGATCGAGGGCGGCACCGTGGTCGTCTCCGCCGGGAAGGTGGTCTATGCCGGCCCCGCCAGCGGCGCCCCTGCGGGCGGCGCGGGGGTCGATGCCAAGGGGGCCTATGTCACCCCCGGCATCTTCGCGACCGTAACCACCCTCGGCCTTTCGGATGTCGGTGCGGTGAGCGAGACCGAGGACTCGCGCGCCGCTGCCTCGCCGTTCAGCGCTGCGCTCGATGCGGCGGCCGCCATCAACCCGGTCTCGCAGCATATCCTCGTCCACCGCGCCGCCGGGATTACCCGTGCAGCCACCGCCACCGTGCCGACCGGCTCGATCTTTGCAGGACAGGGCGCGATCATCGACCTCGATGGCGACGCGACCCCGGTGACGCAGGCGCGTGCGTTCCAGATGGTCGATCTGGGCGAGAACGGCGCGCGCCTCGCCGGCGGCAGCCGCCCGGCGGCGCACATGCTGCTGCGCGCGAGCTTGCGCGAGGCGCAGGCGCTGGCGGGCAAGACCGGCACGCCGCAGACGACCGAGATCGTCAAGGACGACGAGGTGCTGCTCAGCCGCTTCGATGCCGAGGCGCTGGTGCCGGTGGTGACAGGCAAGCAGAAGCTCTATGTCGCGGCCGAGCGCGCCTCCGACATCCGCGCCGCGCTGGCGCTGAAGGCCGAGTTCCCCGCGCTCGATCTGGTGCTGGTCGGCGCGACCGAGGGCTGGCTGGTCGCGGGCGAGATCGCCGCCGCCAAGGTGCCGGTGATCGCCAACGGCCTCAATGATCTGCCAGAGACCTTCGAGCAGCTGGGCGCGACCCAGTCCAACGCCGGGCGCATGCTGCGCGCCGGGGTCAAGGTCGCGATCAACGCCGCCACGATGCAGGACCCGCGCCGCTTGCCGCAGGTGGCGGGGAATCTCGTGGCGCTGAACCGGCTTCCGGGCGCTGCGGGTATGAGCTGGGGGCAGGCCTTCGCCGCGATCAGCTCGGTTCCGGCCGAGATCAGCGGCATGGGCGGCAAGGCGGGGGTGTTGAAGCCCGGCGCGCTGGGCGATGTGGTGATCTGGAGCGAAGACCCGCTCGAGGCCGGGGCGGTGCCCACGCAGGTGTTCATCGGCGGGATCAAACAGGATCTCACCAACCACCAGACCCGCCTGCGCGATCGCTACCGCGACCTTGACGAAAGCCAGCGGCCCGAGGCCTACGACTGGTGATGCGCGGAGCCCTTTTAACGGCGGCCGCGCTCCTCGCCGCCGCAGCCCCCGCCGCCGCGCAGGACAAGGCGCCCGACCCCAACGCCCAGAACCCGGCGTGGCACGCGCAGCAGCAGCTCTACCTCCTCGGTCTCAAGGCCGAAGACGGCTGGTACACCGCCGAGGGGGGCTTGCGCTGGCGCTGGCTGAAGTATCTCGCGTCGGACAGGAAACCCAAGGTCTCGGACGTGGTCACCGTCCATTACGAGGGCAAACTGCTCGACGGGACGGTGTTCGACAGCTCCTACGCGCGCGGCCAACCGGCGACCTTCCCGCTGAACCGGCTGGTTCCCGGCTGGCAGATCGCCATTCCGAACATGGGCGTGGGCGAGATCATCGAGATCGCGATCCCCGCCGACCTCGCCTACGGCCCGGTCGGGCGCGGGCCGATCCCCGGCAATGCGACGCTGGTGTTCAAGGTCGAACTGATCGCGATTGGCGGCTAGCTCGCCTGCGGCGGCGACGGCGGCCATGCCGGGGCCGCCTCGCCCTCGGCATAGAGGTGCGCCGCGCTCCAGCCTGCCATTTCGGTGAACAGCCCCGCGAGCGCGCGCGCCTTGTCGGTCAGCACATAGCGCGCGCGCTTGCCTTCGGGCGGGTCGCGGCGGAGCAGCCCCGCCTCCTGCAGGATCGCGAGCCGCGAGGTCAGCGCGGCGCGGTTGATGCCGAGCCGCGCGATGAAATCCTCGAACCGATCCGCGCCGAGAAATGCATCGCGCAGGATCAGCAGCACCCAGCGATCGCCGAGCACGCGCGCGGCGCGGGCGACGGGGCAGGGTGCGCGCGAGGGGATGTAGGTCTTCATCCGTCTGATTATCAGACTTGTGCACGCGGATGGCAAGGCGCATAAAGTCTGCGAATCAGACCTAAGGAGCCTGCCCCCATGTCGACCCCCCCCGCCTCGCGCTTCGACAGCCCCGAAGCCGCGATCGCCTACATGAAGAAGGTCGCGGTCGCGCGCTCGGGCTTTTCCAGCTGGCTCGCGGTCGAGCCGTTGAAGGTGTGGCAGGGGGAGAGCGAACTCACCCTCGAGCTTCGCCGCGAGATGACCCAGCACCACGGCTATGCCCATGGCGCGATCGTCGGGTTGATGGCGGACAATGCCTGCGCCTGGGCGGGGGCATCGGTCGCGGGCGATGTGGTGACCGGAGGCTACACCATCGACTTCCTGCGCCCGGCCAAGGGCGAGCGGCTGCGCGCGCGCGGCACCGTGATCAAGGCCGGAAAGCGCCAGGTGGTGGTGCGCGCCGATGTCTGGGCGGAGAGCGAGGGCGCCGCGCCGGTCCATGTTGCCGCCGCCCAGGCGACCATCGTGCCGACCGGGATCATCGTCTAGATCGGCAGCTAGGCGGCGCGGCTAACCCATGTTAGCTGTGCGTGCATGGATGGGGACCTGATCACGCTCGCCGCGGCCAATGCCGCTTTCGTCGGCTCACACTTCGCGATGTCGCACCCGCTGAGGGCGCCGCTGGTGAAGGCGCTGGGGGCGGGAGGCTTCACGCTTGCCTATACGGTGGTGAGCTTTGCGACGCTGGGCTGGGTGGCCCATGCCTTTGCGGTCGCGCCGGGGGCAGACCTGCCGGGCTCGGGCGAGGCGGGGTGGATCGTGGCAACGATCATCACCTGGTTCGCCATGGTGCTGCTGGCGGGCTCGCTGATCGGCAATCCGGCGCTCCCCACGCCGATGGCGGAAGCGCAGGCGAGGGCCGAGCCCAAGGGCGTGTTCCGCGTCACCCGCCACCCGATGATGTGGGGGATCGGGTTGTGGGCGCTGTCGCACATGGTGCTGTTCTGGAGCACCCGCACGATGATCACCGCCTTTGCGATGGGCGTGCTGGCGCTGGTCGGTTCGAAGTTGCAGGACGGCAAGAAGGCGAAGCTGATGGGCGAGGCCTGGGCCGAATGGTCAAGCCGCACCTCCTGGTGGCCGCGCCTCGGGCAATTCTTCAGCGTCGGCGCGGTGCCGCTGGCGGCGGGCACGGCGCTTTGGCTCGCGGGAAGTTGGGTGCACCTCTGGCACGCCGGGATTCCGGCGGGCGTTTGGAAGTGGCTGTAGCTGCGGCGGGCTAGACGAAGCCAAGCGCCAGCGCGATCCCGTAAAGCACCATCACCGCAAATAGCACCCAGCCCGCGCGGTCAAACGCGCGCCGCAGCGGCGACAGCGGCGGAGCGGGTGGCGGGGGCGGAACGGGAGGCGGCTGGCGCGCGTCAAAATGGCGTTTGATCAGCGTTTCGGCCTCGGCGAGCGGCTGCACTGCGCCGTCCTTGCCGAGACGCACAGTCCCTGCATCGGCGTCGACATGCACCGCAAGGCCATATAACCCGTTCGGCCAGCGGCGCAGGCCGAGGACGAACCGTCCGGGCCGCTCACCCCACATCACCGTGCCATCCAGCCGCTCATCGGTGAGCGCGAGGATCACTGCGCCACTCCCAACATCACGCACTTCCGGGGTGGCGGCCCACTGCCCGTTCATTCTTTCGCTCATCCGATAGGTCACCTCGAAGCGCCCATCGGGCGAGGTTTCCGTCTCGGTGTCGCTCACGGACCTATTCCCCCCGGAACACCGCGCCGCGCTTTTCGATCAGCGCCGCAACGCCCTCGGCATGGTCGGCAGTGGTGTGCATCATAGCTTGGGTGTTGGCGGCGAGCTCGAGCGCGGTGTCGTAGCTGGTCTGTTGTCCCTGCCGCAGCAGGTTCTTGGTGTGGCGCAGCGCGTGCGGGGGGAGCAGCGCGATCCGGCCGGCGAGTGCGCGCGCCTCGTCCATCAGCGTCTCGGCGGGCACAACGCGGCTGACGAGGCCCCAGTCCTTGGCGGTCGCGGCGTCGATCACGTCGCCGGTGTAGAACAGCTCGGCCGCGCGGCTCATGCCGATCACGCGGGGCAGGATCCACGTGCCGCCATCGCCGGGGATGATCCCGAGCTTGAGGAAGGTCACGCCGAACTTGGCGCTTTCCGAAGCGATGCGGATGTCGGCGAGGCAGGCGACATCGCAGCCCAGCCCGATCGCCGGGCCGTTGACCGCCGCGATCAGGGGGACGCGAAGGCCATAGAGCGCGCGCAGCATCAGGTGGATATTGTCGCGATAGCCGTCCGAGATCGCCGGGGTGGTG
Organism: Erythrobacter sp.; assembly: GCF_023653175.1. Classification (GTDB taxonomy): domain Bacteria; phylum Pseudomonadota; class Alphaproteobacteria; order Sphingomonadales; family Sphingomonadaceae; genus Erythrobacter. Next base: position 1,122 of record NZ_JAMNXL010000076.1, on the reverse strand, counting down.
CCGCCGAAGGTGCCGGTCTTGTTCTGCATCGCCTTGACGTCGCCGCCCGCGCTGAACGCCCGCCCCGCGCCGGTGAGGATCACCACCCGGCACTCCATGTCGCGGTTGATCGCATTGGCGGCACTGACGAACGCGTCCCCGTCGCCCGGCGCGCCGAGCGGGTTCATGCTCTCCGCACGGTCGAGCCTCAGAATTGTAACGGGGCCTTCGCGGCTTATCTGGATGAGGGACATGGGGGCCTTTCGCGGGCTTCGTGAGCTGGTCAGGCTTGCGTAAAGATCGCAGGGGTAAAGGGCAAGAATCGTGGAAGACGCGCGCCGATCCGGGGGGGCAGAGGCGCAGACGAAAGGATTGCGATGCCCGGACTTGCGCTGCTGTCGACCTCGCCCGCGCTGCTGAGCGCGGCGCTGGGCGTTGCGATGCCCGCCACTCACGCCCCCACCATCGCGCTTCCTCCGCCGCCGCTGGCTGAACGCCGCACCGTGCTGCCGCTCGGCTGGAGCCTCGCCGCGGCGCAGAATGCCCCCGCTGAGCCGCCGGTCACCGAGATCGTGGTCGAAGGCGAAGTCGGCCCGCCCAAGAGCGATCCGGCCGAGGCGATCAACGAAGAAAGCTACCGCGTCACCCAGGCGGTCGACGAAGCGCTGGTCGAGCCTGTCGCCAACGCCTATCGCGACGGCCTGCCCGAACCGGTGCGCGACGGCCTCGGCAATGTGGTGAAGAACCTTGGTGAGCCAAGCGTCGCGCTCAATTTCCTGCTCCAGGGCAAGGTCGGCAAGGCGTTCGAGACGCTCGGGCGGCTGGCGATCAATTCGACCGTGGGTGTGGGCGGGCTGTTTGATGTGGCGGAGAAGAAGGCAGACCTGCCCTATCGTCGTAACGGCTTTGCCAACACGCTGGGCTTCTACGGGGTCGGATCGGGCCCCTATCTGTATCTGCCCGTGACGGGCGCGACGTCGTTGCGCGATCTGGTGGGGAGCACGCTCGATCAGGCGCTGCTGCCGGTTGCGGTGGGCGATCCGTTCAACCGGCTCGAATATGCGGCGACCTATTTCGTCATCAACGGCCTCGACCAGCGGCTCGCCTTCGACGAGGAGATCGCGAGCATTCGCGCTTCGGACG
>NZ_JAMNXL010000075.1 GCF_023653175.1 Erythrobacter sp. | reverse complement strand
TCTTCGGGGTCGTCGTGTAGACGCGGGTGCAGACACCGCGCTTCTGCGGGTTCTGTTCCATCGCAGGGACCTTGGACTTGGCCTTCTGCGGAACGCGGCCCTTGCGGACCAGCTGGTTGATCGTCGGCATTAAGTTCTCACTTCACCTGATGAGGGTGAGCACGGGTGCCGGACGATATGGGGAGAGATGTTGGCCTTGCGCGAGAGCCCCATCCCGGGCTTGACCCGGGACCCAGCTAACAAGAACGCCCGCGAGAGCGGACCACCTTGCCTTTCACACAAGCCGAAACGCTCCACCCACATGGTCAGGCCCTTCGGCCACCGGGTTACTTTGACGCCTGCCATCCCGAGGGAGACACACCGCCAATGTTCAGCTCGCTCCGAGGGAATGCCCCCGGAAGGATGCGGGCCCTTAGGCGGGATTGGGTTGGGGGTCAAGGGTGGGGATCAGGCAGCGAGGACTTCTTCGATTGCCTGTTTAAGGCTTTCCGCCAAAGCCACACCTTCTGGTACAAACTTTCCGAATGATGAAGTGTTGCTAAGCTTCCGATCACTGGCAACCTTGCGGATCTTTGAAATCAAGTCCTTACCTACGTAAACATTGGTAAAATTCGAGGCCTTCAATTTGCCGTGCGCTTCATCATGACCGAGGACGTTTGCAAGTCCATTCTTATATTCATCAATAAATTGAGAAATCTCATTTCTCTTAGTATTGAAGTTTATTCTCGCACCATCGGCATCAAGTTGATCACATGATTCTACCAAGATATCGGAAGCTTGGTTCTGATCGATACCAAAGTGCGCAGCAATGACATCCGCACGAACCCAAGAGGACTCAATATCGCAACCGTCTGTAAACCAGACCCTTAGGCCTCGCTTTTCATATGGACCTTGCTGAAGGTTCTGATCGTCCGGCAGCATAAAATCGCCATCTCGATGAACTAGCATTTTCATTTTTTTACCAAATAGCGACTCCAGCGATGCTAGCGTTTCAGCTTTGGGCAATCGGGAATTCCCCCTCCCCGGCCAAACAGCAACCTTGCTTTGAATGTGAGGCCATTGCCGAAGCAAAGCGTTTAGGAGACCGACCTTTTTGTCTTCAGTTATTAAAAGCAGCGACTTGTCCAGTATGCCCCAACCCATTGCACGACGTATCTCATCTGGATCATCCGCACAAACTTCACCATTCTTCATCCAAACCACGGCCGCATCGGGCGGCAAAGATCGCACAACACTTGGACTATGGGTTGTTAGCAAGACTTGGCATTCATATTGGTTGGCAGCCGCCATGAGGACATTCACAAGCCGCTCTTGCACATCGGGATGTAGATGGGAGTCCGGTTCATCAACGAGAAGAACCCTCGGCCTGAAGTAAACAAGGTACGCAAATATCTGTATTACCTGAAGAAAGCCTATCCCAGCGAGCTCTAACGGCTTAAACCTCCGAGGATCAGCAGATCGCATTGCACCCGTCTGAAACTCGGCGTGAATCTTGTAATGCTTTTGTTCCTCAAACGTTACCCTAAGTGATAAGGGGCCGAGAACAGCAGAAGCAAGCGCCTCCACCTCGGACAATGCAGTCTTACCCGAATCACGCTTTTCTTTTGATGCTAAATCTAAAATATTTCGTAGAACAGTGTTCGCATCGCCGGCAGCCGCCTGCCTATGGACGATCAACTTGGACCGCTTCTCTTCGGAAAGTGGAATGCCGGCCAACCCGGGTATATAAGCAGAAACTTCGCGGCCACTCGCGCGTATTTGTGCGGTTAACGGGTTATTCGATGGAATATGTACACTAATACCTTCATTTCTGGCTGACTTGATCCACATAGGCACGGTTATGGATTCTACGCCTTCGATTTTGGCATTGATAATCACATCCAATCTCGGTGCGGCCGAGAAATTGCCGTATTCCCCCGAATGCGATGCATTTTTGTAATCCGGAGACGGCATATAAGTGGCGTCAATCTCGGAAAGCGTCGATCCCTTGTTTTGCTGTTCTGGGGAAACACTTGAATTTCGACCGCTCTGAAGCATCCAATGGACTGCTTGGAGAACTGAACTCTTTCCGCTTCCGTTCGTACCGACCAGCACTGTGAAGGCGCTCAACGGTACCCTTGTGGCCTCGATCGCCTTGAAATTACGAATTTCTACCCAGTTCAATTTCATGAGATAAGATTAGAAGGCCTAATGTCCGAGTGCAATGCGGCGTTCGATTTTTCCACGAAGCTGGGCGCACGTCATGCCTGAAAAATATACAAGTTACGCCCATCGAAGGGATATCCTTCTTTGACGAAAGGCTAAGGGCAATCACACCCGTAGATCATCGGCCATGGGTCAAGTCCGGGGAGACGAAGGGGGGGACAGACGCCGCCCTCTCCCCTCCGCGAGTCATTTGTTGGCGCCCTCAGGCGCCGGGCGGCGGACCTCCGTCCGCCTTGGCTTTCCTCGCATAAGCTCGGGCGCGCGTTCGCGCTTGCGGCGGCTTCGCCGCCGTTACTGTGGCAAACGCGCTGTAGTGGCTCCGCGCCCACCCCTAGGCCCGATACCCGCCCCGGCCTTGAGCCGGGGGTGAACAGGAGGGGGATTTGTGGCGCTGATCTCCCTCCCGCTTGCGGGAGGGGAGCGAGACTTGGTCGCGCAGCGGCCTAGTCGCAGCGGGGTGGGCCTACGCGAGGTTGGTGACTCCGCACCCACCCCCTACCCCTCCCGCAAGCGGGAGGGGAGATAAGGTTTTCCTACTCGCCCGAAACCTGCAATCTCCTCGCGCGCCATGACCGATGAACGCGCGCCCTCCCCTGCCCCTGCCGCCGAGCCGCTGCTCGTCAACACGCGCAAGCACCCGCGGCAGGCGACCTCGCGGACGGCGTTTCGGGAGGAGTTCTTTCCCGAGGACGACCCGCTGCTCGACTTCCTGCCCTATTGTCACAAGCACCCGCGCGGCAACTCGATCACGCCGGAGGTGCAGCGCGCCTTCATCCACCATCTCGCTGCGAGCGGGATCGTCACGCAGGCGGCGACCAAGGTCGGCAAGAGTATCGAGGCGCTCTACAAGCTGCGCGACAGGCCCGGCGCGGAGGATTTCCGGCGGGCGTGGCGCGAGGCGCTCGAGTGGGGGCGGATGCGGCTCGAGGATTGCGCGATGGAGCGGGCGATCCACGAGGGCGCGCATAATCCGCGCGCCAATGCGATGATCTGCTTCGTGATCAAGCACCGCTCGCAGCACATGGTCGATGCGCGGCAGGTGAAGCCCGGCCACTGGCTCTACGAACGCATCCGCCACGAACTGACCGGCGAATGGGGTGAGGAGGAGGAGGAGTAATCCTCAGCCGGCGAGGTAACTCACCAGCGCCCGCACCTTCTTGCTCCGCCATTGCGGCGCAGGCGCGAGGAGCCAGTAGGCGCGGGTGGCGGGCTCGGGCTCGGTGAGCGCGGTGAGGGCGCCGCTGGCGAGCGCGCCCTCGGCGAGCGCGAGGGGGAGGATCGTGCGGCCCATCCCGGCAAGCGCCGAGGCGAGCGCCTGGCCGGGGGAGCCGGCGCGGATGCAGGGGTTGACGCCATCGGGCAGCGCCATGCCGGGCCAGTCGATCCATGCCTCGCGGAACTGCGGCGCGGCGACGGTGACGCGCATCGCCGGGGCAAGCTGGACGCCCTGGAGGTCGCCCGGCCCGTCGACCAGCCGGATCGCGAGGTCGAGATTGGCCTCGGTGAAGTCGGCATGCTCGTCAGGCGCAAGGATGTACTGGACGCCCGGGGTGCCGGCCTGGAACACCGCGAGGCGCGGGGCGAGCCACTCGGCGTAGAATTCGCGCGGGGTTGCGATGGTGTAGCGGTCCGAGGACTGGCCGGCCTGCATCGCCGCGACGCTCTCCTCGAACCTGAGGAAGCCCTCGCGCAAGGGATCGAGCCCCGCCTCGCCCTCGGGGGTGAGTTCGAGGCCCTTGGAGGTGCGGCGGAACAGGACCACACCGAGCACGTCCTCCAGCGCGCGGATCTGCTGGCCGACCGCGGCGGGGGTCACGGCAAGCTCGTCCGCGGCGCGGGTGAAGGAGAGGTGCCGCGCGGCGGCGTCGAACACGCGCAGGGCGTTGAGGGGCAGGTGGGTGCGCTTCACGGACCGTGGATTAGGACGCGGCGCGGGCAACCGCAAGCCGCTCCATCAGCCCGAGAACTAGCGGGGCGTGCGGCCCTCGGCGGTCTCGGGCGCGGTGAGCGGGAAGAAGGGGATGCGCACCTCGCTGCGCGCACCGTCGGCGCGCTCGAAGGTGTAGAAGCCCTCCATCGAGCCGAACGGTGTGGTCAGCGGGCAGCCCGAGACATAGTCGTGGCTCTGGCCCGGCTGGAGCAGCGGCTGTTCGCCCACCACGCCCTCGCCGTCGACATGGTTGACCATCCCGCGCCCGTCGGTGATGCGCCAGTGGCGGGTGCGCAGGCGCAAGGCCTCGTGCGAGGCGTTCTCGATGCGGATGTGGTAGACCCAGAACCACTTGCCCGCCTCCGGATGCGACTGCTCCGGCAGGTAGTTGACGGCGACCCTCACGGTGACCCCGTCGGTGGTGGCGGCGTGCTGGAAGAATTCTTTCATGTCGCGCCTCAGGTTAGCGATTCTTTGCCGGGTCACAAGAGGCCCAACGCGCTTAATCCCACCTGTATCCCGCAACTCGGCGTGTTTTATCGTGAGGGCTTGCGGTTGCAGGCGCAGGAAGCTTGGCATAGCCTTGGCGTCATGCCGCAGCCGCCTTGCCTCCCCGCAGCGATCACACGCCGCCGCGCGCTCGCCGGCATGGCTGCGGGCGTGCTGACCGGCTGCGCGGGGCACAGGCCGCCGCCGCCGCCCGGGCTTGCCCTGCCCGTCGATCCCGCCGCGACCGCCACGCCCGACCTTGTCGACCTTGCGCGCTTCGATCCGCGCCTGCGGCTCGACATCCGCTATGCCACCCCTGCCAACTTCATGGGCCGCGTGCTCTACCCCGTGCCGCGCGCGGTGGCGCAGCGTCCGGTGGCCGAGGCGCTCGCCAGGGTGCAAACCCGCGCCGAGGCCGAGGGCTACGGCCTCCTCCTGTTCGACGCCTACCGCCCCTGGCGCATCACCCGGATGATGTGGGACGAGACGCGGCCCGACAAGCGCGAGTTCGTCGCCGATCCCCGCACCGGATCGCGCCACAACCGCGGCTGTTCGATCGATCTGTCGCTCCACCGCGGCGGGGTCGAGGTCGCCATGCCCAGCCCCTATGACGATTTCACCCCCGCCGCCTATCGCAGCAACGAAGCCGCCCCGCCCGAAGCGCTACGCCTCAGCCGGTTGCTCGAAAGCTGGATGGTCGCCGAGGGCTTCGTCCCGCTCGCCAACGAATGGTGGCACTACGACTGGGCCGAGTGGCGGCGCTATCCGATCATGGACGTGCCGCTGGAAGCGGTGAGAGCGGGTTGATCCGCCGGTTGCGCCATGCGTCCGCAGAATATAGCGAAACGGCCATGACCGCCGCGCACCGAACCGCCCTAGTCCTGCTCGCCGCCGCCCCGCTGCTCGCGGCTTGCGAGGACGGCGGGGTCATCGACAAGCTGCTGCCCGAGCGCGGTTTCACCGTCGCCAGCACTTCGATGGAGCCGACCCTGCCGCACGGCACCCGCATCACCGCCGAGCGGGTGACCTCGGCAGACGTGGCGCGCGGCGATATCCTGGTGGTGCGCAACCAACGCGGAGAGAGTTACGTCTTCCGCCTCGTCGGCCTGCCGGGCGACAATGTCGAACTGCGCGAGGGCCTGCCACTGCTGAACGGGACACCGGCGCAGCAGCGCCCGCGGGGCACCTACACCGTCGCGGGCGAGGAGGAGGGCGATAACCCCTTGCCGCCCCAGACGATGACACGGCTCAGCGAGACCCTGCCGGGAAGCAGCGCAAGCCATGACATCCTCGACCTGCGGGAAACCGAGCTCGACAATTTCGGCCCGGTGACGCTGGGCGAGGACGAGTATTTCCTGCTCGGCGACAACCGCGACAATGCAGCCGACAGCCGCTTCGGCCCCGTCCCGCGCGGGCTGGGCATCGTGCGGTCCGAGCAGATCCTGCGGCGCGTCATCCTGCCGGCGGACTCCGCCAAGCCCTGATCGCTCAGGGCGTCGCGCCCGCCCCGCCCGCCGCCGCGCCCGCAGGCGCCGCCTCGCCGGTCGCCCCCGCCGCCGCCACCGTCACCGCCATCGCCGGGGCTGCATCGGCGGGGTTGTGCCTGGCGAGGAAGGCGTCGAGCGCCTCGTACCAGGCCTGCGCGCTTTCGGGCTTGGAGAAGCTGTGGCCCTCGTCCTTGATCACCAGCGTCTGCGGCGGCACGGGGGCCGTGCGGGTCGCCTTTTCGAAGATCGTGTATTGGGCGAGCGGCACGCGCTGGTCCTTGGTGCCATGCGCCAGCAGCACCGGACGCGACAGCTTGGCGGCGAGCCGGTAGGGCGACACCGCGTCGAGTTCCTCCGCCGCCTGCCCGCCGCGCACGCGCGCCGACCACCGCTTGTTGACCCGCTCGGAAAGATAGCGCCGATCATAGCGCAGCATCTTGTTCCAGTCGGTCACCCCTGCCCAGCTTGCGGCGCAGCGGTAGCGTTCCGGATTGCGCAGCACCGACCACAGCGCCGCATAGCCGCCATAGGAGCCGCCGACCACGCAGACCCGCGCAGGATCCGCGATCCCCTGCTTGACCGCCCAGTCCATCGCATCGTCGATATCGTCCTGCATCTTGCGCCCGATCTCGCCGGTGCCGGCCGCAAAGAAGGCATCGCCATAGCCGCCCGAACCGCGGTAATTGGGCTGGAGCACCGCATAGCCGCGGTTGGCGAGCAGCTGGACTTCGTCGTTGTATTCGAGCTTGTCACGGATCCCGTAAGGCCCGCCATGCGGCATCAGGATCAGCGGCAGGTTCTTCGCCTCGCGCCCGCGCGGCAGGGTGAGATAGCCGCGGATCACCGTGCCGTCGCGCGCGGTGTATTGCATGGGCCGGGGGCTGGCGAGCATGCGGAAATCGAGCTCGGGGCGGTATTGCGCGATCTCCTGCATCCGCCTTGCGGGCGCATCGTAGAGATAGAGCACGCCGGGATCGTTCTCCTGCCCGGAATAGACAAGCATGCGCGTGTCATCGTCCGTGCGGCTCTGCACCCACACCTCGCCATTGCCCAGCGCCTTCTTGAGCGCGCGGTACTGCGCGGTGACCTTGGGGTCGAACCAGTGCACCTCGTCGCGGTCGGCGGTGAAGAAGGCGGCATAGGGCTTGCCGTCCCTGATGGTGACGCTGTCGATGTCCCAGTCGGGATGCTCGAACACGGTCTCCACCACCTCGCGCGTGGCAAAGTTGAAGCGCTTGAGGCCGACCCGGCCGGTCTCGCTGGCGGACAGGACATAGCCCTCGTCCGAGCCGCTGACGACCTGGAGCGCATCGAAATACTGCTCGTCCTCGGCGCCTTCCTTGAGCTTGGCGATCAGTTTGAGCTCGTCGGTCGCGGCGGCGCGGTAATAGACCCTGAGCTTGCCCTCGTAATAGCCGGTGCCCATGCGCACCACGCCGTCCTCGTCGGCCACCCAGTTCCACACCCCGTCGCGCGGCGGCTGGACGGTGGTGATCCTGCCGCCCGCCCTGAGTTCGTGGCGGACCACCGACGGATAATCGTAGATCGATTTCTGGATCGCGACGAGGATGTAGGAGCCATCCTCGGCGACATGGATGACATTGTCGCCCTCGACCGCCTCGGTGTGCGCGAACAGGCGGGTCATGGTGCCGCTGGCGACCTCGACCAGCACCATGCGGGTGTAGCGCACGTCGTCGCCGAAGAACTTGCCCGGGGTCGAGACGCCGAGCAGCAGCTTGTCGTTGGTGATCCAGCTCGACCATTCGAGCTCGTCGTCCGGATCGGGCAGGAGCGCGCGGATGAGCTTGCCGGTTACGGTCTCGGTGATGACGAAGGTCATCTTGCCTTCGATCTGGCGCATGTAGGAGAACATCGACCCGTCGGGCGAGAGCTCGGTGTCGCGGAAGGCGGGGCGGCGCGCAAAGTGGGCCGCGGCGATGCGTGGCGGCGGGGCCTCTGCGGCGGGGGGAATAGGGGCTTGGGCGGATGCTGCCGGGGTGGCGGGCGGCAGCGTTGCGGGAGCGGGCGGCGCGGCCTGCTGCGCACTGGCCGCAACCGCTGCGAAGGTCAGGCCGGCAGCCAGTGCCAGCCCGGCGACATGCCGGTAAAGTCCCATAGCGCCCCGTTGCGTCCCCTGAAGCGATTGCGATTCGCCAAGCCTATGATTTTATGCAGGCCTGGCAAGGGGATTGCGACGCGGGACCGGGGCTTCAGCCTTTCGCGAGCAGTTCCTCGATCTGGCCGAGGCGCTCCTTGCCGAAGAACATCTCGGTGGCCCCGCCGCGCGGTCCGACGAATATCGTCGGGATGCCGAAGGCGCCGCGCGCGACGGCCGCGTCGGTATTGGCGGCAAGGCCCTGCTTGACCGCATCGGTCTGCGCCCGGGCGAAGAGATCGCCGGCGTCGAACCCGGCCCCTGCCAGCACCGCGCCGATGGCTTCGGGCGAGGCGATGTCCAGCCCCTCCTCCCAGATCGGCCGCAGCAGCGCCTCGACGAATGCTACGGCGCGCCCGTCCTGATCGGCGGCGAAGAGCATGCGTTGCAGCAGGATCGAATTGAACGGGAATTGCGGGTGGAGGCGATACTTGTCGAGGCCATGCCTGGCGATGAAGCGCTGCATCTCGAGCATCGCGTATTCGTTCTTGCCCTTGACCTCGGCGTCGCGGAGCATCGGCGGGGCATTGCCGGTGAGCTTGTGCATGCCGGCAAGGAAGACCGGGATCACGTCGAGCTCGGCCTCGTGGCGATCGAGGAGTTCGCGCAGCGGCCACCAGACGAGGTAGGCATTGGGGCTGACGAAATCGAAGACGAGTTGGGCGCGGGCGGTCATGAATTGATATCCCCGAAATGGCATTCAAGTGCGATCAGCTCGGCAGCATTCACCTTGGGCCGACTGCGTTCAAGGGCGGTGGCCGAGCGGCTGTCATTGAGCGCCGGCCCAAGCCGGCAGTGCAGGTCGTCGGCAAACTGCTGGAGCGCGGCACGGTCGCCCCCTGCGCGCAGCACCAGCGTCACCCCGTCATCGACGCAGCAGCCGATAAAGGCGCCGCGCTTTTCCTCGGTGATGACCAACTCGACAGGATTGCCGAGGAAGGAGAGCGGACGGCGCGGCTGGACCCAATAAAAGTAATCGAACGTCCCGTCGAAGGAACGGCCGACCAGCCCGGCTTCGCGCAGCGGCCTCAGGACCTCGTCCGGCCGCGGGCCCGACAGGCTGGCGTCCGGCGCGTAGCTGCGCGCAAGGTCGCGCACGGCTGTCTCGAACGCGTGTGCGACCGGGACGGGAGCCGATGGATCGGCAGCAGCGGTGCCGCCGCCCGAGATCAAGGCCATCGCCGCAAGGGCGGGGAGGAGGCCCGTTCCTGCCCTCACATGCCCGCCGCAGCGAGCGCCTGGTCCATGTCCTCGGTGAGGTCGGCGATGTCTTCGAGCCCCACGTTGATGCGCAGGAGCCCCTCGGTCACGCCCATCGCCGCACGCGCCTCGTCGCCCATGTTGGCGTGGGTGGTCGAGGCGGGGTGACACATCAGCGAGCGCGCGTCGCCGATGTTGTTCGAGATGTCGATGAGCTGCAATGCATCGAGCACCGCGAAGGCGCGCGCGCGGGTGCCGACATCGAAGGCGAAGATCGGCCCCGTCGCCTCCATCTGCGCGAGTGCAAGGTTGTGGCGCGGGTGGCTGGCAAGGCCCGGGTGGAGCATGTGCCCGCCCGCCTTGGTCACCCGCGGCTCAAGGAATTCGCCGAGCGCCACCGCGCTCCTGCTCTGGGCATGGGCGCGCAAGGGGAGCGTCTCGAGGCCCTTGAGCACGACCCACGCATTGAAGGCGCTCAATGTCGGGCCGGTGTTGCGCTGGAAGGGCATCAGCACCTCGTCGATCCACTGCTTGCTCGCACAGATCGCGCCCGCCAGCACGCGGCCCTGCCCGTCCATCAGCTTGGTCGCGCTATAGGCGACGACATCCGCGCCGAACTCCATCGGGCGCTGCAGGACGGGCGAGGCGAAGGCGTTGTCGACCACGCTGGTGATCCCGTGCGCGCGGGCGAGGCCGCAGACATGAGCAAGGTCGACGATATCGAGCGTGGGGTTGGCCGGGGTCTCGAAGAAGAACACCTTCGTGTTCGGCCGGATCGCGGCCTCCCACGCGGCGTTGTCGGCGCTGTCGATGATGGTGACCTCGATCCCGAACCGCGGGAGCAGGCTGTCACACAGCCAGCGGCAGCTGCCGAACGCAGCGCGCGCGGCCACCATATGATCGCCTGCGGAAAGCTGGCATAGGAGCGCCGCGGTCATCGCCGCCATCCCGGTCGCCTGGGCGCGGCAGGCCTCGGCCCCCTCCATCAGCGCGATGCGTTCCTCGAGCATCGCTACGGTGGGGTTCTGGAGGCGCGAATAGGTCATGCCCTGCGCCGTGCCCGCAAAGCGGTCGGCGACGGTCTGGGCGTCGTCGTAGGTGTAGCCCGAGGAGAGGAACAGCGCCTCGCTGGTCTCGCCATGTTCGGAGCGCCAGGTGCCGCCGCGCAGCGCGCGGGTTGCGGGGCGCCAGCCTTTGGTGGCGGCGCGGTCCATGCCGGTGGTCTTCTTCATGCGCCCGCCTCTAGGCTTCGATCAGCCCGCCTGCAAGCAGGCCCGCGCGCGCGGTATCCTCGTGACCGAGCGAGGAGAGCATCAGCGTCCCCTCGATCACGGTCAGCAGCAGCCGCGCGCCGCCTGCCGGGTCGGGATCGCCGGGAGGCATGTTGCGCTCAAGCCAGACCAGCAGCTCGTTCACCATGCCGCGCGCCGCCGGGCGGAACCCCGGCACGTCGCGCGCCGCGCCGCCGACGATCTCCCACCACAGCTGCTTGAAAGGCTGCGAGGCGGGATCAGCGTTCTGCTCAAGGATCCGCGCCAGCAGTTCGGCGCGCGTGGCCGGACGGGCGTCGGCGGTGATCACCGCTTCGAGCCCGGCCGCATAGACCCCGGCGGCAAAGGACAGCAGATCGGCGATCAGCTTCTCCTTGGAGCCGAAATGATAGATCAGCATCCGGTCCGAAGTGCCCGCAGCCTTGGCCAGCGGCCTGAGGCTTGCCTGCCCAAGACCCTCGGCGAGCACATGACCCATCAACAGGGGCAGCAGGCTCTCTTTCGACATCGGGGGCTTTTTTGCACGGGGCCGCATGGCGCGCTTGTAGCGGCGTCAAGGCGTTGCTACAAGCGCACGTAGCAATCGCTACATTTTTGGAGAAAGCCGTGATGCCCGAAACTCTTACCCCCTTCATCGCGCTCGCCGCTGGCGGGCTGGTGTGCGCCGTGGCCGCGATCCTGATGATCGCCGCCCGCCCCGGCGCGCCCGGCAATGTGCTGCTGGCAGGCGCGCTTAGCGCAGGCTTTGCCGCCTTCTCCGTGGTGACGATTGCCGCCGAGGGCGTATTCCCGGTGGTCCTCAACCACACCTCGAACCTGTGGGGCGTGCAGGTGTGGTGGGATCTCCTCTTCTCGCTGTCGGTCGCGACCTTCCTGATCCTGCCGCGCGCGCGGGCGGTGGGCATGAACTTGCCGCTGTGGGTGGCCTTCATCCTGCTCAGCGCCAGCATCGGCCTGCTCGCCATGTGCGCGCGGCTGTTCTGGCTCGAGCAGGCGAGCGCGCGCGAAGGCGCAAACCCAGCTTGAACTTGGCGGTGACCGGCGGCGCAGCCGCCGCAAGCCCGAACGGGCGCCCGCAGCGATGCGGCCTTCAGGCCGCGTGAGCGAGGATTTCGCACGCCGGATGGCGTGCGGAAACAAAAGTCCTTCTTGCCCATGCGGCTGGCCCTGCCTATCGGCGGGGCTAGTCATGGCCGAGGCGCACCCCTCCCCCTCCCCTGCCGCCAACCCGCCGCCGCGCCCGCGCGATCCGCTGGCGTGGGTCGCAGCGATCACCGGGGTCTTTGCGCTGCTTGCAGGCTGGCGGCTCGGCACCCCTTCCATCGAATATTTCGACGAGGTCCACTACCTCCCCGCCGCGCGCGACATGCTCGCCGCCTTCGAGACCGGCGCGGGCGCCTATCGCAACCGTGAGCACCCGCTCTTCGCCAAGGAGCTGATCGCGCTCGGCATGTGGGCCCTGGGCGACAATCCGCTGGGCTGGCGCATCGTGCCGTGGCTCGCGGGCGTGCTCGCGCTGTTCGCCTCGATGCGCGCGCTGTGGCACGCTAGCCATGACCGCTTCGCCACGCTCGCCTTCGGGGTGCTGGCCGCGAGCGGCTTTGCGCTGTTCATCCATGCCCGGATAGCGATGCTCGACATCGTGATGATCGCCGCACTCGCGGTTGCCGCCTGGCAGTTCGCCGCGGCCGCCGCGCGGCCCGAGCAAGGGCGCTGGCGGCTGGCGCTGACCGGCATCGCCCTGGGGCTGGCGCTGGGCTCCAAGTGGAATGCCATTCCCCTCGCCATGGCGCCGGGGCTGGCCTTCTTCTTCGCCCGCCTCGGCGCAGGCCGCCGCCGCCTTTTCCTCAGCCGCCGCGGCGCGCCGGTGCCGGGAATCCGGCTCATCGAGGCCTTCGTGTGGCTCGGCATCCTGCCGCTGGCCGTTTACGCCGCGACCTTCATTCCGGGCTACTGGCTCGCCGAATATCTCCACCCCTCCCCGCTGGCGGAGAAGGGCCTGATCGGGCTGCACGAGGAGATCTTCGCGCTCCAGAGCCAGCTGATGACCCCGCACCGCTACATGAGCCAGTGGCCGCAATGGGTGCTGAACACGCGCGGGATCTGGTATCTCTACGAGGAGGTCGACGGCGCATGGCGCGGGGTGCTGCTGATCGGCAATCCGCTGACGATGCTGCTCGGCCTGCCGGCGCTGGTGTGGTGCCTTGCCGCGGGCGCGCTGCGGCGCGATCCCGCCCGGCTGGCGGCTTCGCTGGGCTATGCGGCGAGCCTCGGCCTGTGGCTGATCGCGCCCAAGCCGATCCAGTTCTACTACCACTATTCCGCCCCGAGCCTGTTCCTCCTCGCCGCGCTGGCGCTGGCATGCAGCGACTTGCGGCGGCTGCCTTACGGCAAATGGCTGGCATGGGGCATCCCGGCAGCCTCGGTGGCGGTGTTCGCCTTCTACTTCCCCATACTCGCCGCCCTGCCCTTGAGCGGGGGCGACGATTACCTGATCTGGGCGTGGCTCAAGGGGTGGCGGTGACGCTCTTGTTTTCCGCACGCCGTCGGGCGCGCGGTCCTCGCTAGACGCGCAGCAAGCTGCGCCCGCTGCGGGCGGCCGTTCGGCCTTGCGGTCGCCGCGCGACCGATCAGCACTACACAGCTTGCGTGGTTAGAACCTGCCCCACACAAACCGGCTAGACAGGGCATAGTTCCAGACGGACCCCACCACGATCCCCGCCAGCGCGGCGAGCACCCAGAAGATGCCCTGCCCTTCGAGGAAGGTCGCGATGGCGACGTTGGCGAAGCCGCCGATCGCGCAGGTGGCGGTAAAGCCGAGCCAGCCGCGAATGAGCTCGCCCCAGCCGGTCAGCCGCTTGTCGCGATAGGTCAGCCAGTTGTTGAGCCAGAAGTTGAAGCTCATCGCCACCAGCACCGCGATGCTCTGCGCGAAGGTGAAGGCGTGATCGAGCACGAACAGCAGGCTGGTGAGCACCATGAAATGCACCACCACGCCCAGCGCGCCGACGGTGCCGAACAGGGCAAAACGGGTCGGGATCACCTTGCCAAAGGTCTTGTCGTAGAGCCCGGCGAGGAAATCGAACAGGATGGCGCGGTCCAGCTTGCTTTCTCCTTCGCGGCGGGCCGCGAAATTGAGGGGGAATTCCTTGACCTTCATCGCCGTCTCGGAGGTGGCGAGCAGGTCGAGCAGGATCTTGAAACCGATCGCCGAAAGGCGCGGCACCAGCGCGCGCGCGGCAGCGGCGGACAACATGAAATAGCCGCTCATCGGATCGGTGAGTTCCACGCCCGTCATCTTGCGGGCGAGCGCATTGGCATAGGTCGACAGCCTCTCGCGCTCGGGCGCGGCCCAGTCGGCGGTGCTGGCCCCTTCGGCAAAGCGGCTGGCGACGCAGATCTCGGCCTCGCCGCTTTTCAGCGCAGCGAGCATGCCGGGGAGCAGCGCGGGATCGTGCTGGTGGTCGGCGTCCATCACCGCGACATAGGGCGCGGCGGTGGCGCAGAAGCCTTCGATCACTGCGCTCGACAGGCCCCGGCGGCCGATGCGCTGGATGACCCGCACGCGGGCATCGACCAGCGCCAGCGCGCGCGCTTCATCAGCGGTGCCATCGCGGCTGTCGTCATCGACGATGATCACTTCCCAGGCGGCCGTCTGCCCGATGGCACGATCGATCCGCTCGACCAGCGGGCCGAGATTGCCGCGTTCGTTGAACGTGGGCAGGATGATCGCCAGATCGAGCGTCACGGGCGCAGGCTCCGGCCAGATGTCAGCGAGCTCTTCATGGACGGAATCGAGGGGGGGAAAAGAGGCGTGATCCATGCGCCCCTAGTGCACCATAATTCTTTATAAACCATAACTGGCGCGGCCTGCGGGTTCAGAGCCGTTCGCGCACCGCCGCGCCGATGGCCGCGGTGCCATGGGTGCCGCCGAGATCGCCGCCGAGGATGCCGTCGGCAAGCGCGCGCGCGACCGCAGCCTCGATCCGCGCCGCATCGCCCTCGCGGCCGAAGGAATGGCGCAGCATCATCGCCGCCGACAGGATCGTAGCCATCGGATTGGCCTTGCCTTGCCCGGCGATGTCGGGGGCCGAGCCGTGGATGGGTTCATAGAGGCCGAAGGTGCCATGAGCGGTCTGCCGCTCGCCCAGCGAAGCGCTCGGGAGCAGGCCGATCGAGCCCACCGCGGCGCTGGCGAGGTCGGAAAGAATGTCGCCGAACAGGTTGCCGGTCAGCACCACGCCGAAACGCTCGGGGTGGCTGACGGTCTGCATCGCGGCGTTATCGACATACATGTGATCGAGCGTCACGTCGGGATACTCGGCGGCAACCTCCAGCACCACGTCGCGCCACAGCTGGCTGGTTTCGAGCACATTGGCCTTGTCGACGCTGGTGAGCTTTTGCCCGCTCGCCGCCGCCGCGCGGAAGGCGACATGGGCAATGCGGCGCACTTCGCTTTCCGAATAGGACATGGCGTCCCACCCCTCGCGCTCGCCATCATCCGTGGTGCGCTGGCCCTTGGCGCCGAAATAGACGTCCCCCGTCAGCTCGCGCACGATCAGCATGTCGAGCCCGGCGGCGATGTCGGCGCGCAAGGGCGAGAGGTGTTCGAGCCCCGCAAACACCCGCGCCGGACGCAGGTTGGCGAACAGGCCGAGGTGCTTCCTCAGGCCGAGGATCGCCTGTTCCGGGCGCAGGTGGCGCTCCAGCGCGTCGCAGGACGGATCGCCCACCGCGCCGAACAGGATCGCATCGGCCTCGCGCGCCATGGTGAGGGTCTCTTCCGGCAGCGGGTGTCCGTGGCGGTGATAGGCCGCCCCGCCCACGTCGCCGGTGAACAGCGTGAGCCCCGGGAGCGCCAGCGCTTCGAGCACCGCGACCGCCTCGGCGGTGACCTCGGGGCCGATCCCGTCGCCGGGCAGGACTGCAATCTTCATCTGTGCTCTTTCTTCAGGCCATCCGCTGGAGCCGCTCGGTCAGCAGCAGCCTCGCGCCCATAACATCGCGCCTGTCGCCTGCAAGCAGGTAGTGCGCGATGCGGCGCTCGAGCGTGGCGAGCTGGGCGAGCTGGGCGGGCAGATCGGCGGCGACGGGCGGGTTGATGCCGCCATAGCCCAGTTCGGACAGGAGCAGGGTTTCATAGGCGACCAGCCCGCTCACCCAGCCGCGCGCGGAAGCGGCCATGGCGATCGCCTCGAGCAGTGCGTCGAGCGCGGCGTGGAGGCTCGGGTAGGGCTGGCGTTCGGGCAGTGCGGTCGCGGTCAGCGCGCAGGCCCACTGCATCGCGGCGGCCGGCAGCGGCTCGGTGATCAGCGCCGCGCGGGAGTGCTCGAGCTCGAGCCTTGCAAAGGGCAACGCGCTGCCGGGCTTGGTGGTGAACTCGGCCGCGACGCGATTGCCCGGCACCATCACCGCGCGCATCTGCCGCCCCCGCCCGCCCGCGACATAGGCCGCGACCAGCCCCGTCTCGGCGGTCAGCACGCGCACCATCGCCCCGGTCTCGCCCTGCGGCCGGGACGCGAGCACGATGGCCGGGCCGCGCGAGGTCATGCCCGCGCGCCCGGGCCTACTTGGAGGACTTGGCTTCCAGCGCCGCGAGCCGCGCTTCGAGCGCGTCGGCCTGTTCGCGGGCCTTCTGCGCCATGGCCTTGACCGTCTCGAACTCCTCGCGGGAGACGAAGTCGATTCCGCCAAAGGCCTCGCGCATGCGCTCGCGCGCGCTCTCACGGGCTTCGCGGGACATGCCCGCCATGGTCCCCGCCGCGCTGTTGGCAAGCTTGACGAGGTCGGCGATGATCGGGTTCTGGCTTTGCATTTTTTCTTTT
>NZ_JAMNXL010000074.1 GCF_023653175.1 Erythrobacter sp. | reverse complement strand
TTCGTGGTCGTCGATCCGGGCTGGATCACCGGGCAGAGCTATCTCATTTGCGCGCCCCTGATGACGCGGGTGACATCGCTGGTCTCCGAAGGTTCGCCGGTGTTCCCGCACGCTGGCCGCTTCGCCTCGATGATCGAGCGGCACAAGGTGCGCATCTTCAAGGCGGGGGTGACATTCCTCAAGGCGATCATGTCGGACCCTGCGAACCTCGCCGAACTCGAACGCTACGATATGAGCGGGCTGCGGGTGGCGACCTTCTGCGCCGAGCCGGTCAGCCCTAGCGTGCAGGCGTTCGGAATGGAGCATGTCACGCCGCGCTACATCAACAGCTACTGGGCGACTGAGCATGGCGGGATCGCGTGGACGCACATGTTCGCCAATGACGATTTCCCGCTGCGCCCCGATGCCCACGCCTATCCGCTGCCGTGGATCGTGGGCGACGTGTGGGTCGAGGACGAGGCGGGGGCGGGGGGCGATGCGCCGTTCACCCGCTCCGAGACCGGCGGCGTGCCGTGGCGCAAGGCCGATATCGGCGAGAAGGGCGAAATCGTCATCGCCGCGCCCTATCCCTACCTCGCGCGCACCATCTGGGGCGATATCGAAGGCTTCAAGGTCGAGGACGGCCGGGTCGACCCTGCCTGGCGCGGTGACGCCAAGCGCTGGGAGGAAGGCTATTGGCGGCGCTGGAAGGGGGCATGGGCCTATACCCAGGGCGACTTCGCGATTGCGCACGCAGACGGCTCGTTCTCGCTCCATGGGCGCTCGGATGACGTGATCAACGTCTCGGGCCACCGCATGGGCACTGAGGAGATCGAAGGCGCGGTGCTGCGCGACAAGGCATTGGCGCCGGATTCGCCGGTCGGCAACGTGCTGGTGGTCGGCGCGCCCCACCGCGAGAAGGGGCTGACCCCGCTCGCCTTCGTGGTGCCGGTCGCGGGGCGCAAGCTGACGCACGAGGACAAGCGCCGCCTGTTCGACCTCGTCCGCACCGAGAAGGGCGCGGTCGCGGTGCCGGCGGATTTCATCGAGGTCTCGCAATTCCCCGAAACCCGCAGCGGCAAATACATGCGCCGCATGGTCCGCGCGCTGGTGGTGGGCGAGGATGTCGGCGATGTCACCACGCTGCGCAACCCCGAGGCGCTGGACGAGCTGCGCACCGTCATCACCGACTGGCAGCGCAAGCAGCGCATGAGCGACGAGCAGGCGCTTTTCGACCGGCACCGCTATTTCCTCGTCCAGTACAACACGGTCGCCCCGGGCAAGCAGGTCGCGACGGTCACCGTCACCAACCCGCCGGTAAATGCGCTCAACGAACGCGCGATCGACGAGCTGGTGCTGGTAACCTCCACCCTTGCGCGCGATGACAGCGTGGTCGCGGTGGTGTTCACCGGCGAGGGCACCTCGTCCTTCGTGGCGGGGGCGGATATCCGCCAGATGCTCGAGGAGATCCACACGGTCGACGAGGCCATGGTGCTCCCCAACAACGCGCACCTCGCCTTCCGCACCATCGAGAGCATGAACAAGCCCTGCGTCGCGGCGGTGCAGGGCGTGGCGCTCGGCGGGGGCATGGAGTTCGCGCTTGCCTGCCATTACCGCGTGGCGGAGCCCGTGGCACGCTTCGGCCAGCCCGAAATCCGCCTGCGCCTGCTCCCCGGATATGGCGGCACCCAGCGCCTGCCGCGGCTTCTGGCCGACCGGCGCGGCGCGGAAGGCGTGCGCGATGCGCTCGACCTGATCCTGGGCGGCCGGAGCATCACCGCCGAGCAGGCCCACGCGATCGGCGTGGTCGATGCGCTGGTCGAGGGGGCTGAAGACGCGCTCTCGGCAGCCCATGCCGCGGTCCGAGATTTCGTGAAGCACGGGCCCGGCAGCGCGCTCGGCTGCGCCTTCGCGGAAAGGCAGGGGGCCACGGCGCGCTGGGAAAGCGCGGCTGAGGTTGATCTCGATGCGGTGCTGGAGGATGACTTCCTCAAGCGCATCCTGCGCCAGCTTGAATGGGCTGGCCGCGATGTTGCGGGCGCGCGGGCGCTGGATGCCGTTCGCACGGGCCTCGTAAATGGGATCACCGCCGGCACCCAGCGCGAGGCCAGGCTGTTTTCCGAAGCCATCGTCGATCCCGAAGGCGGCAAGACCGGGATCCGCCAGTTCATGGACAAGGTTGCGCCACCGCTGCCGGTGCGGCGCGACGGCGTGTGGATTGATGCCGAGCACGAAATGCGTGCTCAGGCGTTGGAGGCAGCAGGCGATCTGCTTCCTGTGGGAGCGCCGTTCTATCCCGGCGTGACCCCGATCCCACGTCACCAATACGCCTTCGGCATCGCCCGCGATCCCGATACCGGACAACCCCGTTTCGGCCCTCCGGCGAGCCACGAGAAGGAGCTGATCGTCACCGTGCCCGAGCCCGCGCCCAACGAGGCGCTGCTCTACATGCTGACCAGCGAGGTCAACTTCAACGACATCTGGGCGCTGACGGGCATTCCCGTCTCGCCCTTCGACAGCCACGAGGAAGACGTGCAGATCACCGGATCGGGCGGCATCGCGCTGGTCGCGGCACTGGGTTCCGAGACGCGCGCGCAGGGGCGGATCAAGGTCGGCGATCTGGTCACCGTCTATTCGGGAACCAATGATCTGCTGAGCCCGCTGGTCGGCAATGATCCGATGTATGCGGATTTCTCGATCCAGGGCTACGAGACCGAGACCGGCAGCCACGCGCAGTTCCTGACCGTGCAGGCGCCGCAGATGCACAAGGTGCCGCCTGACCTGACGCTGGAGCAGGCGGGCAGCTATGTGCTGAACCTCGGCACCATTGCACGCTGCCTGTTCACCACCTTGCAGATCGCACCGGGACGGACCCTGTTCGTCGAGGGCGCGGCGACGGGAACGGGGCTCGATGCGCTGCGCTCGTCGGTGCGGACGGGCTTGCAGGTGACGGGCCTGGTGTCCTCGGAGGAACGCGCGGCCTTCATCACCGGGGTTCAGGGCGCGGTGGGCGCGATCAACCGCAAGGATGCGCGGTTCGCGGGGCTCTACTCCGTGGTGCCCGAGGACAAGGCCGAGGCCATCGCTTGGGAAGCCGCGGGCGCGCCGCTGGTCGAGGAATACAAGGCGCTGAACGGCGGCAAACTCGCCGATTACGTGGTCAGCCACGCGGGCGAGACTGCCTTCCCGCGCTCGTTCCAACTGCTCGCGGAAGGGGGCACGCTCGCCTTCTATGGGGCGTCATCGGGCTACCACTTCAGCTTCATGGGCAAGCCGGGCACGGCGACCCCTGAGGAAATGCTCCGCCGTGCCGCGCTGCGGGGCGGCGAGGCGGTGCTGATCTACTACGGGCCGGGCAGCAAGGAACTGCTCGACGAAACCGGCCTCGAGATGATCGAAGCCGCGCGCCGGTTCAACGCGCGCAGCGTCATCGCCACCAACACCGATGGCCAGCGCGAGTTCCTGCAATCGCTGGGGCTGGAGGACGCGATCGAAGGGATCGTCTCCCTCGAAGCCATCCGGCGGCGTGAGGGGGCCAATTTCCTGTGGCCCGACACCATGCCGCGCCTGCCGGACGCGAAGGCCGATATCGAGGTCTTCAAGGCCGCGGTGCGCGATTATCAGGACCGGGTGATGAAGCCCTTCGGCTCGGCTGTGGGCAAGATCCTGCGCTCGCCCGATAATCCGCGCGGCAGCCCCGATCTGGTGTTCGAGCGGGCCGGGCAGGACACGCTCGGCATCTCGACTTCGCTGGTGAAACCCTTCACGGGCCGCGTGATCTTCGCCGAGGATCTGACCGGCTGCCGCTTTACCTTCTACGCCCCGCAGGTCTGGACGCGGCAGCGCCGCATCTTCATGCCCACCGCGCAAATCTTCGGCACGCACCTGTGCAACGCCTATGAAGTCGCGCGGATGAACGACATGATCGCGGCCGGCCTGCTCGAAGTGACCGAGCCCGAGGTTGTGGCGTGGGAGGGCCTGCCGGAAGCGCATCAGGCGATGTGGGACAACCGCCACACGGGCTCCACCTATGTGGTCAATCATGCCCTGCCCGAACTGGGCCTCAGAAGCCGCGACGCGCTGCTCGAGGCTTGGGCGGCGGCGTCAACCGGGGAACCGGAAACCTAATTCGTGCATTGCGATTTTTGAAACGTTCTTAGCTCTCCTCCCCAGGGTTTGAACGAAACACAAAGCGAAGCGCGGCTTCGTGGTAATTTCTGTGAGGAGAGAGCTTATGGCCAAATCGAAAGCTGTTGCCGCTGCGCCTGCCTTGCAGGGCGATGTCCCGGGCCGGCTGGCCGGCAAGATCGCCGTCGTCACCGGTGCGGCGGGGAACCTTGGCGGGCATATCGTCACCCACTACCTTGCAGAAGGCGCAACCGTGGTGATGACGGGCCGCACGCCCGATCGTACCAAGGCCGCGGCCGAGGCGCTCCTGAAGGCGACCGGTGCCGATCCCGCTAGGCTCGCCACGGTGGCGCTGGACGGGGGCGACATCGCCTCGGTGCGTGCAGGCATCGCCGAGGTGGTGAAGCAGTTCGGGCGGATCGACATTCTCGTCAACAACGCCGGGAGCGCCGGGCCCAAGCAGCCGATCGAGAACCTGCCGCTCTCCGCGGAAGAACTCGCCGCGCTGCAGAAGCAGGGTAGCACCGACAGCGAGACCGTCGGCGAGGCGCTGCGCAACATCTTCGGCGTTGCGTGGAACGTCGCGCGGGTCGCGGCCGAGCACATCCCCGAGGGCGGCTCGATCATCAACGTGTCGACCATCTTCAGCCGCACGCCATATTACGCGCGCGCGGCCTATGTCGTCCCCAAGGCGGCGATGAACGCGTGGAGCCGTGAACTCAGTCTCGAGCTCGGCCCCAAGGGCATCCGCGTCAATCTCGTCTATCCCGGCCCGATCGAGAGCGAGCGGATCCGCAACGTTTTCGCCGCGATGGATGCGGCACGAGGCGACAACGCGGGTACAACGGCGACGCAGTTCTTCGATATGATGAGCCTAGAGCGCGCGACTGGCGGGAACGCAAAGGCCAAGACATTCCCGACGCCGACCGACATCGCCACCACCTGCGTGTTCCTCGGCTCCGACGAGAGCGCGGCCTATAACGGTCACGATTTCGAGGTCACCCACGGGATGAGCGTTCGCAAGGAGCAGCGCTCGACCTACCTCGCACGCCCCACCATGCGCTCGATGGATGGCACCGGCCTCGCCGTGCTGATCGCGGCGGGCGACAATTTCGAGGAGGCGCTGGAAATCGCGCAGGTGCAATTGGCCTGCGGCGCCGAGGTCGTGCTCGGCCTGCCGCGCGCGGCTGACGTTGCCATCGCGGAGAAGCGCTGCGCTGCGCTCGGCCTCTCAGACAAGCTCGCCATCATCCGTTTCAGCCGCAAGGATCCGGCGGGGATGGAAGAGGCCTTGGAGGATTACACCAAGGGCGGCACCCCCGTCAGCGGCGCGCTGTTCCTGCCGGCGCTGAGCGCGGGCGAACTCGCGGGCGCGATCACCACGGCGGATGACAGCGTCGTCGAAGCGCTGATGGACGCCGAACTGGCGGGCAACATGGCGCTGGCCCGGACGATGAGCCGCTATTGGAAGCGCCACGACAACCTGCTGCAACCGCCGCGTTTCGTGTTCGTCAGCCATGCGAGCGACGGGAAGGGCGATATCTACGGCCACATCCTGCGCGCCGCGACCGAACAGCTGATCCGCATCTGGCGCGACGAGAGCGAGATCGACACCGCCCATGGCCGCCGCCGTCAGGCCGAGTGGGGCAACCAGATCGTGCGCTTCACCAACACCCAGGCCGAGAACATCCGCTTCACCGCCGGCCACGCCGCGCGCATCCTGCTGAAGGAAAGCAAGCTCGGCGAGATCACGCTCTACGTCCCCGCCAATATCGGCGAGGCGACCGGGGCGCGGAAGGCCATGCCGGGATTCTCCGAGAACATCACCGGCCTCCACCTCGGCAAGGTCGCGCTGATCACCGGCGGTTCGGCCGGGATCGGCGGGCAGGTAGCGCGGCTGCTGGCGCTCGCTGGCGGCAAGGTGATGATGGTCGCCCGGCGCGAAAGCGAACTCGCGGTGGCGCGGGCGCGGATCGTCTCCGAGCTCGAGGACATCGGTTTCGCCGGGGTCGAGCGCCGGGTGCAGACCCTCGCCAATGTCGACGTCAGCAATTTCGAGAGCCTCAAGGGCGCGGTCGACGCGACGCTGAAGGCCTTCGGGCGGATCGACTACCTGATCAACAATGCCGGCGTTGCGGGCGCGGAGGACATGGTGGTCGACATGGGGGTCGACGCCTGGAACTACACGCTCGATGCCAACCTCGTGTCGAACTACTTCCTGATGCATCACGTCGCGCCGCTGATGAAGGCGCAAGGCTCCGGCTACATCCTCAATGTCTCGTCCTATTTCGGCGGCGAGAAGTACCTCGCGGTCGCTTATCCGAACCGCGCGGATTATGCGGTGTCCAAGGCGGGACAGCGCGCGATGGTGGAATCCATGGCGCGCTATCTCGGGCCGGAGGTGCAATTCAACGCGATTGCGCCCGGGCCGGTCGATGGCGACCGCCTTTCGGGCACCGGCGGCAAGCCCGGTCTGTTCGAGCGGCGCGGCAAGCTGATCCTTGAGAACAAGCGCCTCAACGCCGTCCACGCCGCCGCGATCAAGGCGATCCGGCGCGGGGTGCGGGTCGAGGCGGTGCTGGCGCGGCTCGCGCGCAATGACACCACCAAGATGAGCCACGACACCAACAACCCGCGCGAGCTGCGCGAACTCGCGCTGGCCTGCGCGCGCGAGGGCGACGGCAATTGCAGCTGGGACCAGTACCTGCTGACCCCGCAGATCGCCGCCGCGCTGGTCAGCCGCCTGCGCCAGGCCGGCCTGTTCCTCGATGCGCCCGAATGGTCCGAGCGCCCGGCGCAGGAGGACGGCGACTGGCTGCTGCGCGTGCCGCCCGAGGACGCGCCCTTCCTCCCCGCCGACAAGATCGCGGTCGAGGCCAAGAAGGTCGGCGGCGGGGTGCTGTCCAAGCTCTATCTCGGCAAGATGCCGACCGAGCATGACGTGGCGCAGGCCACCGTCTTTTTCCTCGCCGACCGTGCCGTCAGCGGCGAGACCTTCATGCCCTCGGGCGGCCTCAGCGTCGAACGCTCGACCACCGAGCGCGAGCTGTTCGGCTCACCCAAGCAGGAGCGGCTCGACCAGATGCGTGGGCGTACGGTGTGGATCATCGGCGAACACCTCGCCGATTACCTCGCCGAAACCGCGCGCGCCTTTATCGAGGATTGCCATGTCGCCAGCGTGGTGCTCATCACCCGCACCGCCGAAGCTTTCGAGGCGGTCAAGGCGCAGCTTGAACCCGATGTTGCCCAGTCGCTGACCTCGCTGGTCAAGACCACCGATATCGAAGCGGCGATGGACGAGGCGCTGACCGAGTGGGGGCGGCCGACGACAATCCTCTCGACGCCGATGGCCGCGCTCCCGTGCAAGCTGTTCGCCACCGACGATCCGCTCACCCCGGAAGAGTTCCGGACCGTGGTGGCCGACAATCTCACCCACCACTTCCGCGTTGCGCGCCGCGCGTCGCTCTATGATGATTGCCAACTGGTGCTGACCAGCCCCGACGTGCCGATGGGCGACAAGTCCCCGGCCTTCGCGCTCGCAAACTTCATCAAGACCACGCTCCACGCGTTCACCGCCACGCTCGCCGTGGAGAACGAGCGGCTGGTTCACGATGTGCCGGTCAACCAGATCAACCTCACCCGGCGGGTCCAATCGGAGGAACCGCGCGATCTCGACGAGCACCTCGAAGAGGTGCGCCGCTTTGCCCGCGCGGTGCTGCTGGTCGGCGCGCCGCTGCCGGACGCGGAGGATTCGCGCTACCGCGCGCGGATCTATCGCGGCATGTCGATGACGGTGTAGGCCGGGGGGCCGCGCGCGTGATCCAGTACCTGCCCTTCGAAAAGCCGATCGAGGCGCTCGACAAGCATGTGGCCGAACTGGCCGCGCTGCCCGAGGGCCTCGCCGAGGCGCGGATGCTGCGCGAGCGGGCGGACAAGCTGCTGGCGGACACCTATGCGCGCCTCTCCCCATGGGAGCGCACGCTGGTCGCCCGCCACCCCCAGCGCCCCCGCTTCGAGAAGCTGGTGGCGGGGCTTTTCAGCGAATTCCTGCCGATCGCGGGGGATCGAACCTTCGGCGACGATCAGGCGATCATCGGCGGCTTTGCGCGCTTCGAGGGGCGCAAGGTGATGGTGATAGGCCACGTCAAGGGTGAGGACACGCCGGGGCGCCTCAAGCACAATTTCGGCATGGCCCGGCCCGAGGGCTACCGCAAGGCGATCCGGCTGATGGAACTGGCCGACCGCTTCGGCCTTCCCGTGGTGACGCTGGTCGACACTCCCGGCGCCTTCCCCGGTGTGGATGCCGAGGCGCGCGGGCAGGCCGAAGCCATCGCCCGCTCGACCGAGGCGTGTCTGGCGCTTGGCGTGCCGCTGATCGCGGTGATCATCGGCGAGGGCGGATCGGGCGGGGCGGTCGCGCTTGCCGCGGCGAACCGCGTGCTGATGTTCGAGCACGCTGTCTACTCGGTGATTTCGCCGGAGGGCTGCGCCTCGATCCTGTGGAGGAGCGCCGCGCAAGGCCCCGCGGCCGCTGAGGCGATGCGGGTGACCGCGGGCGATCTGCTCAAGCTCGGCGTTATCCACCGGATCGTCTACGAACCGCGCGGCGGCGCGCACCGCGACCATGCCGAGACCGCCAAGCGCCTCGCGCTGGCGCTGCGCGCGGAGCTCGATGCCTTGGGCGCGATGACACGGGAGGAACTGCGCCGCGAGCGCGAGGAGTTCTTCCTGAGGCTCGGCTAGCGGCTGAGGACGTTCTCTTGTCCCTCCGCTTGCGCGCCGGCCGGCGAAGGGCGGGGCGAAGGTGAAGGCATGACCGCATCCTCGTTGAACATCGGTAGCTGCACGCAGACCTTCGGCGTGCGGTGCGGGAGATCGCCGTGGAGCGGCGGGCGGGCGGCGACGCGGAAATAGTCGACGCGCTCGATCAGGCCGAACATCAGGAAGGAGCGGATCGCCAGGAAGGGCAGGTGGAGCGCGGCTGCCAGCAGCCATTCGCGCCAGCCCGTGGGGCGCTCGCCCGGTTCGTAATGCATGATCGTCAGCGCGAACAGCTCGGCCCACCCAGCCATGGCGGCGAAAATCGTGGCATCGGTGCGCGTCATGGCCGGCCACCGGCGAGAGGCATGCGCTCCGGCGGAGCGGAGCGGGCGCGGGCGCGGGGCAGGGGGTTCGGCGTGACATCCACGGTCTTCTCCCGGACATGAGGGAAGACCCGCCGCCGACCCGCGACGGGGAGAGAAGGTGCCAACCGGTCGGGTCGTTCCGGCTGGCATAGGGCTAACGGTTCAGGCCAGTGGCCTATTCCCGGCGCTTTCGAATAACC
Organism: Erythrobacter sp.; assembly: GCF_023653175.1. Classification (GTDB taxonomy): domain Bacteria; phylum Pseudomonadota; class Alphaproteobacteria; order Sphingomonadales; family Sphingomonadaceae; genus Erythrobacter. Next base: position 7,241 of record NZ_JAMNXL010000074.1, on the reverse strand, counting down.
GCGCGGGAGGTTCCGCTGGCCGGCGATCAGGCGGCCAGCGAAACTGGCAACAAGAAAGCGCCGGTCACTCTGTCGGCGATCCTTCGTCCGGCGTCCCGCAGCGCGGCGCGCGGGTCCTTCACCGGGCGCATCCCGGCAGTGCGGCTGTGCGCCGCCTCTGTCCCCGCCCGCCGCGCGGCGCGGGCGCGCTCGCGTTGCAGGCGCTCCACCAGCGCGATCCGTGACCCCAGCCCGGCGCCGTTGACATTCTGGATCTCGAGCCCCGGGTAGGCATTGCATTCGAGCACCTGCACGCCGCGCGTCGCATCGATCACCAGATCGACCCCGACATAGCCCAGCCCCAGCGCGCCCGAGCAGCGCCGCGCGGCGGCCACGGTCTCGCGCCAGAACGGCAGGCCCGCCCCGATCAGTGCGACGTTGGTGGAGGGGTGCTCGAACACCTCGTCCTGCCCCAGCACGGCGCGGAAGATCGTCCCGCTGCGGAAGTCGATCGCGGCGCCCACCGCGCCCTGGTGCAGGTTCGCGCGGCCCCCGCTCTCCTGTGTCGGCAGCCGGGTCATCGCCATCAGCGGGACATCGCCGAGGCAGATGATGCGGATGTCGGGCAGGCCGAATGGCACCATCCGCGCAAAATCGGGGTGGGCGCGGATCAGCGGCTCGATCAACGCGGCGTCCGAGTTGCCGCCTTCGAGCGAAAGCTCTCCGGCAAGGATGCGGGTGACATGGGCGCGCAGCGCCTTTTCGGTGAGCACCTCGCCGCTCAGCTTGCGCCAGCCGCCCTTGACGCGGCCGTCGACCAGAATGACGCCTTCGCCGCGCCGCCCGCGATTGGGCTTGATCGCGAAGGCGTCCGGCAGGCTGGCGTAATCGAACGCCGCCGACTTGGCCTCGTCACCGATCAGCGCGAGGGTCGGGGGCACCGGCACCCCGGCCGCCGCGAGGCGCTGCTTGGTCTCGAACTTCTGATTGACCCCCTTGATCGCTTCGCGCGGGTTCAGTCTCGCAATCAATGCATTGCGGCGGTTCATTCCGAGGATGGCCATGGTGTCAGGCTCCCTGTTGGGCGGCGCGGAAGCGCGCAAGTTCGGAGAGGCGCAGGCCCTGGTAGCGGCCCAGCACGATCATCAGCGCGATGCTCGCCAGCGGCAGCGCCAGCGGGACTTCGGCAGCCAGCCGCACCACCGGCGGAGCGGCGACCAGCAGCTGGATAGCGAGGGCCACGCCGAGCGTGGCGATGGTCATGCGCACCGCCTTCTTCGGGCCGTCGGCCTCATAGTCGTTCCACCACCGCTCGACGATCAGCGCGGTGACCACCACCGGGAAGGCGCTGACGAGCGCGGGCTGGTCGAATTCCAGCGCCATCGCGCCGAGCGCCGAGACGACGATCGCGATCAGCGTGCCGAGAAAACCGACGCGCGAGAGGCTGAGCAGCTTGAGGAACGGAACCGCCAGCATCCCGATCATGATCGCGGCGGTCGAAATCACCGGCCCGGCGATCGGCCCGGATTGCAGGTAGGCCAGCGCCAGCAGCATCGGGGTGAACAGGCCGAAGGTCTTCCACCCCAGCACAGAGCGGACGAACACCACCACGCTGGCCCCGACCGGCATGACCAGCAGCAGGTGCATCCCCGGCAGGTTCCAGGGTCGCGAGGGATCGCCGATCATCGCGATCACCGTGCCGGTGACGATATTGTCGGAGCGGTCGAACAGCGCCCAAACAATCGCCCCGAAGGTCGCGGCCAGAGCTGCGGCAAGGGCATAGCCTGCACGCTGCAGGGCGATATCGCCCGGCAGGGTCAGATCATCAGAACGCATGGGAAATCTCCACTTCGAAGCGGTAGCCCGACCGGTCGAAGGCCGGATCGGTGGAATTGCGGACAACGTAGCGGGCCTCTCCGGCGATGCGCCACGGGCCGGGGCTCCAGATCAGGGTCAGCTCGGGCCAGAAAAGTTCGTCCTCGCGCGACCCCCCGCCCGCCACCGGCCGGCCGCCGAAGTCGAGCCGCTGGTAGGTGAGCTCGCCGCGCAGGCGCAGGTCGCTGGCGATGGGGCGCTGGTAGCTCGCCTCCGCCATCCAGCGGGTAAGATTGCGGCGCGCCTCGGCCGAATTGATTGCGTCATAGCGGCCGCGCAGGAAGGCATAGTGGTTCGCCCCGAAGCGGTAGCGGTATTCGCCGTCGACGCGGATGCCGTCACCGCTCGAGCCCGCTGCATCGTCATAGCTGCGTATCCGCCAACTGGCGCCCAGCGCCACGCGATTGGCCGCATCGAGGCTGTGCTGCACCTCCCCGCCGAACTCCCACTCGTCGGTCGAGGTGAATTCGGCGGCGAGGATATTGTCGTTGCGCTCGCCGAAAGCGGTGAGGCGGGTCGCCTCGGAAAGGTCATAGCTGATCGAAGCCCGCGCGGCGTTCTGCCAGCGGTCGGTGCGGTCTGCGTCCTCGAATTCGAGCCGCGTCGTCGCATTGCGCAGCGTCACGGTGACATCGTCCTTGGCGAGCACCAGCGAAGGGGTGATGACCACCGCGAACGCATTGCCATCGACCACTTCGTCCTCGGCAGGCGCAGTCGAGCGGGCGGTGATGCCGCGTGCAATCAGCCTGAGCCCGGGGTCGAGGGTCCAGCCCGAGCCCGCTTGCACGGCAGCGGCCTCATCGCTCTCGTCGTCGATGCCGCTGCCTCGCGCGCTCTGGTCCGGCGCGGCGGTCTCGGCGAAGGCGGCGGTGGCAAAGCACACCACGGGAACCGCCAGCATGAAGGCTTGCAGCAGTCGGCGGGGCAGGGGGTTGCGAGAGGTCACGAAAGGCTCCTGTTGCGGCCCGGCATTCGTGCCGGTTCGCAAGCCAAACGGAGCAGGCGGCGGGCTTATTCCCGCCAAGCCGACAGAAAAATTTCTGCACATGAGGGGGAATAGGCAGGGGTGCCGGGCCGTTAGCGGAGGTGAGCCTTGCAAACAGGAGAAGCCCCGTGTCGCAGCCATGTCCCCCTGACGCTTGGCGTGATCCGGGCAATGGAGATGCCCGCGCCGCCGCATCGCCTGCATGCCTTGCCTGGCTCATGCCCGGCCTTGCACTGGGGGTGCTGGGGGCGCTCGATCTCTGCCTTGCAGTGCGATTGGCACGGGCGATCGGCACGGTGGTGGCAGAGCGCCATGCGCCCGCCGTCCCCATGCTGGTCGCAATCGGCTGCGCGATGACAGCGGGTGCGGCGCTGGCGCTCACCTGGCTGCTGCTCGAGGATCTGGTCGCCAGCGAGCGCAGCATTTTTCCTGAGCAGGGGCACAAATGATAATCTAGGTGATTGTATCTCCCAAGTGCCGGAACGGCCATTTCCTGAAGGTTTGCAGATGAAGGCGAAAACGATGTTCCGCAGCCTTGGCAGCGCGGTAGTGTTCGGCACGATGATCGGGGGCGCCACGGCGGCGCAGGCGCAAGCGGACGAGAAGGGCAAGGCCAAGGCCCTTCCCCGGCTCGAAGTGCAGTGGGAGGGGATCGACATTCGCCTGTCCGGCGGTGCAGCAGCGCAAGCCGCGGTGTTCGACGATGAGGATCCGGTCACCGATTCCCCCGACGCCAAGGTCGATCTGTTCGCGCGGATCAATGCCCAGTGGACCTCGCCCGGCGGGATAATCGTCGGCTTCAACGCCGAACAGAACAGCCGCAGGCGCGCCTCGGAAGTGCTGGAAGCCGGCGAAATCTACGGGTTCGTCGCCAGCGATTACGGGCGGGTCGAGGTCGGGCTTCAGGATGGCCCCGCCGACACCCTCGCCTTCGCCGCGCCACTGGTGGCGCTCGGGCAGGTTCGCGGCGAGTTCTCGCGCTATGCCGGGACCCAGGCGCTGCTGCGCGCGCTGGACACGCAGGATGCCTTCAAGGTGATCTACCTCTCGCCCCCGGTCGGGGGTCTGCGCGGGGGCGTGTCATACTCACCCAAGGTGCGCCGCAACGCCGCCGCCGTGGACTCGCGCGATCGCATCGACGTCAACGACGCCTTCGAATTCGGCCTGCAATACCAGCAGCCGGTGGGCGACTGGATCCTCGGCGCCAGCGGCGGCTATGCCACGGGGCAGGCCGATCCGGTCACCACCCGCGCCGATCTCAACAGCTGGAGCATCGGCGCCGAGGCTCGCCGCGGTCCCCTGCGGATCGGGGCGGCTTACGTGGATCGCGGCGATTCCAATCGGCTCGACCGCGGCTTCGACCAGTGGGAGGTCAACGGCGGCGTGGGCTGGGTGACGCCGGATTGGGGCGTGGCGGGCAGCGTCGCGCTGACCCGCGCCTCGGACCGCGAGAACCGGCTGATCGGCCTCGGCGGCTTCTACCAGCTGCACCCCAACGTCCAGATCCGCGCCGATGTGGTCTCGTTCCGCGACGAGCGGTTCCTTGTCTCCACCGACAGCGGCATCGCCACCGTGGTCGAGGTGCTGTTCACGATCTGACGCTGTTGCAGAAGCCAACGCAAAAGCCCGGGCGTTCAGGCGACCGCCCGGGCTTTGCGTGTGGAGCAGCCCCCTACTTCTTCCCGAGCTCGGCGATTTCGTCGGGGCCAACCAGGGGATCGCTGTTGATCATCGCATCGACGGCTGCGACCACCGCGGGTGCCGCATCGCCGCCGGCCAGCTTCATCTTACCCACGGGAGCGGCGCGGCGGCCATAGGCCTCGATCTGCCAGCGCTTGTCGGACCCGCCCGCGCAGGCGAGCGCATCGCTGGTCACCCCGCCTGTGCCTTGGATCAGGAACTGGCGGCACAGCTGGCCATCGGCGTTGCGGAAGGTCAGCACCACCTCGCCCTCGCCCAGCGCGGAGAGATCGGTCTTCTGCCCGCTCGGCGCAGAGTCGAGCATGGCGGTAAGATCGGCGCTGGCGAGCACCAGATCATCGCCGGCGGGCGCATCCGCTCCGCCGTTGAGCAGCCGGCCGCCGATCAGCACGCCCACCACCAGGCTCGCCGCCATGGCGCCCAGCTGCGGCCAGCGCCAGCTGCTGCGGCCGGTGTCGTTGGCCGGTTTCGGCAGCGCGGCCGACTTGGCGGCTCGTACCGCGGCAAGATCGACCACCTCGGCCTCGCGCGGGGCGAGCGTGGTGGTCAGGCGTTCGGGCACGGGCGCATCCAGCACCGGGGCAAAGGCATCGCGCACCATTGCCGCAATGGGCTCACCCGCCACCAGCGCCTCGGCCCGTTCGGCCAGCGCGGGGTCGGCGTTGATCGCAGCCTCGATCGCATCGATCAGCGCCTCGTCCTCAAGGGTTCCGTCCATGAAAGAGGCGAGTTGGCCATCAGTGAAGGAGGGGCTCATTGCACGACTCCTTGCGCGGTCATGCGCCGCGCCAGCGCCGCCTTGGCACGCGACAGCCGGCTCATCACCGTGCCGATCGGCAGGCCGAGCATGTCGGCGGCCTCGCGGTAACTCAGCTCCTCGAGCATGACGAGCGCGACCACGTCGCGCTGTTCGGGCGGCAGACTGTCGACAGCGGCACGCACCATGCGCGCCTCTGCGCTGGCCTCGACCACTTCGCGCCCGTCCTCACCGGCCAGATCGAGCATCTCGCCGATGTCGTCATGCCCCATGCGGTTGTGCGCACGGCGGCGGTCGTCGACCCAATGGTTGTGGGCGATCCGGAACACCCAGGCGTCAAGCCGGGTGCCGGGCTGATATTGTTCCAGATTGACCATTGCTTTCTCCAGGCTCGCCTGCACGACATCGTCGGCATCGGCGATCGACCCCGTCAGCACCCGGGCAAAACGGCGCAGGCGGGGGATCAGGGCGATCAGCGCCTGCCTTGTCGTTTCGTCCGGGGTCATCGGGCGGTTCATGGGCTCAACGGTTCAGCTGGTGGCAATATTCCGCCCATAGACAGGACGGGGGAATAAAAGAACAGCCAGTTTCGTATGTAGCGAGGTAAGGAACGAAACAGTCATCCCGGCTTTATTGTCGGGGACATAGGGGGCATTCGATGCAATCGCGGGTCATGATCGCATACCTGTTGATGCTGGGGCTGACGCTCGGCCCCGTCACATCGGCCTGGCACGCCCCGCTCGCCGCGCAGGACGCGGGCGACGACGACGATGATGACGGCGACGAAGGCGACGACGACGACGTCGTCGAGGACCCCGATGATCAGGATCCCGGCGGCGACGATACCGGCGGCGATGACGTTGACGGGGGCGACGCCGATGGGGACGACCCGGGCGGCGATGACGACGCCGGCGACGATGATCCGGGCGGCGACGACGATGCGGGCGGCGATGATGCCGGCGACGACGACGGTGCGGCTGGCGGAGACGACGATGATGACAGCGCGGCTGGCGGCGATGACGACGGTGATGACGGCCCGACCGCTGGTGGCGATGGCGACGGTGATTACGATGACATCGCCGATGATCGCGGCGATGCCGATGACGGCGCGTATGATCTCGACGAGGATCCCGGCAAGTGGCTGCTCGCCAGCGGCGAGACCGAGGCCGAACGGATCGAGCGTGACGAACGCGACCGGATCGACACCGATGGCGAGGGTTTCCGCTATCGCCGCGGGGAATTCGTCGCGCTTGATCTGACCGCGGCTGACATTGCGGAACTGAAGGCCGGCGGCTTTACGGTGATTGCCAGCGAAAGGCTCGCCTCGGTGGACGGCACGGTGCTGCTGCTGCGCGGCCCCGCCCAGATCGCCGACGAGGCGGCGCTCGACGCGCTCGAGACGATCGCCGATCCCGACACCATCGGCTACAATCACCTGTTCGACAGTTCGGCGGTGCGGACCAAGCGCCGCAAGGCGGCCAGCGTGCCCCAGCGGGTCGCCTGCGGCTGCCAGATCGGCCTCATCGACACCGGGATCGCGACGGGCCTCGCCTATTTCAAGCACGTCACGATCAGCCAGCGCGCCTTTAACAGCAAGGCCGCCGAAGCGCGCCTGCACGGCACTGCGGTGGCCAATCTGATGGCGGGGACGAAGGCCGATCCGGCCGCACGCACGAAGATTTTCGTGGCAGACATCTTTGCCGGCCCGCGCGAGTCCGCCGGGTCGAGCTTTGCCTTGATCAAGGCGCTCGACTGGTTGGCCGCGCAGGGCGTGCCGGTGATCAACATCAGTCTGTCGGGCCCCCGCAACCCGGCCGTGGCAGGGGCCATCGCGCGCATCACCAAGCGCGGCCATGTGATCGTGGCGGCGGCCGGCAATGACGGTCCCGCCGCTCCGCCGGTGTTTCCGGGGGCTTATGAGAATGTCGTCGGGGTGACGGCGGT
>NZ_JAMNXL010000247.1 GCF_023653175.1 Erythrobacter sp. | reverse complement strand
GTTCGTCTCGCTCCAGACCGCCGACCGCCACCCCAGCAAGCCGCACCCCGCGATGCTCGAGGCAGCATTGTTCGAGGCTGGCGCATTGCCGGGCGAGGCGGTGATGATCGGCGACACAAGCTTCGACATGCTGATGGCGAGGAGCATCGGGGTCACCGGCATCGGCGTCGGCTGGGGCTACCACGGTGCGGCCGAACTCATCGCCAGCGGAGCGACCCGTGTGGCCCAGACCGCCGCCGACCTTGCCGCCGCGCTCGAGGAGGCCCTGCCATGACCCGCTCGACCCGCGAGATCGCCGAGGCCCGCGCGCGCACCGGCTTCGTCATCATCACCGCGGCGCGCTTTGCCGGGGTGGCGATGGTGACGCTCGGCTTTGCCATTGTGCGCGGGGTCATCGACCTGCCCTATGCGGTGGGTGCGGTGCTCGCGGTGGCGGGCTTCTTCGAGATCTTCTTCCTGCCCCGCTTTATCGCCCGCCGTTTTCGGGACGAGGGCCCGCGCCAGCCATGATCCGCCGCTTCTACACCGACGTCACGCTCGCCGAAGTGGCGGGCGCCAAGACGCACGGATACCAGGTGATGCTCGACACCCGCGGCGTGAAGACAGTCGGCGGCGCGCCCCAGCTCCTGCCCACCCGACCGCTTGCCGAGGCGCTCGCGGCCGAGTGGCGGCTTCAGGGCGAGCAGATCGACCCCGCCAGCTTGCCCTTACGCGACATGGCCGACTACGCGATCGACGTGGTGGCCCAAGGCCCTCAGGCCTGCGCCGATGGTCTGCTCGGCTATGCCGAGACCGACACGCTGTGCTACCGCGCCGATCCCGACGAGCCGCTCCACGCAGCGCAGCAGCAGGTGTGGGAGCCGCTGCTCGCCCGCTTCGAGGCTGTGCACGGCGTCACCTTCACCCGGGTCAGCGGCGTGCTCCACCGCCCGCAGCCACCCGCGACTCTCGCCAAGCTGCGCGCCCGCCTGCTCACCCTCGATCCCTTCCAGCTCGCCGGGCTCGAGGCGATGACCAAGCTCGCCGCCTCGCTGGTGACCGGCCTGTCGGCGCTCGATGCCGCACACGAGGAGGAGCCGCTCGCGCTGTGGCAGGCGGCGTGTCTCGAGGAGGAGTGGCAGGCCGAGCTATGGGGCCGCGACTGGGAGGCCGAGGAGCGCCGCCAGCGCCGCGAGACCGACTTCCTGCGCGCCGCCGCCTTCGCGCGGCTGGCGCGCGGCGCCTAGCCCGCCGCGACCCACTCCGCGACTTCCGCCGCGACGCGGTTCGCTGCCGCGTTGAGCCCTGCGCCCACCGAGCGCGCGTCGGGGGTCACGCCGCTCTCGCGCGCTTCGAAACGGCGGGTGGCGACGGCGCCGTCCTTGCCCGTGCGCACCGCGTCGAAGCGCACCACGGCCTCGGAGCTCGCCGCGTCAAAGCCCATCTCGGTCAGCGTGCCCTGCACCGTGACCGTCGGCATCGAAGCGACTTCATTGCCATCGACCACCATCGCAGTGCCGCGCGCGCGGATCGTCTCGCCGACCAGCTGGCGGAACAGGCGCGCAGGCTTTTCGACCCAGAAGGCCTCCTGCAGATAGGCGAGCTCGGTATCGCTCACCGTCACCGGCACGCGCAGCACGTCGAGCTTGGCGGGGGTATCGAAGGGCATCACCGCGATTACCGGACGGTTCGCATCGGCCGCGACGCCGGGCCCGGCCGGCGCGCGCGCGGCAGGGCTGAGGGTCAGCAGGCTCTCGGGCGGCTCGCCGCCGAGGCTGATGCAGCCGGGCAGCGCCAGCGCGAGCGGCAGGGCAAGCAGGACGGGCCGGAATCGGAGGGTCATAGCGGTCGGTCCTTCTATTCAGGCTTATAGTCAGGCAGCGACTTGCCGCCCACCAGCGCGCCCGCGCCTTCGCTTTCGAGCTTCTCGGTGATCGCGCGCAAAGATCGGCTGGTGGCGCGCAGGTCCTGCAAGGTCGCCTCGGCACTGGGCAGCGTGCCCGTGCGCAGCTGGCGGATCGCCGGGCGGGTGTCCTCGAGCGTCGCCGAGAGACTGGCCAGCGTCGCATTGGCGCTCTTGAGGGTCGCGCGCAATTCGGCCGCCAGCGGCTCGCCTTCCTTGCCGACAAGGCCGTTGGTGTTGTCGGCGAGCCGCTCGACCGCGTTCAGCGTCTCGTTGAATTCCTTCATCGTGACCTGGAAATCGCGCAGGTTCTGCGTCAGCTCGGGCGTCGCATCGGCAAGACCCTCGGTCAGCCGGTTCGAGTTCTTGAGGATGCCTGCGAGTTCCTTCTGGTTTTCGGGCCCGAGGATCAGGTTCAGCTGTTCGGTCAGCGTCGCCAGCCGCTCGAGCAGCAGCGGCGCGTTCGCCACGATCTCGCCGAAGCCGCCGCGCCCCGGGGGGATCACCGGGCGGCCTTCGGGGCAGGCGGTGGTCTCGCAGGTGATCGGCGGATTGTCCTTGCGCGCGCCGTCGAGCAGGATCGTCGAGACCCCGGTGAAGCTCGCCTGGATGGTCGCCTGGGTGCCCACCAGAATGGGCACGTCGTCCTTCACCTTGACCCGCACCCGCACGAATTCGGGATTGTCCTTGGCCAGAGCGATCTCGGTCACCTGCCCCACCGGCACGCCGGCAAAGGTCACCTGACTGCCATTGGCGAGGCCCGAGACCGACTGATTGTAGAAGATGTCGTATTCGTCCTTGGCGCCTTCATTGAGGCGCGCGATCCAGACGATGAACACCGCCAGCGCCGCCAGCAGCACCAGCGTCACCGCACCGACCCACAGATGATTGGCTCTGGTTTCCATGTGCTCGTCCTATGCGGCCCTGCGTGCGGGCTTGTCCAATACTCTGTTGTTCCTCGGGCCGATCATGCGCTTTCCCCATGGAGATGCGTCGCATGGGCGCTGCGCCCGCGCGGGCCGTTGAAATATTCCTCGATCCACGGGTGTTTGGTGGCAATCAATTCGGGGATGGTGCCGACCGCGATGATCTTTTTCTCCGCGATCACCGCCACGCGGTCGCAGATCTCGTAAAGCGTATCGAGGTCATGGGTTATGAGAAACACGGTGAGACCCATGGTTTCCTTGAGTTCGCGCGTCAGCCGGTCGAACTTGGCCGCGCCGATCGGGTCGAGCCCGGCGGTGGGCTCGTCGAGGAACAGCAGCTCCGGATCGAGCGCCAGCGCACGGGCGAGCCCGGCGCGCTTTTTCATGCCACCCGAAAGCTCGCTAGGATATTTCTGCACCGCGCTTTCGGGAAGGCCGGTCAGCATCACCTTGTATCGCGCGATCTCGGCGCGGAATTCGGGATCGAGATCGGGGTAATATTTCTTGAGCGGCACCTCGACATTCTCGCCCACCGTCAGGGTCGAGAACAGCGCGCCGCCCTGGAACAGGATGCCCCAGCGCCGGCGCACGCCGATGCCCTGTTCGAGATCGCTTTCGGTGATGCAGCGCCCCAGCACGTCGATCCGCCCGGCGCTGGGCCGCTGCAAGCCGATGATCGAGCGCATCAGCACCGACTTGCCCGTGCCCGACCCGCCGACCACGCCGAGGATCTCGCCGCGCCGGACGGTGAGGTCGAGATCTTGGTGGACGTTGAAATCGCCGAAGCTGTTCACGAGGCCCTGAACCTCGATAATCGGTTTCTCGTCGTCAGGATGGGCGTTCATGCGCATTGCGTCACCCCCACCCGATTTCGGTGAAGAACACCGCGAAGAAGGCGTCGATCACGATCACCGCGAAGATCGCCGAGACCACCGCCATGGTGGTGCGCCGGCCGACTTCCTCGGAATCGCCGTGAACCTGCATCCCGTGATAGCAACCGGCCAGCGCGACGATCAGGCCGAACACGGGGGCCTTGATGAGGCCGACCCAGAGATCATGGGTGGGCACCACTTCCTGAATGCGCAGGAGGAAGGTGAAGAACGGGATGCCGAGCGCGAACTGGCCGACCACCGCCCCGCCGATGATCGCGGCCAGCGCGGCGAAGAAGCCGAGCAGGATCATCATGAAGGTCGCGGCCAGAATACGCGGGATCACCAGCACCTCGATGGGAGAGATGCCGATGGTGCGCATCGCGTCGATCTCCTCGGTCAGCTTCATCGTGCCGAGCTGCGCGGCAAAGGCGCTCCCTGACCGGCCCGCCACCATGATCGCGGTCATCAGCACGCCCAGCTCGCGCAGGGTGATGCGGCCGACAAGGTTGACCGTCAGCGACTCCGCTCCGAACTGCTGCAACTG
>NZ_JAMNXL010000246.1 GCF_023653175.1 Erythrobacter sp. | reverse complement strand
CGGGATCATGGGAATCACCCGGCGCACAGGCAATGTCATGATCGACGCCGGCAGTGTTACAACGGCAGGGGCCAGCGCAGCGGGTATCACTGCGCAGACTGTTGATGGGGTTGCCTCGGTCAGCGCAGATTCTGTCACGACCGCCGGCGCGAATGCCGATGGCATCTTCGTTTCCGCGATCGGCGGGGACGCTGACGTGACCGCCGGTAGAGTCACTGTAACCGGCGCCGATGCGACCGCCATCACCGCTACCTCGGATACAGGTAATGTCCGAGTATCGAGCACCGGTTCAGTGACAGCCAACGGTCGCAATGGCGGCGGCATCCTTGCAACCTCCGGCACTGGCAGCGTTGTCGTCATCGCCAACAATGTCAGCACGGTAGCTGCCCTGAGCGCAGACGCAGCAAGCGGCCGGGCCGCTATCGCGGCAACAGGTGCGAATGCGTCGGTACAGGTGAATGGCACAGCTGCCAGCAGCGGCACGAGCTTTGCGGCCGGCAATCCTGCAACAGTCGCTGTGATCGCCACCGACGGCAACGCCAGTGCCATCGTCAACAGTGTGTCGGCGCGCGGCAACGGCGTGAGCGCCGTGCGTGTTTCGGCGACCAATAATGCAGTCGCCATCATCAACGGAACCGTCGCCGCAACTGGGACTGGCGCGGACGGGATCATCGTCGATGGCGGCAACACCGCGACCGTGACAATCGGCGCCAATGGTACTGCAACCGCTGCGAATGGCGATGGTATTCGTCTGGTCTCGGTCAATGGCAGCACGCTGAACAATGCGGGCGTGATCGCGAACAACAGCAACGGTTTTGCCGTGGCTGCCGCGGGCGGGCCGCTCACGATCAACAATTCCGGAACCTTGACCAGCGACATCCAGTTTACGGCAGGTGCGGACCGTGTGAACAACACGGGCACCTATGTCGTGGGGCCAGATCCCGATTTCGGTGCTGGGACAGACGTCTTTGGCAACAGCGGAACGGTGCGTTTTGCACCGGGAGCCACGGCCCCGGTGGCGCGCATCTTCACCGGCTTGGAAACCTTCAACAATACCGGCGGATTGATCGAGCTGCGCAACGGCATCCCGGGCGATACGCTGACCTTGCCCGGCACCTTTGCCGGTTCGGCCGACAGCAGGCTCGGCCTTGATGCCGATCTTGCCGGTTCAGGGTCGGCCGACAGGCTGATCGTCGGCGGGGCGGCGACCGGTTCGACCCGCCTGCTGGTCGATCTGCGCGGACCAGGGGCGTTGCACCCGGGCGTCATACTTGTGGATGGCGGCGTGGGCACGCAGGCTGGAGCGTTCACGCTGGACGGCGGCAGCCGCATCTCCGGCCTGATCGAAACCGACCTGGTGTTCGACCCGGGCTCCAACAACTTCTTGCTGGTCGGTGCGCCTAACGCTGCCGTCTATCGTACGGCGGGTTTTGTCGAAGGAGCGCGCAATCTGTGGCATGTGTCGGCTGAAGCTTGGTCGGCGCACATGCGCGAATTGCGTGATGGCGCATGGGCGGGCGGCGCCGGGGAACCGGGCGGTCGCTTGTGGGTCCAGATGCATGGCGCAACCGAGCAGAGGGAAAATGTCCGCGACGTCAGCTTCTCGGGTCTCAACCGCAATTTCGATCTGGGCTATGATCAGGACTACTTCGGCGGCCAAGCCGGCTTCGATTTCGGCGGGGCGTCAGGCAATAGCGGCAATTTTGCCTTCGGGATCACCGGGGGCTACGTGAACTCCCAGATGAAGTTCAACGGTGCCACCGACCGAACCGCGTTCGATGCCTTCAACGCCGGGGCCTATGCCGGGATCAATTCGGGCAGCCTGTTCGCCAACGTCCTTGCCAAATATGATTGGTACAAGGTCGAAGCCGAGAGCGCGATCGGACAATATGCGGCCGACTTCGATGGCAATGCCTACGGCGCACGGGGCGAGATCGGAATCCGTGTCGGGTCCGACAGCTTCTTCGTCGAACCTGTCGGCTCGATCTCCTATGTCCGCACCAGCCTTGATGACCTGAACGTGCAGAGTTCGACCATCGAATTTCTTGATGATGAAGGCCTGCGCGGCAAGCTGGGGGCGCGGATCGGGGCGAGTTTCCCGAGCGGAGCGTTCAACACCATCGCCCTTTATGCAGGTGGCAATTACGTCCACGAGTTCAAGGGTGATGACAGCATCGACTTCACCAACAATGGCCGAACGGTCCGTATCGATAATCGCCCAATCGGCGACTACGGCGAAGCCGTTCTGGGTGTGAATATCGGCTCGCCCAACACGGTCAGCGGCTTCATCGAAGCCAATGGTGCCAAGGGAAGCCAGCTCGATGCCTTTGGCGCTCGAGCAGGACTGCGCTTCAGCTTCTAACTTCCGCTCGCACGTCCCGGGGCGGCCTGCCACTATGTCGAGATCTCAAGATGCTCGCCATACGGTCGCCCCCATAGGGAGCTAGTGGGAGAGCAGTCCTGGGCCGCCGGGCTGGCGGAAATGGCCAGGCAAGCCATCGTCACGGGACTCGTCGACTATGCGATGTAGCTGTGAGACATAGTTATCTATTTCGACGATAGATGCAGCGGTATGTCGCGTAGGGTGTGCAGCGTTCCCAAGCTGCGAGCGGTCACCAGCACCTGACCCGAATTTGATCCGGGCGAATTGCCGCCCCTGTCGCGTCGATCGATCAGGCCCGCGCCGGTTAAGCGGAAGATCTATCGGGGAACGATAAGGGAGCAGGGTCCGTCAGAACGCAATTTCTCAATGTTTCCAGAGGTCTGTGGCGGAGCAGGAGGGATTCGAACCCTCGATACGCTTTTGACGTATACACACTTTCCAGGCGTGCGCCTTCGACCACTCGGCCACTGCTCCGCAAGACTCCTTCGAGGCGCTACCGCTATGTTGCTTGAGCACCTGTGGGAGGCAGGCCCGCGCCGATAGCGGCGAACGGCAGGCTTCGCAAGGCGGTGCAGTTTGGCCGGGGGATGAAATCGTGGTAAAGGAGTAGCCGAGGCCAGCGCTGCGCGGATCCGGCATTCCCTGCGAGCGCGGCTGCAAGAGCCCCTTTTTCGCGCCCCCCTTTGCGTGCGGAAAAGGGGTTTTTGATTCCCGGGCGGATATGGCACACCGGCAGGCATGAGAACCGCACTTGTCGTCGTTTCGGCCGCTCTCGCATTCACGCTGCCGCTTGCCGCGCAGGATGCGAGCAAACCCGTCGCCCCCACCCCGCCCGAAATCGTCGCTGCCGCGCCCAAGGCGGACTGGGTGGCGATCCCGGCGGAGGACCTGCTGGTGATGACACTCGCGCCGGATGCCGACGGCCGCCCGCGCACCGTGGTGATACAGCTGATGCCAGCGCCGTTCTCGCAAGGCTGGGTCCACAACATCCGGCTGTTCGCGCGCGCGGGCTGGTATGACGGCATCTCGGTCAACCGGGTGCAGGACAATTACGTCACCCAGTGGGGCGATCCCAATTACGACAACCCCGAGGCGACGGGGAAACCCAAGCCCTTGCCGCAAGGGCTGAGGATGATGACGGAGAAGGACTATCTCGTCACAGCCGCGATGGGCCTGATCAACGATCCGATTGTTCATGGCTACGAGATAAGGCCCGGTGTCCGTGCCCGCGAAGGGCGACCGCCCGATGGCCTCGTGACTCCGTTTACCGCCGAAACGCTTGCGGGCACCGCAGAGCCATCACCGCCCGCGCCGCGCGACAGCTATGCGGACGGGACGGGCTTTTTTGAAGGCTGGCCGATCGCTGGCGAGCGGGCGCCAAGCAAGCCTGACGACCGTATCCAAGACTTCTTTCCAGCCTTCCTGAAAACCATGTGGCCCACCCACTGCTACGGCATGGTCGGCGTGGGGCGGAACTATTCGCCCGACACCGGATCGGGCGCGGAGCTTTATACCGTGATCGGCCATGCGCCGCGCCACCTCGATCGCAACATCGCCCTCGTCGGGCGGGTGATCGAGGGGATGGAGCACCTCTCCTCACTGCCCCGCGGCAAGGGCGCGCTCGGGTTCTACTCCGCCGAGGAAAGCGCCAAGCGCACGCCGATCACATCGGTACGGGTGGCGGACGACCTGCCGACGGGTGAGCGACCGGCGTTCGAATACCTCTCGACCGAAAGCGAGACCTTCGCGGCTTACGCCGGGGCCATCGCCAATCGCCGCGATCCGTTCTTCAACGTGCCTGCTGGCGGCGCGGACATCTGCAACATCCGCGTGCCGGTGCGGCGGGTG
>NZ_JAMNXL010000073.1 GCF_023653175.1 Erythrobacter sp. | reverse complement strand
GCCAAGGTGATCGTGCTTATCGCCGCGAGCCTCGCCATCGGCCGGGTGATCGACGAAAGCGGCGCGGCAGAGTGGCTGGGGCAGGGGCTCTCGCTGGGGCTCGCCTATCTCCCTCCCGCACTGGTGCTGGCGGCGATCATGCTGTTCGTGACGGTGCTCACCAACTTTGCCTCCAACGCCACCGCTGCGACCATCGGCACGCCGATTGCCTTTAATGTCGCAACCCAGCTGGGCCTGCCGCCCGAACCGATGGTGCTGGCGGTATTGTTCGGCTGCAATCTCAGCTTCGCGACGCCGATCGCCTATCAGACCAACCTGCTGATCATGTCCGAGGGCAATTACAATTTCGGCGACTATTTTCGCGCGGGCACGCCGCTGGTGGCGATCATGGTGACGGTGCTCTCAGTGCTGCTGACGCTGTGGTACGGGATGTGAGCGCGGCGACGGGCGCGGTCTAGAGACACATCAAGGGGAAGAGTGATGCGGATGATGGCGATCCTGGCAGGCGTGAGCGCGCTGGCGCTTGGCGCGGTGCCGGCGCAGGCCGACGAGCTGCGCGATGCGGTGGCTGCGGATCTGCCCGCGCTGGTTGAGCTCTACCGCGACCTCCACGCCAATCCCGAGCTCTCGTTTCAGGAGGTCGAGACCGCGAGGAAGCTCGCCGCCCGCGCCCGTGCGCTGGGCTTCACGGTGACCGAGGGCGTCGGCAAGACCGGCGTGGTCGCGGTGATGGAGAACGGGCCCGGCCCGGTGGTGCTGCTGCGCGCCGACATGGACGGCCTGCCGGTGGTCGAGCAGACCGGCTTGCCCTTTGCCTCGAAGAAGCGCGCCCTCGCCCAGAACGGGACCGAGACCGGCGTGATGCACGCCTGCGGGCACGACACCCATATGACCGCCTGGATCGGCACCGCGCAGCTGCTTGCCGCGCGCAAGAGCGAGTGGTCGGGCACGCTGGTGATGATCCTCCAGCCCGCCGAGGAGATCGGGCAGGGCGCCAAAGCGATGCTCGAAGACGGGCTGTTCACCCGCTTCCCCAAGCCCGACTACGTGCTTGCCTTCCACGATGCGGCGCAGTTCCCGGCCGGGCAGATCGGCTATTCGAAGGGCTTCGCGCTGGCGAATGTCGACAGCGTCGACGTGGTGGTGCCGGGAGTGGGCGGGCACGGCGCCTATCCGCACACCACCAAGGACCCGATCGTGATCGCCTCCAGCATCGTCATGCGTTTGCAGACGTTGGTCAGCCGCGAGCAGAACCCGAACGATCCGGCGGTGGTGACGGTGGGGAGCTTCCAGGCAGGCGCGAAGCACAACATCATCCCCGATGAAGCGCGGCTCCAGCTGACGGTGAGGAGCTATTCAGACGAGACGCGCAAGCGCCTGCTCGACGGCATCGCCCGCATTGCTAAGGGCGAGGCAATCGCGGCGGGTGTCCCCGAGGACAAGCTGCCGCGGGTGACGGTGCAGGACCCCTATACGCCAGCAACCTACAACACACCCGAATTCACCGATCAGGTAATGGCCGGGCTCAAGCCCCGCTTCGAGGGCCGGGTGTTCGAGGTGCCCGCGGTGATGGGCGGCGAGGATTTCGGCCGCTTCTACCGCGCCGACAAGGCCAATGTCCAAAGCCTGATCTTCTGGGTCGGCGGCGTGCCTCAGGCCGAGTGGGAGCGCGCGCAAAAGGGCGAGGTCGAGCTGCCCTCGTTGCACTCGCCGTTCTGGGCGCCCGACGCGCCGGTGGTGATCGCGACCGCCACCGAGGCGCTGACCGCGGCGACACTGAAGCTGATGGAGAAGTGATTTCCCGCCCTCAAGTCGCGAAGCGATAGGGCGACAAGGGCTCAAAAAATTCGGCCGCCGGAGCGGGCCCTTGCGGGCGCTCCGACGGCCGTTTCTCCTCCCCAGGAGAACTGTGAAACGGGTTACTCGCCCGAGGGCACGTAAGTGCCGAGGCGGTGGTGCAGGGCGTTGATCTTGGCCAGCTCCTCGCGATCCTCGGTGCTGCGGGCATGGCTTTCGAGGGCGCGGCGCAGCAGCTTCATGTCGGCGGTCGAAAGCAGCGCGCGGGCGCGGGCGGGTTCGGTCTTGGGGGTGTCGGTATCGGTCATGTCACTCTCCGCTCGGTGATGTCACCCGCGAGTCCTTAGGCGGCTTTCCGGGCAACCGGAAGGCTGCAAATCGCAGCCCTCCGGCCCTCTCCCGGGCGTTGGTTATGCCGCCTCGAACTGGTTCATGGTGTTGTGGGCGCCGCCGGCCTTCAATGCGGCTTCCCCGGCGAAGTATTCCTTGTGATCGTCACCAATGTCGGAGCCCGACATGTTCTGGTGCTTCACACAGGCGATACCCTGGCGGATCTCCTCGCGCTGCACGTTCTTGACGTAGCCGAGCATGCCCGCCTCGCCGAAATACTCGCGGGCGAGGTTGTCGGTGCTGAGCGCGGCGGTGTGGTAGGTGGGCAGGGTGATGAGGTGGTGGAAGATCCCGGCCCGGGCAGCGGCATCGCGCTGGAAGGTGCGGATCTTCTCGTCGGCTTCGTTCGACAGCTCGGTGCCGTCGTAGTCGACGCTCATCAGCTTGGCGCGGTCGTAAGCCGACACGTCCTTGCCCGCCGCTTCCCAGGCGTCGAACACCTGCTGGCGGAAGTTGAGCGTCCAGTTGAAGCTGGGCGAGTTGTTGTAGACGAGCTTGGCACCCGGCACGACCTCGCGGATGCGATCGACCATGCTCGCGATCTGCTCGACGTGGGGCTTCTCGGTCTCGATCCAGAGGAGGTCGGCGCCGTTCTGCAGCGAGGTGATGCAGTCGAGCACGACGCGATCCTCGCCCGTGCCGGCGCGGAACTGGTAGAGGTTCGAAGGCAGGCGCTTGGGGGCGAGCAGCTTGCCGTCGCGGCTGATGAACACCTGACCATTGGTGATGTTGGCGGGGTCAACTTCGTCCGCGTCGAGGAAGCTGTTGTACTGGTCGCCTAGATCGCCCGGCTCCTTCGAGAAAGCGATCTGCTTGGTGAGGCCGGCGCCGAGCGAGTCCGTGCGGGCGACAATGATCCCGTCTTCCACACCCATCTCGAGGAAGGCCATGCGGCAGGCGCGGATCTTCTGGAGGAAGTCCTCGTGCGGCACGGTGACCTTGCCGTCTTGGTGGCCGCACTGCTTTTCGTCCGAAACCTGGTTTTCGATCTGGAGCGCGCAGGCACCGGCCTCGATCATCTTCTTGGCGAGGAGGTAGGTCGCCTCGGCATTGCCAAACCCTGCGTCGATGTCGGCGATGATCGGAACGACGTGGGTTTCGTAATTGTCGATGGCGTTCTCGATCCGCTTGGCTTCGACTGCGTCACCGGCCTTGCGGGCGGCGTCGAGGGCGCGGAACATCATGCCGAGTTCGCGGGCGTCGGCCTGCTTCAAGAAGGTGTAGAGCTCTGCGATCAGCGCCGGCACCGAGGTCTTCTCGTGCATCGACTGGTCGGGCAGGGGGCCAAATTCGCTGCGCAGCGCGGCGACCATCCAGCCCGAGAGGTAGAGGTAGCGCTGCTTGGTGGTGCCGAAATGCTTCTTGATCGCGATCAGTTTCTGCTGCGCGATGAAGCCGTGCCAGCAGCCGAGCGACTGGGTGTATTGCGCGGGGTCTGCGTCATAAGCGGTCATGTCGGCGCGCATGATCCCGGCGGTGTACTTGGCGATGTCGAGGCCGGTGCGGAAACGGTTCTGGATCACCATGCGGGCGGCGCTCTCGGGGTCGATTGCGGCCCAGCTCGGCCCATTGGCGGCGACGACATCGCGCATCTGGGTGATGGTGTTCTGGTAAGTCATGTGCATCTCCTGTCCGTCGGCGGGGAGTGGTGCGAGGGCCGTTCGGACTCGCGCCGCTGGATGGGCACCATTTGCCGTGGTGCGGCGCAGCATGATAGGGAAACTTACAGGAAATCGTGTCGCTATCCGGACAATTGCCCGCGATCTTGTGTCAATTAGTAAATAAGTTTACAACGCCGCCATGGCCGATACCACCCTCCTCGCCGGACCCGCCCTGCGCCGCCTGCGCAAGCGCGAGGGCCTCACCCAAGCTAGCATGGCGAGCCTGCTCGGCATCTCGCCTTCCTACCTCAACCTCATCGAGCGCAACCAGCGCCCCCTCTCCGCGCGTGTGCTGGTGCAGGTGATCGAGCGCTTCGACTTCGATCCGCGCTCCTTGCGCGAGGATGACAATATCGGCGGGCTTGACGGGCTCGTGCGGCGCATGGCCGACAAGCGCTTCGCCGACCTCGGCATCGACCGCGAGGAGGTGCAGGAATTTCTCGCCGCCGCGCCGCAGGTCGCTGCCGCCTTCGCGCGGCTCTATGATGCCGGGGGAGGGGGCGAGCGGGTCGTCGCCGAGGATGCAGCCGCCGCCGTCCGCCGCGCGGTCGAGCGCTGGCAGAACCATTTCGCAGACCTCGACCACGCTGCCGAGGATCTTGCCGATGAACTTCGCCTCAGCCGCGGGGAGATCAGCGCCGCCCTGTCGGAACGCCTGCGCGAAAGGCACCAGCTCCAGGTGCGCATCCTCCCGGCCGAGGTGATGCCGGGGCAGGTCCACCGGCTTGACCTCCACGCCCGCCAGTTGCAGCTCTCCGAAATGCTCCCCGGCGCCGCGCGGCGGTTCCAGATCGCGCGGCAGGTCGGGCAGCTCGAAATGCGCGACGGGATCGAGACGCTGGTGACGGGCGCGAACCTTGCCAGCCCCGAGGCGCGTGACGCCTTTCGCGAGCACATCGCCGATTACCTCGCGGGCGCGCTGCTGCTGCCCTACCGCCGCTTCCTGCGCGCTTGCGAAGCGACCGGGTACGATCTCGCCGTTTTGCAGCGCCGCTTTGCGGTCAGTTTCGATCAGGTCGCCGAACGCCTCACCACGCTGGGCCGCATCGGCGAGCGGGGACTGCCATTCTTCATGGCGGTGATCGACAGGGCGGGGCGGATGACCCGCTTCACCGCCGGGGGGAGCGGGGCCATCCACCCGCTCGATGGCGCGCGCTGGCCCGCCTGGGTGCCCTATGCCGCCTTCGAGCGACCCGGCACCGTTCTCACCCAGGCCGCGACCTTCGGCGAGGGTGAGGGCGCGGGCGCCGCGCGCCACTGGTTCACCATCACCCGCACGGTCGATGGCGACGGGGTGATGTGCGCCGGCCGCCGCGCCGTTGTGCTGGGGATCGAGGCACGCTTTGCCGGAGACCTCGCCCACGCGCGCGGCCAATCGCTCGACCGGCTCGACGCCGTCCCGCTCGGCAGCCCCTGTGGTCGCTGCGGAAAGGCCGAATGCCTGAACCCCGCACCCGCCCGCCTCGCCAGCACGCTGCCGCGGCCGCGGGTGTAATTGCGAAAGCGGCGTTAACCCTCGCATCCCGCAGAAACGCGCGCGCTTTACAGTGGGGTGTAAAATTTACCGACACTTAAGGTCTGGGTCGTAAAAGCCGCAGGGCACGCACCAGAGGCCCCACTCGCGATGATCCGCCTGTTCAAGCATTACATCCCCCACGCCGTGCTGCTGCTCGGCCTGCTCGATCTCGGGCTGCTGGTGCTTGCCAGCGAGATCGCCTGGCAATGGCGCGCGGCACAGATCGGGATGGATCTGGGCGAATTGAGTGGCCGCTCCATGGCGCTGTTCGGCACGGCGATGGTGATCTGGCTGGCGATGATCGCGGTCGGGGTCTACGGGCCCAACGCGCTACGCTCCCTGCGCTTTGCCGGCGCACGCGTGCTGGTCGCGATCAGCCTCGGGATCATTGCGCTGGCGGTGGTCGACTTCGTCATCCCGAGCGAGCTGTTCTGGCGATCGACGCTGCTCTACACCATGGGGCTGGCGATCCTGGTGCTGGTCGCCGACCGGCTGCTGCTCAATTCCTTCCTCGGCTCCTCCGCCTTCCGCCGCCGCGTCATGGTGCTGGGCGCAGGCGACCGCGCGCAGCGGCTGCGCGAGCTGGGCGACAAGCCCGAGACCGGCTTTGCGATCGTTGCCTATATCGCCATGAGCGACAACAACCGGGTGGTCGAAGAGGCTATCCCGCGCTCGGCGATCCATGACCTTGGCCGTTTCGTCGAGAACCTCGGCGTTTCCGAGGTGGTGCTGGCGCTCCAGGAACGCCGCAATTCGCTGCCGCTAAAGGACCTGCTGCGCATCAAGACCAAGGGCGTCCACGTCAACGACTTTTCCAGCTTCATCGAGCGCGAGACCGGCCGCGTCGATCTCGACACGGTCAATCCCAGCTGGCTGATCTTTTCCGACGGCTTTTCGAGCAGCCGGATGTTCTCGAGCGCGTGCAAGCGCATCTTCGACATCACGGCGAGCTGCATCCTGCTGGCGCTGACGCTGCCCGTTATCATCATTTTCGCCGGCCTCGTGAAGCTGGACAGCAAGGGCCCGGCCTTCTTCCGCCAGAAGCGGGTGGGGCTCTATGGCGAGCCGTTCACGCTGATCAAGCTGCGCTCGATGCGCACCGATGCCGAGAAGGACGGGGCCAAATGGGCCGAGAAGGACGATCCGCGCATCACCCGGCTCGGGCGATTCATCCGCAAGGTCAGGATCGACGAACTGCCCCAGACCTGGAGCGTCTTGAAGGGCGAAATGAGCTTCGTCGGCCCGCGCCCCGAAGTGCCCTCCTTTGTCGAAAGCCTCGAGGAGGAGATCCCCTTCTATTCGGAACGCCACATGGTGAAGCCGGGAATCACGGGCTGGGCGCAGATCAATTACCCCTACGGCGCCTCGGTCGAGGACAGCCGCTGCAAGCTCGAATATGATCTCTACTACGCCAAGAACTACACGCCCTTCCTCGACTTCGTCATCCTGCTCCAGACGCTGCGGGTGATCCTGTGGCCGGAGGGTGCGCGGTGATCTGGATGGGCGCCATGCTGCCGCTGGCGGGCTTGCTCGCGTGGATCGCGGGGGCGGTGCTGAGTGCGGGCGCGATGCTGTGGATCTGGCGCAACGGCGAGCGCGCTCGCCCCGACCGCATCGGGCTGATGGCGGCGGCAGCGGCGAGCGCTGCATGGTGTGCGCTGGCCGCGATGCTGGGCCCCGAGCACGGCGTGGCGGTGATCGCGGCGATGGTGCGCAACCTTGCCCTGATCGCTACGATCTTCAGCCTGTTCGCCGCCGACGGCCGCAGCAACAGCCTCAAGCCCGTGCGCCCGGTGATCCTGGCGCTGGTGCTGGTGCAGCTGCTTCAGCTGGTGGTGCTATGGTTGGGCATCTCTCTGGGCGGCACCGAGGAAGTCGCGCGGGCCGCCTATGATGCGCGGGTGCTGATCGACATGCTGGTGGCAATCGGTGCGTTGATGCTGCTCCACAACCTCTATGCGGGCGCGGCGGCGGTGATGCGCCCGGTGCTGCGCTGGACCGGCATGGCGCTGACCGGGGTCTTCGCTTACGATCTCAACCTCCACACGCTCGCCTATCTCGGTGGCGCGATGCCGCCGCTGCTCGGCGATGTGCGCGGGCTGCTGGCGGGCGCGATGGCGGTGATCTTCGCGCTCGGCATGAATGCGGCGGGGCCTCGGGTGCAGTTCAGCCCCTCGCGCGCGGTCGCCTTCCGCACGCTCTCGCTGCTGCTGATCGGCGGCTATCTGGTCGGGATGGTGCTGATCGCCAAGTCGCTCGCCCTGCTTGGCGGCGATGCGGCGCGGGCGAGCCAGGCGGTGTTCGTGCTCGCCGCGATCATTGCCGCCGCCCTTGCCCTCCCGTCGCGGCGACTGCGCGGATGGCTGCGCGTAACTGCGACGAAGCACCTCTTCCAGCACCGCTATGACTACCGTCAGGAATGGCTGCGCTTCACCCGCACCATCGGCCGCGGCACAGCAGGCGGCGCGAGCCTCGAAGAGCGCGTGGTCAAGGCGCTCGCCGACATCACTGAAAGCCCTGCGGGCCTGCTGCTGATGCCCAACGAACAGGCCCAGCTCGAACTCACCGCGCGCTGGAACTGGCCGACCCTCGCCGTGCCTGCGATTGCGGGCGAATTCGCGCTGTCGGGCCTGCTCGAACAGCACAACATGGTGCTCGCCCTCGACGAGGCGCGCGAGGGGATCGACCACCACGGCGAGGCAGGCCATGTGCCCTGCTGGCTGATGGACGCCGAGGACGCCTGGGCGCTGGTGCCGCTGATCCATTTCGACCGCCTGGTCGGTGTGATCGTGCTCGCCCGCCCGCGCAATCCGCGGCAGCTCGACTGGGAGGACTTCGACCTGCTGCGGGTCGCCGGCCAGCAGCTGGCGAGCTACCTTGCCGAACAGGCCGGGCAGCAAGCGCTGATGGACGCGAGCCGCTTCGACGAGTTCAACCGGCGCATGGCCTTCGTGATGCACGACATCAAGAACCTCGTTAGCCAGCTCTCGCTGCTTGCCGCCAATGCCGAGAAGCACGCCGACAATCCCGCCTTCCGCGCCGACATGCTGGTGACCCTGAGGAATTCCGCCGACAAGCTCTCCGCTCTCCTCGCTCGTCTCGGGCGCTACGGGGCAGGGCAGGCTTCGGCGAGCGGCGACATCGAACTGGTCGCGCTTGCCAAGGCGCTGGCGGCGCGCTTTGCCGGTGTCCATCCGGTGCATCTCACCCGCGAGGAGCCGGTACGCGTGATGGGCAACCGCGAGGCGCTCGAGCAGGCGCTGATCCATCTGATTCAGAACGCGATTGACGCCAGCCAGAGCGGCACGCCGGTGTTCCTCGACGTCACCGCCGAGGGGCTCTCGGGCAGCATCGAGGTAGTCGATTCCGGCCACGGCATGAGCCCCGAATTCGTGCGCACCGGCCTGTTCAAGCCCTTCGTCTCCTCCAAGCCCGGCGGCTTCGGCATTGGCGCTTTCGAGGCGCGCGAGCTGGTCAAGGCGATGGGCGGGCGGGTCTCGGTCGAAAGCCGCGAGGGGCTCGGCACCCGCTTTGCCGTTGCCCTGCCGTTCGCCGAGGCCGCGCGCTTGCTCTGCGCCGGGGACAATCGTGACGCAGCCCACCAGGAGGCCCGATAATGCCCGAAAAGAAACCCGTACTGCTGGTGATCGAGGACGATCCGGGCCTGCAGGCCCAGCTCAAATGGGCCTATGACGATTTCGAGGTAGTGATCGCGGGCGACCGCGACAGCGCGATCACTGCGCTGCGCCATGAAATGCCCGGCGTTGTCACGCTTGATCTCGGCCTGCCGCCCGATCCCGACGGCACCACCGAGGGCTTTGCCGTGCTTGACGCGATCATGGCGCTGAAGCCCGACACCAAGGTGATCGTCGCGAGCGGCCACGGCGCCCGAGAAAGCGCTCTGGCGGCCATCGCGCGGGGGGCCTACGACTTCTACCAGAAGCCGATCGACATTGACGCATTGGGCCTGATCGTGCGCCGCGCCTTCAATCTGCGCACCATCGAGGAGGAGAACCGCCGCCTCGTCGCCTCGGCCAGCGCCGACAAGACCGTGCTCGGCCGGATGATCACCGGCGCGCCCGAGATGGTCAAGGTCGCCCGCACCATCGAGCGCGTGGCGCGCACCAGCGTCTCGGTAATGCTGCTCGGCGCGAGCGGGACGGGCAAGGAACTGCTCGCCAAGGGCCTTCACGATGCCAGCGACCGCGCGGGCGGGCCCTTCGTTGCCATCAACTGCGCCGCCATCCCCGAGAACTTGCTCGAAAGCGAGCTCTTCGGCCACGAAAAGGGGGCCTTTACCGGCGCAGTGAAAACCACCGAGGGCAAGATCGAAAGCGCCGACGGGGGCACGCTGTTCCTCGACGAGGTGGGCGACATTCCCCTGCCGCTCCAGGTCAAGCTGCTGCGATTCCTGCAGGAGCGGACCATCGAGCGCGTCGGCGGGCGCAAGGCGATCGCGGTCAATACCCGGATCGTGTGCGCCACCCACCAGGATCTCGAAAGCATGATCACCGCAGGCGCCTTCCGCGAAGACCTGTTTTACCGCCTCGCCGAGATCGTCGTGCGCATCCCGGGGCTGGCCGAAAGGCACGGCGATCCGGTGCTGCTGGCGAAAGCCTTCCTCAAGCGCTTTGCCGCCGAGATGAACCCGTCGGTCACCGGCTTTGCCCCCGATGCGCTCGCCGCGATCGATGCGCATGACTGGCCGGGCAATGTCCGCGAGCTCGAAAACCGCGTGAAGCGCGCAGTGATCATGGCCGATGGCAAGCTGGTCAATGCCGAGGACCTCGACCTTGCCGATCGCGAGAACGAGGACGCGCAGCTCCTCAACCTCAAGGCCGCGCGCGAGGCGACCGACCGGCGCGTGATCCGCCATGCGCTGGCCCGCAGCGAGGGCAACATCTCGAGCACCGCGAAGCTGCTCGGGATCAGCCGCCCGACGCTTTACGACCTCCTCAAGCAGTATGACCTTCAGGTCTAGCGCCCTTGCTGCCCTCGCAGGTGTGCTGGCGCTGGCGGCCTGCTCGCAAGCGCCTGCGCACCGAGCGCATCGCGGGATCGGGGAAGGCAGCCCGGCCTTCACCCGTCTGCTCGCCGATGCCGACAAGGCGATGGCGGACGGCGCGCTGGCCGATGCCGGGCGGATGCTCGACGAGGCGCGCGGCCTCGCGCCCGAAAGCCCCGATCTGTGGCTCGCCATCGCCCGGCTTCGCCTGCGCGGCGGCGAGCATCTGACCGCGCTCGAGGCGGCCGACCGCGCGCTTGCCTTCGGGCCCGCCCACGCGCCCGCACTGCGGCTGCGCGCGCTGATGGTGCGCGATGCCCACGGCGCGGCGGATTCGCTGGTCTGGTTCGAAGCCGCGCTGAAGGCCGACCCCGGGGACCCCGATACACTGGCCGACTATGCCGCAACCCTCGGCGATGCGGGCGAGGCGCGCGCCAGCCTCAAGGCGGCGCGCGCGCTTGCCGAAGCGGCGCCGGAAGACCCGCGTGCGCTCTACCTGCAAGCCGTGATCGCGGCACGCGGAGGCCAGTTTTCCATCGCCCGCAGCCTGCTCTCAAAGAGCGGCATGGCGGCGCGAGGCGTGCCGGCGGCGCTGCTGCTCGATGCGGCTATCAGCCTCGAGGAAGGCAATGCCGACAGCGCGGCGTCGAGCCTCGAGACCCTTGTGGCGCGCCAGCCCGCCAATGCGCGGGCGCGCGAACTGCTCGCACGGGCGATGTTCGATGGCCGGCGCGATGCCGAACTGGTGCGCCGCTTTGCCCCCGAGGCGAGCCTGCCCGAGCCTTCGCCCTATCTCCTGATGCTGGTTGCGCGCGCGCACGAGCGGCTCGGCGATCGCGCGGCGGCAGCGCCGCTGTTGGCGCGCGCCTATGCGCCGGCCCGCGCGGTCCCCGTGTTGCTAGGCCTGCGCGACAACATGCCGCCGCCCACCAATGCCATCCGAAAGATGCTGTGGAGCGGCAATGTCGCCGGTGCGCAGGCTGAAGCCACGGCGCTGCGCACGCGCTTCCCCGCCTCGGCCGATGTAGCCGCGTTGGCCGGAGACGCGCTGCTCGGCGCAGGCGATCCGCGGGCTGCGCTCACCGCCTATGCGCTCGCCTCCGAGGCGCGGCGGCCCTGGCCGATCACCCGCAAGGCGGCGTGGACCTTTGCCCGACATGGCAATCCGGCGGCGGCCGAAATGCTGCTCGCACGGCAGGTCGCGGGCGAGACCGAGAATGCGAGCGCGCTTGCGGCGCTGGCCGAGCGTCAGGCGGCGCGCGGCGACTGGCGGCGCACCGCGCTGCTGCTCGATCATGCGCTGGGCTTGCGCGCGGGACATGATCCCGCACTTCTCGATCTGCGCCTGCGCGCGGCACGGGAGTTGGGCAATATCGGCGAGGCCGAGCGCTTTGCCGCCCTGCTCGCCGAGTTGCGTCCGCGCAGCCTCGCCGCAAGATAGGCCCCGCTACCGCTCGACAATCGCGTGGCGGCAGGGCAGGGACGCCGCGCCCATGTCCCGCCTCCTGCAAGCCCTCCCCTTCCTGCGCGACCCGATGATCGCCGTGCTGGTGTCCGCGACCGCGCTCGCGCTGGTGCTGCCGGCGGCGGGGGAGGCGCGCAGCGCCGCGACCACCGTATCCAATGTCGGCATCTTCGTGCTGTTCCTCGTCAATGGCATGCGCATCCGCCGCTCCGAAATCGCGCGCGGTATCGCCAACTGGCGCTATTTTGGGCCGCTGATGGCCTTCGTTTTCGGCGCGATGGCGCTGCTCGGCCTCGGCTTCGGGTGGTTGGCGGGCGCGGTGCTGCCGCCGCTGGTGGCGCTGGGCTTCGTGTTCCTCGGCTGCCTGCCCTCGACCGTGCAATCGGCGACCTCTTACACGAGCCTTGCCAATGGCAATGTCGCGCTGTCGGTGGTCGGCGCGGCGCTGATCAATATCGCGGGCGTGCTGTTGAGCGCGCCGCTCTTCGCCGCTGTCGGCGGGGTAGGGGCCGGGGATATCGGGGGCGAGGCGATTGTGCGCATCGGGCTGATCCTCGTCCTGCCCTTCGCCATCGGACAGGCGGTGCAGGACCGCTTCATCGATCAGCTGGTCGCGCACAAGGCCACCGCTGCCTGGCTCGACCGCGCGGTTATCGGGATCGCGGTCTTCGTCGCCTTTTCGGGCGCGGTCGAACAGGGGCTGGCGACGATGTTCGCGCCTGCCGACTGGGCCGCGCTGGTGGCGCTGGTGCTGGCGATGCTGGGGCTGGCGCTCGGCGCGGCTTGGGGTATGGGCGCCTTGCTGGGGCTGGCGCGGGGCGACCGCATCGCCTTCCTCTTCGCCGGATCGCAGAAGAGCGTCGCGATCGGTGCGCCGCTCGCCGCGATCCTGTTCCCCCCTGCGAGCGCGGGCTTCGTGATCGCGCCGCTGCTGCTCTATCACTTCGCGCAGCTGGTGCTTGCCGCGCCGCTGGCGATGCGCTTGGCGAAAGGCGCGGAAGGCTAAGCCTTGGGTTGGTAGGTTTGGTCGCTGGTGGGGAAGCTGCGGCTTCGCACTTCCTCGGCATAGCGCGCCACCGTCCGGTCGATCACGCCCGCGATGTCCTCGTAGCGCTTCACGAAGCGCGGCACGCGCTCGAACATGCCGAGCATGTCCTCGGTGACCAGCACCTGCCCGTCGCACTGCGCCGAGGCGCCGATGCCGATGGTCGGGCAGGAGACCGCCCTGGTGGCGGCGATGGCGATGGGTTCGACCACGCCCTCGATGACGATGGCGAAGGCCCCAGCTTCATCCAAAGCCTTGGCGTCGCTAACGATTTTCTCAGCCTCGGCGTCCGAGCGCCCCCGCGCGCCATAGCCGCCGAGCACATTCACGGCCTGCGGGGTGAGGCCGACATGGCCCATCACCGGAATGCCGCGGCTGTTAAGGAAGGCGACTGTCGGCGCCATCGCTGCCCCGCCTTCGAGCTTCACCGCAGCCGCGCCCGTCTGCTTCATCAGATAGGCCGCGCTCTCGAAAGCTTGGCTCGGCAAGGCCTCATAGGAGCCGAACGGCATGTCGATGACCACCACCGAATGGTACGACCCCCGTACAACCGCCGCGCCATGATTGGCCATCATCTCGAGCGTGACGGGCACGGTCGAGGGCAGGCCGTAGATCACCTGCCCGAGCGAATCCCCGACCAGCAGCAGATCGCAATGCGCATCGAGCAGCTGCGCCTGGCGTGCGGTATAGGCTGTGAGCATCACCAGCGGCTCGCCCGTTACCCCATCGCCTTTGCGCGCCCGGATCGCGGGCACGGTGAGCCGCCGCATCGGGGCCGGGGTGGGATTGGCGCGGCTTGTGCTGGTGTCGAGCTGGAAGGTCGTGGACATGCCCACGGGTCTAGCGCCTGCGCGCCCCGGGGGAAAGCCCGTGCATTGCCGCTTGTCTTGTGTGCATGTTGCGCTAGCGTGACGCCCTGACGATCGCGCGAGGGGATTTTGCGCGATCAGTGGGAGACCTATTCCAGATGTTTCTTGATCGGGTAAAGCCGCTCGATGCGATTCTCGCGACGGCGGAGAAGAAATCGCTGCACCGCTCGCTGGGCTGGTTCCAGCTGACGCTGCTCGGGATCGGGTGCGTTATCGGCACTGGCATTTTCGTTCTGACTTCGGTTGGGGCGCAAAAGGCTGGGCCGGGCCTGATGATTGCCTTTCTGATTGCCGGGCTCGTATGTATCGTTGCCGCGCTTTGCTATGCTGAGATCGCATCGATGATCCCGGTTGCAGGTAGTGCCTATACCTATAGCTATGCCACGATCAGCGAATTCTTCGCATGGACTGTCGGCTGGGCGCTGATCATGGAATACGCGATCGCTGCTTCGGCGGTTTCAGTCGGTTGGTCGGGGTACTTCAACGGAACGATCTTGGGCGGAATGGGCTGGCAGTTGCCAGCCTGGCTCAGCGCCGGCCCGCTCGCCTTTGGCGGCGCGGAAGGCGGGTTGATCAACCTTCCAGCACTGCTGATCGCTCTTTTGATGACCTGGCTGCTTGTGGTCGGCACTAGCGAAAGCGCCAAGGTCAATGCGGTTCTCGTGGTGGTCAAGGTCACGGCCCTTTTGGCCTTCGTCGGTATCACCCTGACCAGCGCCGAATTCAGTATGGAGCGGTTCAATCCCTTCTTGCCTGCAGGTGTTTTCGGCGGGTGGGGATCGGGCGTCGGCGCGGTCGGTGCTGCGGCGACGATGTTCTTTGCCTATGTCGGCTTCGATGCTGTCTCTACGGCCGCCGAGGAGACCAAAGACCCGCAGCGTAACGTGCCGATCGGACTGATCGGCTCGCTGCTGTTCTGCACCTTGTTCTACATTCTGGTGGCAGCGGGGGCCATCGGTACGCTCGGCGGTCAGCCTATTCTCGATGCGATGGGGCTGCCGTTGGAGGCCGGGTCGCAAGAACTCGCGCGCCAGTGTGCGATGCCGCAATATGCCGAAGCGCTGGTCTGCTCGAATGAGCCGCTGGCCCACGTGCTGAAGGTGCTTGGCTTCTCCTGGATCGGCAATGCCGTCGGCCTTGCGGCGATCATCGCTCTGCCTTCTGTCATTCTGGTGCTGATCTTCGGCCAGACCCGCATCTTCTTCGTGATGAGCCGCGACGGTCTCCTGCCCGAACGGCTCAGCACGGTGCACCCGAAGTACAAGACGCCCCATATCGTCACGATTATCACAGGCGTCGCCGTGGCGGTTGCCGCGGCGTTCTTCCCGGTTGGCAAGCTGGCGGACATCTCGAATGCGGGCACGCTGTATGCGTTTTTCATGGTGGCTGTCGCCGTGATGATGCTGCGCAAGAACGATCCTGACCGCAAGCGGCACTTCCGTGTGCCCTTCGTGTGGATTGTCGCACCGGCAACCATCATTGGTTGCGTGTTGCTGTTCTTCAACTTGCCGATCGAGGCGATGCTGTTCCTGCCTGTTTGGGGTGCGGTCGGGGTCGTGATCTATTTCGCCTACAGCCGCAGCCACAGCCACCTGGGGCGCGGGGTCATCGAGGTGGTCGACGATATAGGCGGCGAAGAAAAGATGGTGCCGATCGATACAACGAAGAGCTGATCGCCGGACCTTGTTGTGGAAAGATGCGAAGGGCCGTCCGGTAAGGGCGGCCCTTTTGCTTTGTGCCGGCGGAGCGATTGCCAAGACGGGCATGTTGGAACATAATGCGAACATATGAGTCGTTCCACCATGTTCTCCAAACCCTCGCCCGCCCGCGTCCTGTCGCGCCCCTTGCCCGAGCCGCGCTGGCGGCCGGGGCTGGCGGCGCAGCCGTTCCACTCGGAAATCTTCGCGCCCGCCAATGAGGCGAGCGGGGCGGGGCTGGCGCTGGCGCTGGCACGCGATGCGCTCGCGGCCTCGGGGGAGGGGGAGGACACGCGGCAGGTGCTGTGGGTGCAGGACCGCGCGGCGATCCGGCAGGGCGGGCGGCCGTGCCTTGCGGGCCTGCCGGCCGACCTTGCCCACCGCCTGATCCACGTCGCCGCCGCCACGCCCGAGGACGCGCTCTTCGCGCTGGAGGAGGGCCTCAAATGCCGTGACCTCGCCTGCGTGATCGGCGAGATCGCGGGAAATCCGCGCGCGCTCAACTTCACCGCCTCGCGCCGCCTCAGCCTCACGGCCGAGAAGCATGGCGTGCGGCTGTGGCTCGTGCGCCTCGATGCCGCGCCCGACCTGTCCTCGGCCCGGATGCGCTGGCAGGTGCGCGCCGCCCCTTCCGCGCCCGGCCGCTGGGACGCGTCCGCCCCCGGGCCTGCAACATGGTACGCCGAACTGTTCCGCGCGCGCACCCACCAGCCTGGCCAATGGAGCCTCAGCGATGACGCCGGAACCCTGCGCCTCGCCAGCGAGCCCGACTTCGACACCACCGCGCCGGATCTTGTCCATCTGGCTCGCCCGACTGTCGGTCGATCGCTGGCGGCGCGCGTCCACGCCTGAGGCGGATGCTGCACCCACCGCGCTGATCCTCGAGACCGCGCACGGCCCCCGCATCACCGCCGCCAATGACGCAGGCCTTGCCGCGGGCGCGCGCGTCGGCATGCTGCTCGCCGACGCCTGCGCTCTGTGCCCCGATCTTGCCGCTGTCCCCGCCGATCCGGCGGGCGATCTCGCTTGCCTCGAGAAGCTCGCCCTGTGGGCGCAGCGCTGGGGGCCGTGGAGCGCGCTTGACCCGCCCGATGGTCTGCTGGTCGATGTCACCGGCGTCGCGCACCTGTTCGGGGGCGAGGCGCGGCTTCTGGCCGACGTCGCCGCCGCCTTCGCCCAGCGCGGCCTCACCGCCCGGGCCGCCCTCGCACCGACGGCCGGGGCGGCCTGGGCGCTTTCGCATTACGCCCGCCCGAGCGCGATCCTTGCACCCCAAGACGATCCATTGCGCCTCCTCGCCGATCTGCCGGTGGCAGGGCTCCGCCTCGACGACGACGTGCTCACCGCGCTGCGCCGCCTCGGTATCAAGCGCCTCGGCGAGCTT
>NZ_JAMNXL010000072.1 GCF_023653175.1 Erythrobacter sp. | reverse complement strand
GCCGCTCGTGATCACCGCCGCGATCACCGCCTGATAGCGGGGCGCGCGCAGTGCTCGCCGATTGCGGCTGTGCTTCACCACGGCCAGACCATAGTCGACAAAGCCGATGGTGAGCACGCCGAGGTAGAGCATCATCCACCCGAACAGCCCTTCATAAAGCGCGCGATCGGTGACTTCGGGGTGGCGGTATTCGGGCCCGTAGAGGGACAGCAATGCCATCGCTATCGCCAGCGCCCCTGCACCGAGGAAGCCGTAGCACGCCGCCCGGCCCCATCTGCGGTGATTGGCCGCGCCCTTTCGGGTGACGATCGGCCCCCAGAACGCCGTCAGCCCCACCGCACCGGTGGCGACATGAAGCACGACAAGCGCGTGGAACAGCGTCATGCCCGTCAGCATGACACAACTCGTGTCAATCCGCTAGGACACTCTCGCGCGCGGTTCAGCGTACCCGCGAAGGCGCGACCAGCACCGCGTTGGCGATCATCAGGTCGAGCCCTTCGAGGAAGCCGCGGGTCGAGGGATCATGGGCAAAGCCGATCACCAGCCCGCGCCCGGTGGGCTGCGCCATCAGGTAGGGCTTGTAGGCCATCTGCCGCCGGTTCTCGTCCCACACATAGCCGCTGGCGATGAGGCTGCCCGGCGCGGCAAAGCGCACCGCGTTGATGCCCTTGTCGCGGCCCAGAGGGGTGAAGATCTGCGTCCCCGTCGCCAGCACCACCGCGCCCTCGTCATAGCCGGCCGAGAGGAAGTGGTCGGGCTCGCTCACCACATTGAGGAGCGCGCCCGGCAGCGTGTCGGGGAGCGCGGCAGGGTCCTTGATCGCCTCGCGATATTCGCTGTCACTGGCGATGGCGATCGCTTCGGCAAGATCGCCCTTGGCGTCCCCGGCCTCGCCCGGATCGCGGCCCAGCGCCGCTTCGCGCTTGACGGCGAGGAGCGGATTGTCGCCGCTGCTGAATGTCTCGAGGCTGTCGCCGATCGCCACGAGCACCCCGCCGCGCTGAACGAAGCTGCGCAAGGCGCGCTGCCCGCCCTCGCCAAGCTGGGCGGATGGATCGCCCTCGGGCACCAGCACCACGTCGTAATCGGAGAGGTCGGCGCGGGCGAGGCGAGCGGTGCGGATCGGGGTCACCGGCAGTCCGATGCGCTGCTCGAGCACATAGCGCAGCGCCCCTGCGGAAAGCTGCGAGATCCCGTCATCCCACGCCACCGCCACGCGCGGCAGGGTGAGGCGCACGAAATGCTCACTCCCGAGGTTGGGCCCGCTGTCGACCCACCCGCTGTCGAGCGCGATAGTGGTCGCGCCGACTTCCTGCGCCAATGCGGCGAGGCGCGCCATCTTCTCTGGCGTGTTCGACCCCGCGGGGAAGACCACGGTGCCGCGCGGGCACTGGCGCCCGCCCACCGCGAAGGCCTTGTCGGTCACGCGGCCCTCGATCCTTTCGCGAAGGGCGAGAGTGACGAGGCGCGCCTGCCCGCTGTCGGTCCACGGCACGGCGATGGCGAAGGCCCCGCTGCCCTCGGCCTTGGCGGCGATCGGCGCGTCGGGAGCCATCGCGTCGCCGCTGACGGCGGCATTGCACAGCGCCACGTCGACCCCCGCCATCGGCCCTACCGCCCAGGCGGTCACATCGTAGAGTTCATGCGGCAGATCGACCGAGCGGCGGCGTTCCTGCTCGGCAAGGAAATCGGGCGGGAGCGGCGTGTCGCGGTCGAGCAGGCTGCGGATCAGCCGCGCGGCGGGCTGGGCCTGCGGCACGGCGAGGTAGCCGGCCGGATAGGACTTGCCGCAGACGCTCGCAGCGCCCTCGCGCCGCAGCACGGTGATGCCCTGCGCGGCGAGGCGGCGCCCGAGGCGCTCGGCGTTCCAGCGCCGCTTGGCAAGGTCGATCACATAGGTCGCCTTGCCCGCCGCGCCGTTCGCATTGCCTGCGCGGTAGGCGGCGAAATCGGACAGGAACTTCTGCGCATTGTCCGCCACCGCGCTTGCTGTGGCGAGGCTGGCGGAAAAGTGGTTGGCGATCCCGTCGGCATAGGTGAGTTCGGTTCCGTCGCGCCGCTTGAACACCAGACCGCGCGCCGAGCCCTGTTCGTAAGTCGAGCCGACCGCGCCCTGATGCGCGTTCCAGGTGTCGCCATAGCCGGGGTAGAACAGGTCATAGACCTCGCGGGTGAAATAGGGCTCGCCGCGCGCATCGAAGGCGGCGGCGTTGTAGCGGCCGATCAGCTCGTAGGCGCGGATCTGGGCCGGGGTGAGGTTGGGGCTGAAGGGCTGGGCGGCGGGCGAGAAGAAGTAGGTCTCGTCCCCGCCCATTTCGTGAAGGTCGACCACCACCACCGGGTTCCACTGCCGGATCGCCGCGACCTTACCGCGCGTCTCGGGCTGGGAGAGCGTGAACCAGTCGCGGTTGAGATCGAACATGTAGTGGTTGACGCGGCCCGAGGGCCAGGGCTCGTCATGCTCGGCGGCCTGCCGGTCGGCGTCGGGGGCGATCCCCGTCGAGGCGAGGAAATTGTTCACGAAGCGCGCCCGCCCGTCGGGGTTCTGCATCGGGTCGATGACGGTGATGGTGCCGGCCATGATCCTGGCGGCGCGCGCATCGTCCGTGGCGGCGAGCAGGTGATAGGCGGTCATCAGCGCGGCGTCGGTCGAGGAGATCTCGTTGCCGTGCACGCCGTAGGTCAGCCATGTCACGGGCATCGCCATGCCGTTGCCGGGTCGTCCCGAGGCGATTGTCGCCATGTCGGCACGAATCGCGTCGATCCTCGCCATGTTGGCCGGGGCCGAAAGCACGAGGTAATAGAGCGGCCGCCCCTCCCAGCTCGTCGCATATTGCACCAATTGCGTGCGGTCGGGCGCGGCGGCGGCGAGCGCCTTCAGGTAGGCATAGGCCTGATCGGGCGAGGTGATCCGCGCGCCCGGCGCATGGCCGACGGTGGCGGTCAGGGTTGGGATCGCGGGATCGAATTGCCCTTTGGCGAAGGACTGCGCGGCGGCAGGCGGGGCGATGGCGAGCATCGCGAGGAGCATCAGGCTCCAGCCCCGGATTACGTCACGCATCATCTGTCCCCGTTTGGCCGCAAGAAGCAAGTTTGACCCGCTTGCCGCGACAAGCCCCGTGCGGTCAAGCGGGGAGCGGCGAATGACGAAGGAGGCCGGGGGCCTTGCGCACGCGAACTTTCGGGAAAGGCACGCAATTCGCGCCGAGGCCGCTGGACGTGTCCCCCGCGCGGGGCTAGCGAGAACCAAGCGAAGCCGGTCGGGGATAGGCGATGTTCCACTACGTCATGTCGGGGCTGCGGGTGACAAGCGACCTCGCCATGCCCGGGCTGATCGAGACCGCCGCCACCGCCTCGGCTGCTCCCGATGTCCGCATCCGTCAGGGCGAGGTGCCGTTGGCGCTCGACGATTGCGACGCATCCGGCCCCAATTGGCAGATGGCCGACGACCGCTTCCTGCTGCGCATTCCCGGGATCGTGCGCATGACGCTCGATGCCGGCACCGCGATCACCTGGCAGTGCGAGGGGGACACCCGGCCCGAGGACGCGGTCATCTTCATCAGCGGCAGCGGGTTCGGCCTGCTGATGCACCAGCACGGGCGCTGCATCATGCATGGCAGCGCGGTCGCGGTGGGGGGCAGGGCGGTATTGTTCTGCGGCCCCTCGGGCGCGGGCAAGTCGACGCTGGCCGCAGCGCTGGCAGCGCGCGGGTTCGGCCATGTCGCCGATGACCAATGCGTGCTCTCGGGGCTCGCCGGGGGCGAGGTGCTGGTCCATCCCGATGGCCGCGCGCACAAGCTGTGGGAACAGGCGATCACCAAGCTCGACCTTGCCGAGCGGAGCGGCGACCCGGTGCGCAGCGCCTTGCGCAAATTCTTCGTCGCCCCCCAAGCCGCCAGCCCCGCCGAGAGCGGCGCGGCGCTGCCGCTCGCCGCCATCTATATCCTCGCCGAGGCGCGGGCCCCCGATCTGGTGAAGGGCGAGAAGGTGACGATCACGCCGCTCAATCTCGCCGATGCCGCGATTGCGGTCCGGGCCAATGCCTATCGCCCGGCGATGGTCGAGCGGCTCGGCCAGGCCGGGCTCTATCTTCAGGCCGCCGCCGCCGCGCAGCGCGCCGGCGGAGTGTTCCGGCTGGTGCGCCCGATGAACTTCGAAGTGATGGACGAGGTGCTCGCCGCCCTCGCCCGGCACTGGGAGGACACCGGCCTTGCGGAGCGCGTGGCTTGAAGCCGATCGTCTGGCTGGCCTCCTTCCCCAAATGCGGCAACACGTGGGCGCGCCTGCTGCTCGCCAACCTCGCCTCCGAGGAGCCGCGCGGCATCAACACCATCGGCACGGGTGACGGGATCGCGAGCAGCCGCCCGCGATTCGACGACACCTGCCTGATCGCCTCGGGCCTGCTCACCCACGAGGAATGCGATGCGATGCGCCCGGCGCTCTACCGCCACCTAGCCGAAGGCGCCGGGAGGCGCGCCGCTGCGCGGGAAAGCGCAGATGATCCGCTCGGCGTATGGCAATGGATCAAGACCCACGACGCCTGGACCTGCACCACGGCGGGCGAGCCGCTGATGGGCGGCGGCGCCATCGCGCACGCGGCGGTGCTGATCGTGCGTGATCCGCGCGACGTGGTCGCCTCGCTCGCAAATCACAATGGCCAGACGCTCGAGGAGGCGGCGACGATGATGGCCGATCCCGACAGCGCTTTCGCCGGACGCAGCGACCGCCAGCCCCTGCAATTGCGGCAAAGGCTGCTCGGCTGGAGCGGCTATTACCGCAGCTGGATCGAGCAGGACGAAGTGCCGGTGCATGTGCTGCGCTACGAGGATCTGCAGGCGGGCGCGGCGGGCGCGCTCGGGGCCGTGCTGGCGGGTCTCGGCATTTCGGTCGATCCTGCACGGCTGGAGCGTGCGGCGCTGTGGTCCGCCTTCGAGACGGTGCAGGCGCAGGAAGCGGAAAGCGGCTTCAAGGAAGCGCCGGTCAAGCTGGGCACCGGGCGCTTCTTCCGCAGCGGGCGCAGCGGCGGCTGGCGCGAGGAGCTGAGCGACGCCTTGCGCGCGACAATCGAGCGCGATCACGGCGAGATGATGCGCCGCTTCGGCTATCTGCCGGAAGGTCGGCGATGAGCGCGATGGCCCGTTGGCGCGCGCTCGGCCCGGTGCGGCGCGCCCTGCTGCTGCGCGCGCTTGCCGCGCTGTGCGCCGCTTCGGCCGAGGTGCGGCTGCGACCCTTCGCGCGCATCGCCGCCCGGCTCGGCACAATGGAGCCTCCGCCCCGGCCCGACCCCGCGGGCGATGCGGCCCGCGCGCGACAAATCCGCTGGGCGGTCGACGCGGCGGCGCGGCGGCTGCCGTTCGAATGCGCCTGCCTCGCCCGCGCGCTGGCGGCCCGCGCCCTGTGCCGCGCCCATGGGCTCGCGCCGGTGCTGCACATGGGGGCAGAGCGTGGTCAGCAGGGGCGGCCTGAGACCCATGCCTGGCTGACCGCGGCGGGCGTCGGCGTGACCGGCTATCCGCTGCCGCCCGGCATGGTCGAGATCGGCTGCTTCGGTTCGTGAGCCGCCCCTGCCAGCAGCGCGGCGAGCCATGCATCGACTGTGCAGTCGATCACCAGATGCACCCGCGATGCGACGCCCCGGTTGTCGATCGCGTGGGTGTCCGACAGGCGCAGATACCAGCATTCCCCGGCCTGCATCTCCACCCGCGTGCCGTTCAGCCGGAAGTCGACATCCGGGTTCGAGGTGACCGGCACATGCAGCCGCGCCTGGCCGAGCGCGGCGTCGAGATCGTGGTCGGCGTGCGGCTTGATCCGCGAGGCCGGATCGAGCTTCATCAGCCGCACCGATTGCAGCGGGCAGGCAAAGGCGCCGAGGACTTCGCGCAGGTAGGGCGAGCGGGCCAGCCACGGCGTATCCTCGAACACGGTCGCGGAAGGGTCGGAGACGGCCATCATGATCGGGTGCGTCGCGCCCGCCTTGCAGCGCAGCGGGAGGATGCTCCATCCGCCCTCGTAATTGTCGCGGACGAAGTGCGGGGTCCAGTCCGCGGCGGCGATCTGTGCGACTTCGGCCGCCATGCGCGCCGGATCGAAGGCGAGCGGCAGGCGCAGTCGGTCGGGCAGTTCGGCGAGCGGGAAGGCAGGGGCTGCGCGCATGGCCGGGCATTGTTCTCCGCTGCGGGGCCGGGCTAGGATCCGCGCATGGATCATGGATCAGGCATCCCGCCCTATCAACCGCCGATTCCCGATGCGGCGGCCATCGCAACGCTGCGCCACGCGCTGCTCGGCGACGGCGCCTTGATCGACCGGATCGCGGCTCTCCCGCGCGATGCGGCGATTGCCGCGCTGTGCGAGCTTGCCGCAGCCAGCGGCACGGCCGTCGCGCCCGAGGCGCTGGTGCAGTTCTTGCGGCCCGATCCGCTGGGCCTCGACCGCTTGGCCCTGCGCGCGGTGACGGGGGATCACCCGCCCTCGGAGCAATGGCTGCCGGTGGGCCTCGGCACCGACGGCGCGCAGGCGGTGGTCGAATGGGCCCATTTCGCCGGAGCGCCGCTCGACGATCCGTTCTTCGAATATCCCTTGCGCAAGGCGCGGCAGCACCCCGTCTCGCGCCTGCTCGCCTGGAGGACGCCGCTGGAGCGCCTTGCCTTGGCGGGCGAGGCGGGCGAGGCCGTGCTCGATGGGCTGGTGTTCCACATGTCGCGCTGCGGCTCGACGCTGGTGGCGCAGGCGCTGGGCGCCATGCCGGGGCATCTCGTCCTGTCCGAGCCCGCGCCCTTCGATGACCTGCTGCAATTCTGCACTGCGCGCGCCGATCTTCCGCTCGAGACGCGAGTCGCACTGCTGCGCGGCATGGCGGCGGCGCTGGCAAGCGAACGCGGCGCGCCCGTGCGGCGCCGCTTTCTCAAGACCGATTGCTGGCACGCCGGTGCCTTGCCGCTGCTGCGCGCCGCCTTTCCCGAGACGCCGTGGATATTCCTCTATCGCGATCCCGTAGAAGTGCTGATGTCGCACGAGCGCATGCCGGGCGGGCAGACCTTGCCGGGGCCGCATGCCGCGATGGTCGGGATCGCGGAACCGGGAGCGCGGCCCGGGCTCGACTTTGCCGCGCGGGTGCTCGCCGCGATTTGCCACCGCGCGGCCGATCATGCCGGGATCGGGGGCGGGATGCTGATCGACTATGCTCAGCTGCCGGAGGCTTTCCTGACGCGCATCCTGCCGCATTTCGGGATCATGCCCGACGCTGCCGATGCCGAGTGCATCGCCCAAGCGCTGCGGCGCGATGCCAAGCAGCCCCACCAGAGCTTCGATCCCCACCAGCGCCCGCCCCGCCAGCGCGCCTCTGCGGCGGTGATCGCTGCCAGCGACCGGCATCTCGCGCCCGCCGTCGCCCGGCTGCGCGCGCTGGCGACGCGCATCGGCGATTGACGCGGGCCCGTCTTTCCCTAGTTCAGTGACCGGCGAGGACAGGAGCAAGGCCCGATGATGATTAGCAAATCGACCGACTGGCTGTGCGCGCGCGCGGGCGACGAGCTGATGATGATGAACGCCGCGCTGGGCAGCTATATCGGTCTCGACGCGGTCGGCGCGCGGATCTGGGACCTGCTCGACGAGGAGCGCGATGCCGACGCGATCTGCACGCGGCTGCTCGCCGAATTCGAGGTCGAGGAGGCGCAGTGCCGCGCCGAGGTCGCGGCCTTTCTCGATGAGCTCGAATCCCACAAGGCGATCACCCGCACGCTCGCGCAGTCGGAGTAAGGCCGTGGGAGCCTCCGGGGGCAGGACGGCGTCGGGATGAGCGCGATCTTCGGGGTGCTGCGCCGCGATGGCGGGGCGGTGGAGGAGCGCGCGCTGGAGGCCATGGCGCGCATCCTCGCCCACCGGGGCCCGGACGGGTCGCGGGTGCTGGCGCTCGACAATGCCGGGCTCGGGCACTGCCTGATGCGGGTGACCCGCGAGGACCGGCTCGAGGCGCAGCCGCTCCACGATCCGGCGGCAGGCGTGACGCTGGTCGCCGATCTCAGGCTCGACAACCGCGAGGCGCTGGCTAGCGAGCTCGGCATCGGCGATGACGCGCTGGCGCAGATGGCCGACAGCGACGTGCTGCTGGCGGCATGGCGGCACTGGGGTGATGCTTGCCTCGGCAAGCTGATCGGCGATTTCACCATTGCCTTGCGCGATCACCGGGCCAGGCGGCTCTATCTGGCGCGCGACGGCATGGGCCAGCGCGGGCTCTATCTTCACGCGGGCGAGCAGATCGTCGCCTTTGCCAGCGAGATACCTGCGCTTTTCGCTCTGCCCGAGGTGCCGCGCGCGCTCAGCGAGGCGGGGATTGCGCGGCGGTTGCTGGTGCCGGTCGATCCCGATCCCGATGTCACGCTGTATGACGGCGTGACCTATCTGCCCGGCGGCAACTTGCGCTGGTTCGACGATGCCGGCGGCGGCGGGGAGCGGCGCTTCTGGGAGCCGCAGGCCGCGCCCGAGCATCTCGGCAAGGACAATGCCTACTACCTCGAAGCCTATCGCGCGGTGGTCACCGAGGCGATCGCCTGCCGGGTGCGGCGGCTCGAGAAGCCGCCCTGCCTGATGTTCAGCGGCGGCTTCGACAGCGGCACCATCGCCGCTGTCGCCGCGCCGATCATGGCCGCACGCGGGCAGGCGATGATCGCGGTGACCTCGGTCCTCAACGAGGGCGAATCCAGCCCGCGGGGCGATTCGCGCGCGCTGGCGGAGGCCTTCGCGGGCATGCCGGGGCTGGCGCTCCACACGGTTTCGCGCGGGGAGGATTCGCTGCTCACCCGGCTGGAGGAGAGCTTCGCGCGCAGCGGCGAGTGCGTCACCTTCAATTATGTGCGTGCCGCCGGCTTTGCGCTGGGGCGGCGCGAAGGCGCGCGTCTGGCGATGGACGGGCACGGGGGCGATTACACGGTCAACATGCTCGATGCCGGGATGCTGGGGCGGATCCTGCGGCGCGGGCACCTGCGGCGCTTCTGGCGCGAGCTCAGGGCGCGGCGCGCCTTCACCCGCCGCAGCCTTGCGGCAATCCTCTATGGCGACGTGCTGCGTCCGCTGGTGCCGCAGCGCCTGATGCGCGCGATCTTCGACTGGCGCGACGCCAGCGTGCCGCTGTGGCAACGGCGCTATGTGCAGGGCGATTTTGCCCTGCGGCATGTCGCCGGCGGCATGGTCGATCCGCGCCGCCTGCGGCACCCGCGCGTCGCATGGCAGCGCTGGCAGGCGCGCTGGCTGCACATGCAACGCATGATGATGCTCGGGCCCCCGACGCCGGCCACCATCGCGGCGGCGCAGGGGCTCGACTTCACCCGGCCATTCCACGACATCCGCATCGTCGCGCTGGCGCTGGCGATCCCGGAGCATCTGCAATTCCGCGACGGCCGCGAACGCTGGCTGGCGCGCACGGCTCTGGCCGATTGCCTGCCGCCCAGCCTGATCGCCCGCCAGCCGGGCAACACGCCGGAGCGCCCCGGTCAGGAGGCGATGTTCGCCCAGAGCCTGCCTGCGGCGCTAGCGATGCTGGAAGAGGCAGGGCCGGAGAGTCCGGCGGCGCGCTATGTCGATGTCGGCAAGCTGCGCGCTGCAGTCACCGAGGCGGGCTCAAGCCGCGAAGGCCGGAGCAACCCGATCGCAACCAGTGGTGCGGCCAACGCGATGCTGATCGCGCGGTTCGTGAACTGGTTTTCGCGCGGGAACGGCCCGAGTCAGGAGCCGTAGGGGTAGCTCGACACGCTGCCGTCGCCGCCCGGGATGATCGTGTTGGCGCGCGCATCGCCCAGATCGGATACGATCACACGCGGAGTCTTCCATGGGGCGCGGGCGCCGGGTGCGGTTCTGCCTGCAACTGCATCGCTTGCGCTGTTGGTGCCGACCATCATCATCTTCCCCGAAATCCGGGCGCTGCGTCCCGGGAATGTGCCGCCATGGGCGATGCGCGGGCTTTGGCACAAGGACCGGTATTTGGCAATCAGTATGTCTCTGTAATACCTTCAAGCCTGCCATTTGCGAGGTCGCGGCCCGCGGCCGGAGGGACATTTTGAAAGGCTTGGCGCGGGATTTCCGAAATAAACGTATCGGATCGGGCAAATCCTTGATATTACGGAGTCGCGACGCCCTCTGACGGTTTGTCAGGGCTGCGCGGCGCTAAGGGGATGAGCCGGCATTGCCCGGCAGTCTTTTAGGGGGGTGCCGAATGTCGGATGTGTTCGTCGGGCAGATCAGTCTGTTTGCCTTCGATTATGCGCCGCGGGGCTTTGCCGAGTGCAACGGGCAGCTCATGCAGATCGCGCAAAGCCAGGCGCTGTTCGCGCTGATCGGCGTGACCTATGGGGGCAATGGTACCACGACTTTCGCCCTGCCGGACCTGCGCGGACGGGTTCCGGTCGGCTACGGCACCTCGCCGCAATCAGGCCAGATGGCGCTCGGACAGGTCGGCGGCGTGGAAAACGTGACGCTGTCGGGCACGAGCCTGCCCGCCCACGATCACGCGCTCACGGCCAGCACGCAGGTCGCCACGCGGCGCGTGCCCACAGGCCGCATGCTCGCCACCGACACCTCGACCAATGCCGAATATTACGCGGCACCCGGTCAGGTCACGGCGCTCAGCCCCGCTTCTATCGGCCTTACCGGGGGCAACGGGCCGCATGAAAACCGGCAGCCCTTCCTCACGATCAACTATTGCATCGCGCTGACCGGGATTTTCCCGAGCAGGAACTGAACCGGGCCGGCAGCGGCGAATTTCAAGGGGGGCAGCAATGTCGAATGCATTCATTGGCGAAATCCGGCTGTTCGGCGGTACCTTCGCACCGCGCGGTTGGGCCTTCTGTGACGGCAGGCTGCT
Source organism: Erythrobacter sp. (assembly GCF_023653175.1). Taxonomy (GTDB): domain Bacteria; phylum Pseudomonadota; class Alphaproteobacteria; order Sphingomonadales; family Sphingomonadaceae; genus Erythrobacter. The sequence continues at coordinate 6,184 of NZ_JAMNXL010000072.1, read as the reverse complement.
TGCGATCGCAAACTACGACACGCTGTTCGCACTGATCGGCACGACCTACGGCGGCGATGGCGTGAACACCTTTGCGGTTCCGGACCTGCGCTCGCGCGTGCCGCTGAGCCAGGGGCAGGGCGGCGGTCTTTCAGACTACGCGATGGGGCAGACCGGCGGGACCGAACAGGTCTTGCTCGATGCCTCGCAGATTCCTGCGCACCAGCATGGTCTCAATGCCACCGCGGCAACCGGTGCGGCGATGTCGCCGGGGTCGACGGTCATGCTCGCCACCCCGGTCGAGTCCGGCGCGACGCCGAGCCTTTACGTCGTGCCCGGCACCAGCGGCGTCAATCCCGCGCCGATGGCCCCGCAGAGCATCAGTATGACCGGCGGCAACCAGCCGCATAGCAACATGATGCCCACACAGGCGATCAACTACATCATTGCCACCGAGGGCCTCTGGCCCGCCCGGAACTAGGCCCCGCGCAGGTCAGGAGACGATCATGGAACCATTTATCGGCGAGATTCGCTTGTTCGCCTTCGACTACAACCCGCGCGGCTGGGCATTGTGCAACGGCGCGGTGTTGCCGATCCAGCAGAACACGGCGCTGTTCTCGATCCTCGGCGTCAGTTTCGGCGGTAACGGGACGACCACCTTCGGGCTGCCGGACCTGCGCGTTCGCGCCGCAATCGGAGCGGGCACCGCCGGCGGCCTGACGCCGCAGAGCGTTGGCCAGGTCGGGGGTTCCACCACCGTCGCCCTGACAACGGCGCAGATTCCGGCGCACAACCACGTGCTCAATTCCGGCACGTTGACCCCACCCAATCCGGCGCAGAATGTCGCGCCGCCCTCGCCCCAGGCGCTGCTCGGCCTGTCGGCGCCGAACAACATCTACATCGACCCGGTCACGCCCGACACCGCGATGATTGCGAGCTCGATTTCTCCCAGTGGCGGCGGACAGCCGCATGAGAACATGCAGCCCTATCTCGCGATCAATTTCTGCATCGCGACGCAAGGGGTATACCCCGCGCGCAACTGATCGTCCGGACGTGAGCACAGCGATGCGCAGCGCGCTCGTTCGCATCCCGCCGGCGCTGGCGGCGCAAGGCATGGCGCTGCGGCCCGAGACCGCGGCGGACGATCCCTACCTGCTTGCGCTCTACGCCACCACGCGGGCCGCCGAGCTCGATCAGGTCGCCGATTGGACCGCGGCGCAGAAGCAGGCCTTCGTGGCGATGCAGTTCGACGCGCAGCGCCGCCACTACCGCACCGCGCTCGAGAATGTCGCCTTCGACGTCATCACGCGCGGCGGCGCGCCGATCGGACGGCTCTACACGCAGGAGGGCGAGACGATGCTGCACATCGTCGACATCCTGATCGATCCGGCCGAACGCGGCGCAGGCGTCGGCACCGCCCTGTTGCAGGGCCTTGCGGCCGATGCGCGGGCTGCCGGCAAGGTGCTCAGCATCTTTGTCGAGAGCTACAATCCGGCCAGGCGGCTCTATGAACGGCTGGGTTTCGTCGCGGTCGGCGAGCCCCGGGGCTTCTACATCGAAATGGAGATCCCGCTGCCTTAGGGTAAGGCGGCGGAACGCTAGTTGAAGATCGCCTCGTATTGCACCCCGGCCGTGTCGGCACCGACAGGCACGAGAAAAATTTCGAGCATTCCCAGCCGCTCATGGTCTATCGCATAGGTGCCCTGGGCGAGCGCCCGGCGGTCGGGACAGACGAACAGCAGCGTGAACGGATGGCGCGAATGGACATGCGGATCACGAAAACCCAGCGCCGTCGCCTCGCGCAGTTCGAGGTCGAAGCGGGCATCGGGGAAGGCGACGGTGAAGGTGCTGCCCACTTCCGGCTGGAAGAGCTCGAGGGTGAGGGGCGGGGCGGCCGCTTCTGGCTGATTCGTCATGGGCCGCAGCGTGGCTGAAGCACGCCCCCCGATCAAGTCGAAGCGGACGACGCAAGGCATGCAAGCCTTTGAACTGGTGTGCGCCTGCCTCGCCCCCGCAGCGCAGGCCCTGCCGGATGCGGCGGCGGTCGATCCCGGGCTGCTGGCGCGGGTCGCGCGGCGCCATCAGGTCTCCGCACTGGTCGCGGCGCGGCTGGAGGAGGCGGGGCAGGTGGTCCCGGACACGCTCGCCCGCCAGGCCGCGGCCGCGCGGCGGAGGGCATTGCAGCAGATGGGCGCCGCGCTCGATCTTGCCGAGGCGCTGGAGCGCGGCGGCATCCCTGTGCTGCTGCTCAAGGGCGTGACGCTCTCGCAGCAGGCCTTCGGATCGCCGCTGCTGCGCGGGGCGGTCGATATCGACCTGCTGGTGCGCCCGCAGGATGTCGCTGCGGCGTGGGAGGTGCTGGCGCGCGCCGGATGGCGGCAGGTCAACCCGCCGACCCCGCTCACGGGCGCACGGCTGGCGCTGTTCTGCCGCGCCGCCAAGGATTCGCTGCATCGCCATCCGGAAACCGGGCAGGTGCTGGAGCTGCATTGGCGCCTGTCGGACGAACTGGCCGAGCCGCTGATGCCGCCGGTCACGGCGCTGGCGAGCCTTGCGCTGGCGCCGGGCAGAAGCGTGCGGGTGCTCGATGACGCGGCGCTGTTCCTCTATCTGGCCACCCACGGGGCGGCGCATGGCTGGGCACGGATCAAGTGGCTCGCCGATGTCGCCGCGCTGCTTCATCGCAGCCCGGACGGTGGCGGGCGGCTGTGGGCCCATGCCGCGCGTGGCGGTGGACGGATCGCGGCCGGCTCTGCGGTGATCCTGGCGCAGGAACTGTTCGGCCTTGCCCCGCCGCCCGGCTTCGTGCGCCCGCGCGGGCTGCGGATCGCAGGCGTGCTGTGGATCGCGCGGCGCATCATCCAGGCGGGCGAGGGCGCGCGCGAGCTCGAGACGACGCCGTGGCGCGGCTGGGCCGAGATGCTCGCCAAGCTGCTGGTCGCGGCCGGTTGGCGCGGGCGGTTGGCGGTGCTGCGCCGGCTGGTGCTGGCGGGCGAGGATATTGCACAGGTGGCGCTGCCCAAGGGTTTGATATGGCTTTATCCCGTGCTGCGCGTGCCGTTGCTGCTTCGCCGCCGGGCAGCGCGCGGGCGGCGGTTGCGCGAGGCCCGGCGAGCAGGTAACACCGCTCCATGAGGGGCGCATTTTCCGATTACGCGCGGGCCGCCATGGACCGCTTCTGCCGGATTGTCTCGGCAGCGCTGCTGGCCGTGGTGCTGGCCGCCTGTGCCGGGCGCGGGGGGGACATTCCCTATGACCCGCCCGGTTTCACCGCGCCCGATCCGCTCGCCAACAAGCTGCCGCAGCTGCCCACGGTGCTGGGCCCGGGCGACGTGATCGAGGTCAAGGTCTACCGGGTCGCCGACCTCTCGGGCGAGCAGGTGGTGGACAACACCGGGCGCATCAAGGTGCCGCTGATCGGTGCGCTCGTCGCCGCGGGCAAGACCGCCGACCAGCTGGAGACCGACATCGCCTCAGCGCTCGGCGCGCGCTACCTGCAGAGCCCGGACGTCCAGGTCATGCTCAAGACCCCCGTGGCCCGGTTGATCACGGTCGACGGGTCGGTGGTGCAGCCCGGCCTCTACCCCGTGACGGGTCAGGTCTCGCTGCTCCAGACCATCGCGATGGCGCGCGGCACGGCGCAGGGCGCCAATCCGCACCGCGTGGTGGTGTTCCGCACGATCGAAGGCCAGCGCATGGCGGCGAGCTTCGATATCGAATCGATTCGCGACGGCAAGATGGACGACCCCGCGATCTATCCGGACGACATCGTCGTGGTCGACGGCTCCTCGCTCAGCGCGACATGGACGCTGCTGATCCAGACGCTCCCGCTCGTCGCGCTCTTCCAGCCCTTCCGTTGATCCCCCTATCCGGTTGCGCCGGGTGCGGCAAGGTGATAGAAACTAAAGAGTTGAAGGATAGTAAGGCTATCCTGATCCGATACACGCTGACCGAACAGAGGGTGCCACCATGCGCAAGACCATCGCCGGACTGATGATTGGGGTGCTCGCCTTGGGCAGCGCCGCCGGTGCCGTTGCGGCGACTGCGGTGCCCTTCGCGCCGGTGAAGCCGGTCGAATTCGGCCAGCTCAACAACCGCGCCGTGCTCGGTCTGGCTGCCGCACAGGCGGAGGATTGCGTCCCCGACAGCGCCGGCAACGGCTGCCCCGCGGGCGGTGAGGAAGGCGGCTTTCTGGGTGGGGATGCCCTTCCGGTGGTCGCCGGCGTCGGTGTCGTGGCCGTCGGCGTGGCGGTTGCTGCGGGCGCCGGCTCCAGCAGCCCCTGATCATCCGCGCGCGGTCGCCTGAGTTTGAGGCACCGCTCCACGTATCGCACAAGCCGATGATGGCGCAGTGAATCGTCCCATCCTGTCCGACTGGCTTGCGCCAGCCTTTGTGCTCTGCGCTCTGGTGCTGGGCGGATCGAGTTCGGGCGGGATCTGGGCCAATCTCGTGCTCCAGTGGCTCGCGGCGATCCTGCTCCTCGTGCTGATCGCATCGCGCGCTGCCCTGCCTGTCCCGCGCGCCCTGCTGGCGCTGGGGGCAGCAGCTGTCTGCCTGCCGATCCTCCAGCTGATCCCGCTCCCGCCCTCGCTCTGGACGCAGCTGCCGCAGCGCGGCGCGGTGGCAGAGGGCTTCGCCTTGGCGGGCGCGGCGCTGCCGTGGATGCCGCTCTCGCTCGATCCCGACGCGACACTGGCAGTGCTCGCCAGCCTGCTCGTGCCGGCGGCCGGGCTGGCGCTGTTCGCCGCCGCCTCTCCGCGCGGGGTGCAGCGGGCGCTGGCGGCAGTGGTGGTAGTGGCGATCGGTTCCATCCTGCTCGGGATCATGCAGTTGCTCGACGGCGAGGGCACGGTGCTCCAGCCCTATGCCATCACCAACCCCGGCAAGGCGACAGGGCTGTTCGCCAACCGCAACCACCTTGCCACGCTGCTGGTGATGGCTATCCCCTGTGCGGTGTTGCTGGCGGGGCGGGACAAGCGCTGGCGCGGCGGCGTGCTGGCAGCGATCCTGACGGGCGGCCCGGTGCTCACCGGGTCGAGAGCGGGCATCGGCCTTGCCATTGTCGCGGCCGCGGTCAGCCTCGCTGCAATCCATGCCCCGGCACGCGCACGGGCCCCCTGGCTCGCGCTGCTGGGGGCAGGCGCGGCGCTCGGCGCGGCGGCCGGACTGTGGCTTGCGATCGCCCCGGCTGCGCCTGCGCCGGGCGGGATCGAGCAGCAGCGCCCGTTCATCATTGTCACCACGCTCGAAGCCGCGCGCGACCACTTTCCTGTCGGCAGCGGGGGCGGCAGCTTCCTTCGGGTCTACCAGCATCACGAGGATCCGGCTGTGACAACCCCGGAATACCGCAACCACGCCCACAATGATTATGCCGAGGTGCTGCTCGAATATGGCGCGCCGGGCGCAGCGTTGGTGCTGGCGGCGATCGGCTGGTGGGCGGTGGCTGCCTTCGCCGCCTGGCGCGGCGGGCCCGGCTGCGCCGGCGCGCGGGCAGGGGTCATCATGCTCGGGGTGGTGCTGGCGCATTCGCTGGTTGATTATCCGCTGCGCACGGCGGCCCTCGCCCTGCTGGCAGCTGCGGCCGGCATCATCGCTGCGCGCCGGGACGAGGCCGCGCAAGCCCCCGCCGCGGGCCAATCCGAGGCCCCGCAGGATGATCCCCGACATCTCCGTATAACCTTGTGATCAGCCGGTTTTGCCACTTTACCTCGGATGGCATCCCTGCCATTCCGTCACACGCAAAGCGGGACGCCGCTATCATGGGAGCTTGCGACGAGTGACCGAGATCGGGGCGGGAATCGCGCGCGAAGCCGGCGAAACCCGCGAGCAGCGGCGGCTGGGCGGACTCTCTTTCGCGCGGGCAGGGGGGGCAGCGACCGAACAGCCCGCCCCGGGCGCATCGCTCGTCGATATCGACATGGCCCTCAAGGTGGTGCTGCGGCATCGCTGGCTGGTGCTGGGCACGCTCGGCCTGGCGATCGCACTCGCGATCATCTTCACCCTGCTGGCGACCCGCGAATATCGCGCCGAGGCCACCTTGCAGATCAACGCCCAGCCCGCGCAGATCCTCGGCAGCCGCAACCAGCCGCAGCAGCGCTTCCGCAATGATGACCAATATCTCCAGACCCAGTTCGGCATCCTGCGCAGCCGCGCGCTGGCCGAACGGGTGGCGCGCGATCTGAAGCTGGCCGAAGACCCCGCCTT
>NZ_JAMNXL010000071.1 GCF_023653175.1 Erythrobacter sp. | reverse complement strand
TCGACCGAATCGCCGGCCAGGCGCGGGCGCTCGTAGCCCTGCAGTCCGGCAAGCCCGCGGCGCAGTTCGGCCTCGGCGATAGCGAGCGTCGGGCTGTCCGGCCCGCCAACGATCACGGGCACGATCGGGGCGGCTGCGCGCAAGTCCGCCAGCGCCTCGCCCTCCAGCGGCGCATGGCGCAGCCACAGGGCATAGCCGTCCTCGGCATGCAGGGGGGCTGCCGCCAGCATGGCAGCAAGGATCATCGCAAGCCGGTTGACAAGCCCTCTCCCTCTCATCATGGTAGCGCTACCACAAACACGCGGCCAGTCAAGCCGTCGTGCCCAGGGAGAGGGACATCTGATGAACGGGATCAAGCGGGCCGCGCTGGCGGCGGGGGTGTGTCTGGCGGCGTTTGGCGTGGTCGCGGCACCAGCAGTCCAGGCCCAGAGCAAGCCGGCTGTCATCAAGGTCGAACGCGCGATGAAGGACGCGCCCTACTGGAACGCCGCCCTGCCGGTCGAAGAACGCGTCGAGGATCTTCTCGCCCGCATGACGCTCGAAGAGAAGATCGCCCAGATCATCACCGTGTGGGACAGCAAGGGCAAGATCCAGAGCACCGGCGACGTGTTCGACCCTGCCAAGGCGGCCACCGTCTATCCCGACGGGATCGGCCAGATCGCCCGGCCTTCGGATCGCAGCGGGCCCTCGAGCCCGCGCCAGGTCGGGCGGCGCAGCATCGAGGAATCGGTCGCCTACGTCATCGCCGCGCAGAAGTGGGCGATGGAGCGGACCCGGCTCGGCATCCCGATCCTGTTCCACGAGGAATCGCTCCACGGCCTCGCCGCCAAGGACGCGACCGCCTTCCCGCAGGCGATCGGGCTTGCGAGCAGCTGGGACCCTGACCTGATCCGCGACATCAACGCCCTGATCGCCGATGAGACCTCGGCGCGCGGGGTGCATCTGGTGCTCTCCCCGGTGGTCGATGTCGCCCGCGATCCGCGCTGGGGCCGGATCGAGGAAACCTTCGGCGAGGATCCGTTCCTGGTCGGCGAGATGGGCGTCGCCTCGGTCGAGGGGCTGATGGGCGTGGGCACCACCCGCAAGCTCGCGCCGGGCAAGGTGATGGCGACATTGAAGCACATGACCGGCCACGGCCAGCCCGAGAGCGGCAACAACGTCGCCCCCGCCCAGATCAGCGAACGCACCTTGCGCGAGATGTTCTTCCCGCCCTTCGAACAGGTGGTGACCCGCACTGCGATCGATGCGGTGATGGCGAGCTACAACGAGATCGACGGCGTGCCGAGCCACGCCAACAAGTGGCTGCTGCAGGACGTTCTGCGCGGCGAGTGGGGGTATGAGGGCGCGGTGGTCTCGGACTACTACGCCATCGAGGACATGGCCCGCATCCACCACATCGCCCCCGATTTCGCGGGGGCGGGCGAAATTGCGCTGAAGGCGGGCGTCGATGTCGACCTGCCCGAGGGCGCGGGCTTCAAGACGCTTGCGACCAGTGTGAAGGAAGGCCGCGTGTCGATGGCCGAGATCGACAATGCGGTGCGGCGGCTGCTCACCATGAAGTTCAACGCCGGGCTGTTCGAGAACCCCTGGCCCAACCTCGCCAAGGCGCGCCAGTCGAACGGGGCCGAGGGCGTCGCGCTCGCCAGGAAGGCGGCGGAGCGCTCGCTGGTGCTGCTCAAGAACAACGGCGCGCTGCCGCTGGCCCTGCCCGGCGGCGCCTCGGGCAAGAAGCCGACCATCGCGGTGATCGGCCCAAATGCCGATGTCGCGCGCTTCGGCGGCTATTACGGCGAACCGCGCGCCAGCGTCACCCCGCTGCAGGGCATCCGCGCGGCGGTGGCGGGCAAGGCCAACGTCGTCCACGCGCTGGGCGTCGAGATCATCGACGGCGACAGCGACTGGTGGGACGACAAGGTGGTGCTCGCCGACCCGGCCGAGAACCGCCAGCGCATCGCCGAAGCGGTCGAGGTCGCCAAGGGCGCGGACACCATCGTCCTGTTCATCGGCGATACCGAGAAGACCAGCCGCGAGGGCTGGGCCGCCAATCACCTGGGCGACCGCACCAGCCTCGACCTCGTCGGCGAGCAGAATGATCTGTTCAAGGCGATGAAGGCATTGGGCAAGCCGGTCGTGGTGGTGCTGATCAACGGCCGCCCGCCGAGCTATCCGACCATCGCCGCCGAGGCCGATGCGATCCTCGAGACCTGGTATGCGGGCGAGCAGCAGGGCACCGCGATTGCCGACGCGCTGATCGGCAAGGTCAACCCGGGCGGCAAGATGCCGGTTTCGACCGCGCGCAATGTCGGCCAGCTGCCGAACTTCTACAATTACAAGCCGAGCGCGCGGCGCGGCTACCTGTTCGACGAGGTGACGCCGCTCTACCCGTTCGGCTGGGGCCTCAGCTACACCACCTTCAGCCTTGCCGCGCCGCAGCTTTCGGCGGCCACGATCAAGCCGGGCGAAGGCGTGACGGTGACGGTGCGCGTCACCAACACCGGCACCCGCGCGGGCGACGAAGTGGTGCAGGTCTATCTGCGCGACGAGATCAGTTCGGTCACCCGTCCGGTGAAGGAGTTGGTCGGCTTCAAGCGCGTGACGCTCCAGCCCGGTGAGACCCGCGACGTGGCGATTGCCATCGAACCGCGCGCCTTCGCCATGTGGAACACCGAGATGAAGCGCGTCACCGAACCGGGCACCTTCGCGATCCTGACCGGCGCGAACTCGGCCGAATTGCAGACCGTCAAGCTGGAGGTGCAGCCGTGACCATCTCTCGCCGCGATGCGCTGGGCGCAATCGGAACCACGCTTGCCGCACTGCCACTGGTCGGCTGCGGCGGCGGGTCGACCAACCCCGCCCCTGCCCCCGTCAGCACGAATCCGCCCGCGCCCGCACCCACCGGCGCGCCCTCGCCGGGCCTAAACGCGCTTGCTGCACGCAGGGGCCGCAAGTTCGGGAGCGCGATTGCCTCGATCCCCGGAACCACCAATGCCGGCTCCGTGCAGAACCCGGACTACACCGCGATTGTGAAGGGCGAATGCGGCATCGTCGTCCCCGAGAACGAGATGAAGTGGCAGGCGGTGCGCCCCGCGCCCACGGTCTACAGCTTCGACCGGATGGACGAGATCGTCCGCTGGGCGCAGACCAACGCCATCGCGGTACGCGGCCACACCCTGCTGTGGCACCGCCCGCAGTGGTTCCCGAACTGGCTCAACACCTACGACTTCGGCGCGACCCCGGTGCGCGAGGCCGAGCGGCTGCTGACCGAGCACATCCAGACCGTCACCCGCCGCTACAAGGGCGTGATCCAGAGCTACGATGTGGTGAACGAGGCGATCGACCATGATCGCAACGCCACCATCGAGACCAGCCTCTCCCGCGCGATGGGCAGCCCCGAGGCGGTGCTCGACCTCGCCTTCCACACCGCGCGCGCCGAGCTGCCGAACGAACAGCTCGTCTACAACGATTACATGAGCTGGGAACCGCAGCACCTCAAGCACTGCGCCGATGTGCTGCGTCTGCTCGAGGGGTTCAGGAAGCGCGGCACGCCGGTCGATGCGCTGGGGATCCAGTCGCATATCGAGATCTTTGCGATCGACCCCGCGACCGGCGTCGGCCCCTATGCCGAACGCGAATGGCGGCGGTTCCTCGACGAGGTCACCGGCATGGGATACCGGCTGCTGATCACCGAATTCGACGTCAAGGACAAGGCGCTCCCCGGCAATATCGCCCAGCGCGACGAGAAGGTCGCCGATTTCGCGCGGCGCTATTTCGAGGTGATGCTCGATTACGGCGCGCACCTCGACGATGTGCTCGCCTGGGGGATGGTCGACCGCTTCAACTGGTTGCAAGGGTTCGATCCTGCCAAGCGCGCCGACGGGCTCGAGGTGCGCGGCACGCCCTATGACAGCACCTACCGCGCCAAGCCGCTGCGCACCGCGCTGGCCAACGTCTTTAGCGCCGCCGGCTGATCCTCTCGCCGACGGAACCCTCGCGGCCCGGGCACCGATGCCCGGGCCCTTTTTTTGTGCCCGCCCCTGGGCTTGGCCAACGCCCAAACGAAAAGGGCCCCCCAGCATTGTGCCGGGGGGCCCTTTCCCTGGGGAGCCGTTAGGACCCGCGCGGGCGTTTAGAAGTTACCGCGCACGATGAAGGAGAAGCGCCGGTCGTTCATGAAGAACGAACGGGGGGCCAGCACCGAAGGATCGCCGGTGTAGGCCTGCGTCGTCCGGGTCACCTCGTCCAGCAGGTTGACCCCCTGCACGCCGACCCGGATGCTCTTCGTGACGTTGAAGAAGATCGACGCATCGAGCTGCCCGGTCGCCTCGTTGAAGATCGAGTAGAACGGGAAGATCACGTCGGCCGGGGTGAGCAGGAAGCGCGAGCGCCAGTTATAGGCGGCACGCACCGAGACCGGGCCCTTCTCGTAGAAGATCGTCGCGTTGACGTTGTGCTTGGAAAGCTGCTCGAGCGGCAGGTTGCCCGGCGGGATGGTCGACGGATTGACCGGCTCACCCGTGTTGAGGAAGGTGTTGGGCAGGCCCTCGCTCTCGATATAGGTGTAGTTGGCCGCAATCCCCAGCCCGTCGAACGGCTTGGGCAGGAAATCATAGGTCTGCTGATAGGCAAGCTCGAAGCCCTTGATCTTGCCGTTCTCGTCGAAGTTGGCAGGGCCCCGCACCAGCACGTCACGCGTGATACCATTGCTGGTAACTTCACGGCTGGTGATCTCCTGGAAGAAGAAGTCGTTGATGTCCTTGTAGAACCCGTTGAGCGTCAGCGAGCCGACCGTATCGAAGTACCATTCGAGGCTGACGTCGAACTGCCATGCGGTGGCCGGACGGATGAAGGGGTTGCCCGCTTCTGCCGTCAGCTCGCCGCTCGACCCCAGACCGATGTTCAGGAAGTTCCTGACATAGGAGTTGTCGGGACGGGTCATCACCTTCGATCCAGCAAAGCGCAGGATCACGTCGTCCGAGAGGCCGAACTTGAGGTTGAGGCTCGGCAGCCAGAAATCGTAGCTGACATCGGCGACGTTGAGGAACGATACGCCATCACCCGAGAATGTCTGGAGCTGGGCATAGCCCGCCGCTCCGAGGTTGCAGACCCCGCCCGGCGTCTGCGGCAGCGTGCCCGGAGGCGCACCCGGCGGCACCACCGCGGCGCAGCGCACCGCGAAGGGTTCGAGGATGTTCAACGCCTGCTGGCTCGGCACGCCGATCGAGCCTTGCGAGCGGATGCTGGTATTGACGTAACGGATCCCGACATTGCCCGACAGGCGCACCCCGCCAAACAGGTCGTCGCTGCCGAAATCGAGCTGCAGATAGGCGGCCGTATCCTGCTGCGCGATCGGCTGGATTTCCGCCGGAAGGTAAGGCGTTCCGGCAATCGCGTTCTGGCGTCCCGAAGCCGGAACCCAGGTCGGCGAGGCGCCGAGAGCGCGGGCCTGGTTCTGGATCGACTGGAAGTCGGCAACAGCGCCTTCGTAATCGCCAATCAGGTCGCCGGCATAGTAGAACGCGCCCGGAGGGCCCGGCACCTTGCCGCGGAAGAAGTTCGGGAAATCATAGCGCTGCGAAAGATCCGCGGGCGTATCGGCGAAGTTGACCGGACGGCTGCCCGACCACGTCTCGCTCAGCATCCCCCAGTTATAGGTGGTGTAGCGCACCGTCTGGTCACGGTCCTGATAACGCGCGCCCCACTTGGCTTTCCGCAGGAAGGCATCGTCATCGAACTCATAGCCGAAGTCGGCCTGGAAGGCATATTGCGTGCCGGTCGAATCCTCGATGTGATCCATCGCCGCGCGCCAGAACTGGAAGCGCGGATCGCCGAAGTACTGCGCCTCGGTCGCCCCTGCGAGATCGGCGCCCGGGGTGGACCAGGTGTAGCCGAGGAACTGCGGCTTGCGCGGGATGATCACCGGCAGATCGCCCGAGATGTCGAGCTCCTGGTCGGCGAAGGAAGACCCGAACACGCTGAAGTCGAGGTTCTGCTTGCGCGAGGTCGCATATTGCGCGTCGAGCTCGACCGTAAGGCGGTCGGTCAGTTCGGTGCGCAGGTTGATCGACCAGTCCTCGTTGGTGACCTCGTCGTTGACCTGACGACGGGCAAGCGATTGCTGCAAGCCCCCGATCGGCGTGAAGGGCGACGCGTTCGGATCGCCGCGCCAACCATTCGAGGCGTTGACGATGTAGCCGGACTGGAACAACCCGCTTTCGTTGTAGATGTAGTCGGTGAACCCGCCCACCGGGCACTGCGCACGCGGGGTCGGATCGCCCAGGCTGCCATCGGGGTTGATCCGGTTGGGCCCGGCATCGTTCTGCTGGCAGCCGAGCGGATAGGTCGAGTATTCGGCGAGGTCGGGCGCGGTCTCGAAGGTGTATTCGCCCCACGCATTGGTCGAGGCCGAGCGAATGAATTCGGCGGTGATCAGGGTCTTGCCGTCGATCGATTCGAACTGCGCCGAAGCCGCGATCCCGAAGCGCTCGCGGTCGAATTCCTGGGTGCGGAACTGGCCGCCCACCGGGGCCACGCGGCTGGCGGCATAGTCGGCAAAGCCATCGGCACCGGCCGCGCCGAAGTTGCCGCACTGCGCCCCGCCACCGGGCAGCGTGAAGGTGTCGGTCGTGCCCGGCAGCGGATTGCGGCAGACGCGCACGCCATCAGCGTTGGCGGCGCTGACCAGTCGTCCGTCACGGGTCTGGTAGTTGGCAACCTGAAGCCCGTCCGCGCGGCTCTTGATGCGCGAAAAGGAGGCGCTCGCCAGCAGGCCGAAACGCCCCTTGTCGGTGTCCCAGGTGTTGCTGACCAGGCCCGACAGGGTCGGCGTCCATTCCTTGCGGAAGTCGCCATAGTTCGCTTCGGCAGTGAAGGCCGCCTTGAAGCCATTGCTGTCGAAGGGCTTGCGGGTGACGAGATTGACGGTGCCCGCCAGGCCGCCCTCGATGGTCTCGGCGGTGGCGTTCTTGCTGATGATCACCGATCCGAGCAGTTCGGCCGGGACGTCGGCGAAGTTCAGCGCCTGGCCGCCGACACCGGCGGCAAAGGCCGAGCGGCCGTTGAATTCGGAGCGCACGAAATTGAGGCCGCGCACCACCACGCCCGAGCCTTCGACCGAGAAGTGGTCGGGGTCGTTCGAGCCGGCAAAGCGGTTGATCGCGACACCGGGGACGCGCTGGAGCGCTTCGGTGACCGAGCGGTCGGGCAGCGCGCCGATATCCTGCGCCGTAATCGCATCGACCACGGTGTCGGCATCACGCTTCAAGGCCTGCGCATTGGCGAGCGACTGGCGCAAACCGCTGACGATAATCTCGGTGGCAGGCTCTTCGGCTGCGACGGTGTCCTGCGCTTCGGGTTCGGCCTCAGCCTGGTCCTGCGCGAAAGCGGCACTGGCGCCGATTGCGCTGCTGACGACGAGAGCCGAAGCCCCGGCGCGCAACAAGCTCTTGTACCACGGCTGGCGGCCACCGGCCCCAACGCCACGCGGCTGCATCGAAGTGCGCATAAGATCCCTCCCCATGTTAGCGCTATCATTTATTCGCAGATAGCTTGCCCTCTTGTGGGAGCTTGGATTATCGAGGCTCGGGCGGCTTGACAATAGGTCTTCGCATTTTTGCAGGGGAAGTGTGGCAATTTGCCAACAACGCCCCGCTGCGATAGGATCGGAACGGGATGAGAAAGAGCAATGGTATCGGTAACGCGGGCCGCCTTGCGCGGGTCGTGATCGTCGGCGGCGGCACCGCCGGATGGATGGCGGCTGCGGCGCTCTCGCGCTTCTTCAACGATGGTCGCCGGACGATCACCCTGATCGAATCCGATGCCATCGGCACGGTCGGCGTGGGCGAGGCGACAATCCCGCCGATCCGCTCGTTCAACGCGATGCTCGACATTCCCGAGGATGAATTCCTGCGCGAGACGCGCGGCACCGCCAAGCTGGGGATCGAATTCGTCAATTGGGGGCGGCAGCGCGATCGTTACTTCCATCCCTTCGGCACCTATGGCCAGGACCTCCACGGCATCGCCTTCCACCAGCTGTGGCTGCGCGAGCATGCGCGCTCGGGCCTCGGCGGCGCTGGCGATATCGGCGACTATTCGATGTGCACCGCCGCCGCACGCCAGGGGCGATTCGCTCGGCCCGCAGCAGGGGCCCAGTCGGCGGTGCGCGAAATCGCCTATGCCTATCACTTCGACGCCGGCCTCTACGCTGCCTACCTGCGCCGCCTGTCCGAACGCCAGGGCGTCACGCGCATCGAGGGTCAGATCACCCACGTCACCCGCGACGGCGAATCCGGCGATGTTACCAGCGTCACCTTGGAGAACGGTACGGCCATCGCCGGCGACCTGTTCATCGACTGCTCGGGCTTCCGCGGGCTGCTGATCGAGGAGGCGCTGGAAACCGGTTACGAGGACTGGAGCCGCTGGCTCCCCATGAACCGCGCGCTCGCGGTGCCGACTCGCTCGCCCGGCCCGCCCGATCCCTTTACTCGCGCCACCGCCCACTCCGCCGGTTGGCAATGGCGCATCCCGCTCCAGCACCGCACCGGCAACGGCCATGTCTATTCGAGCGCCTTCATGGGCGAGGACGAGGCACGCGCCATCCTGCTGGCGCATCTGGAAACCGAGCCGCTCGCCGAACCTCGGGCGATTCGCTTCCTCACCGGCATGCGGCGCAAGGCGTGGAACCACAATGTCGTGGCGCTGGGGCTGTCCTCAGGCTTCATCGAGCCACTCGAATCGACCTCGATCCACCTCATCCAGAACGGGCTGCAACGCCTCTTCGCGCTGTTCCCCGACCTGCCGATCCGCGCCGCCGAGCGCGATGAATACAACCGCGGGATGCATGACCTATACGCGGACGTGCGCGACTTCATCATTCTCCATTACAAGGCGACGCAGCGCGAGGATTCGGAGTTCTGGCGCTATGTGCAGCATATGAGCATACCCGACAGCCTCGCCCACAAGATCGACATGTGGCGCCACCGCGGCCGGGTATTCCGCGAGAACGCCGAGCTCTTCGCGCAGCCGAGTTGGGTGGCGGTGATGCTGGGGCAGAACATCTGGCCCGAACGCCATGATCCGATCGCCGACACGCTCGACGAGGCCAAGGTCGCCGCGGCCATGGCGCAGATGCGCGCCGCCTATGCCGATGTCGCCGCGCGCCTGCCCGCGCTTGGCGATTTCCTGCGGCAATCGGGAAGCTGGCACGTGGCCCCTCAGGCCGTGGTCGCATGAGTGCGCCGCCGGTCACCAGGATTGTCGTCGTCGGCGGGGGCACTGCCGGGTGGATGACGGCGGCCGCGATCGTCCGCGTGCTCGGCCAGCTGCCGGGCCTGTCGGTGACGCTCGTCGAAAGCGAGGCGATCGGCACGGTCGGCGTGGGCGAGGCGACGATCCCGCAGATCATCGACTTCAACCGCCTGCTCGGCCTCGACGAGATGACCTTCATTCGCGAGACCCGCGCGACCTACAAGCTGGGCATCGAATTCGTCGACTGGCTGCGGCCGGGACATTCCTACGTCCACCCCTTCGGCAGCTTCGGTCTCAACATGCTGGGGATCGAGTTCCAGCACTTCTTCCTGCGCGGGGCACAGCTGGGCGAGGCTGCGCGAATCGACGACTATTCTGTCGCGGCGGTGGCGGCCAAGGCGGGCCGGTTCGGCTGGCCGCGCCCTGACAACCCGCGTTCGCCGCTGTCGAAGCTGGCCTACGCCTTCCAGTTCGACGCGGGCCGCTATGCGCGCTTCCTCAGGCGCTATGCGGAAAGCGCGGGCGCGGTGCGCGTCGAAGGGCGGATCACCGAGGTGCGGCAGGATGGCGAGACCGGCTTCGTCACCGCCGTGGCGCTCGAAGACGGGCGCGCGGTGACTGGCGAGCTGTTCATCGACTGCTCGGGCTTCCGATCACTCCTGCTGGGGCAGACGCTGGGCGTGCCCTTCGCCGACTGGAGCAAGTGGCTCCCCTGCGATTCGGCGGTCGCGATCCCCTGCGAGCTGGGCGGCGCGAACGAACCGCTCACCCGCTCCACGGCCCGCCCCGCCGGATGGCAGTGGCGCATCCCGCTCCAGCACCGCATCGGCAACGGGCATGTCTTTTCGTCCGCCCATATCGAACGTCAGGCGGCGACCGATCTGCTGCTGGCGAACCTCGACGGCAAGCCGCTCGCCCAGCCCAACCAGCTGGCCTTCAAGGCCGGGCACCGGGCGCGGGGCTGGGAGAAGAACGTGGTGGCGCTGGGGCTTGCCGGGGGCTTCCTCGAACCGCTCGAATCGACCTCGATCCATCTGGTGCAATCGGGCATCGCGCGGCTGATGGCGCTGTTTCCCGACACGGGCTTCTCGCCGGTGGAGCGCGAACGCTTCAACCTCGAGACGGAACGCGAATACCGCAACATCCGCGATTTCCTCGTGCTCCACTACCGCCAGTCCGAGCGCGACGATTCGGAATTCTGGCGCTATTGCCGCAATCTCCCCCCGCCCGACAGCCTGAAGGAAAAGCTCGAATTGTTTACATCCTCCGGACGGATCATCCGCGAGAACAACGAGCTTTTCACCGAAGACAGCTGGCTGTCGGTGATGCTCTCGCAGGGCGTCGCGCCGCAGGGCTACCATCCGGCGGCGTGGATGCTCGATCCGGCCGAGACCCGCACCCGGCTCGCGCATATCCGTAGCGCGATTGCGCAGACCGTGACGCAATTGCCGACGCAGGCCGAATTCCTGCGCGCCAATGGCGGGGCGATCCCGGCCGAAGACTACCTCACTGCATGACCGATCTCCCCGCCCCGCGCGCGACGGCGGAAATGGCCGGCCCCGTCGACGACGCGCGCTTTGCCGCGATCCGCGCAGGCGCCCAGCCCGTGGTGCTGCGCGGGCAGGTGGCGGACTGGCCCGCGGTTGCCGCCGCGCGCGCGGGCGACGAGGCGATTGTCGCCTATCTCAGTCGCGAACCCTCCGTCCGCCCGGTTCAGGCGATCGCCGCCCCGCCCTCGGAAGGCGGGAGGTTCTTCTATACGCCCGACCTGATGCGGCTCAATTTCATGCGCGGGAGCGGGCGGTTCGAGCTGTTCCTCAAGGACCTGTTCAGCGCCGCCACCCATCCCCAGCCGCCCGCGATGGCGGTGCAATCGGAGGACTTGCCGAGCCTGCTGCCGGCATTCGTGCGCGACAACCGGCTCGCGCTGCTGCCCGACGTGCCCGCGAAGATCTGGATCGGCAACCGCATCAAGGTCGGCACGCATTACGACGCCAAGGAGAATGTCGCGGCTTGCGTGGCGGGCGAGCGGCGATTCACGCTGTTTCCGCCCGAGCATATAGTCAACCTCTATCCCGGCCCCTTCGAGCTCACCCCGGCAGGCATTCCGGTGAGCATGGTCGATCCCCACGCGCCCGATCTCGCGCGCTACCCGCGCTTTGCCGAGGCCGCGCGCGATGCGCAGGTGGGGACGCTCCAGCCGGGGGATGCAATCTACATCCCCTACGGCTGGTGGCACGCGGTCGAGAGCCTTTCGCCCATCAGCATGCTGGTCAATTACTGGTGGACCCCCGGCCAGCCCCAGGGGATCGGCAGCCCCTACGAGGCGCTGCTCCACGCTATACTCGCCTTCCGCCACTTGCCGCCCGAACAGAAAGCGGTGTGGCGCGGGATCATCGACTATTACGTGTTCGAGAGCGCGGGCGATCCCTCGGCACACCTGCCGCCCCATGCCAAGGGGGTGATCGGGCCTCCCTCGCCTTCGCTGTTCGCGCAGATGAAGGAGATTATCCGGGATTCGCTCTGACGCGCGCGAGCCACTGGTCGTAGGGCGGCGCAAAGGCGAGTGCGGCCTCGGCCTCGGCCGCGAAGGCAGCGCGGGCGCGGGCTTCCTCCGCAGCATCGGCAGCCAGTGCAGCGGGCGGCAGACCGGGCGTCCAGCCGAGCGCGACGAGCAGGGCGAACTGCTCCTGCGACAGGAGCGGCAGCTCCTCGCGAAACGGGATGCGGCCGCGCCGCGCGAACTGGTCGATGACGGCAGCGAGCCGGCCGGGGAGCGGCCGAGCGCCGAACACGGCTTGCGCCCGGATGCTGGCGAAATGCAGCGCGAGCACCTCGTGCACCCCCTCCATCATCATCACCGAGCGGCGGTTGTATTCGTCGCGCTCCAGCGGGTTGATGTCGCGGCCCGGCAGCATCTCGATCAGCAGCGCGAGCTGGCGGTGGGCGAGGTCGAGGTGGAGCGGCCCCAAAGGCTCGAACCGCGCCGCCGCATCGCCGAGCGCGACGACATTGCCGAGCCACGGCGCCTCTGCCCGCCCCGGCGTCAGCGCCACCGCCCCCAGCGCCCGCGCGCCCAGCAGCGCCTCGGCCTCGGCGCGGGCGAGCGGCGCGGGCGTGCCGAGCATGGGGCGCCGCCCGTCGAGCCCCGCGACCTCGCTGACCCAGCCGGAGCGGGTGAGCGTCAGGCGGTCTTCGAGCGCGATCAGCGGCGCGGTCGGCTCGCCGATATAGACGTGGCGGGTCGGCAGGCTCGCCGACCAGTCGGTGAAGGCGAAACGCGGGTGCGCGGCGAGGAGCGCCGCCTGCGGCCCGGTGCAATCGAGGAAGAAATCCGCCGCGATCTCGCCCTGCCCCGCAATGCCGACGGCGCGGATGGCGTCTCCCTCTCCTGCCTCGATGCGGTCGATGGTGCCAGCGACATAGCCCACGCCCAGCGCCTCGGCGGCGGCGATCAGCAGATCGCGGTAGGCGGCCGGGTGCCAGCGCAGGGCATAGTCCACCGAGGATATCGGGGTCGGCTCGCCCGGCGGGGGCGGCGCGAAGCGGCCCGCGGCGGCGAGCACTTCGGCAAGGCTTCCCGCAGGCGGCGCGCCCGCGCCCGGCAGCCGCACCTTGCCCCAGTCGCGCGCGAAGGCGGTCTTGAGCGCGGGGTCGAGCGCCTCGCCATAAGCGACCACCCCGCCCTGCCCCGCGGCGTCCCAGCCCGCATATCGCGCGACAAGGCGGTAGGAGCCGCCCGCGCGAGCGACGATCTGCTCTTCGGCGATCCCCAGCCGGTCATGCAGCTTGTTGGTGAAGGGCATCGCGGTAGGCGAGGCATCGGCGAAGGAGGCGGGGCCGGGGTCGCCGCCCACGACCACCACCTCGCACGCGGGGCATGCGCGGCGCAGGGCGATGGCGGCGAGAATGCCGAGCTGCCCGCCGCCTGCGACGACAATTCGGCGCAAGGGCTCGCGCGGAGCGCTCACGCCGCCTCGGCAAGCCGCGCGGCTTCGCGCATCAGGTAGTCGCGGTGGCCGGGCATGGCCGCAACCTCGCCCGTCACCGCCATGCGCAGCCGCTCGGTGGCGCGTGCCAAGGCGTCCGCCGCGATCATGCCTGCGCGCGGATCATGCGCCTCGGGCAGCATCCCCTGCCCGACATAGACCGCGATCCAGCTGGCATCGTAAAACAGCCCATCGGAATACTTCTCGATCCTGGCCGCGCGGCGCCACAGCTCGAGCTTGCCTGCGAGGCTGTCCGGCACCTGCATGGTGCGCACATGGTTCCAGAACTCGGAATCGTCGCGGGTGGTGGCGTGGTAATGGAGGATCAGGAAGTCGCGCACGCGGTCGTATTCCATGTCGACCAGCCGGTTGAACTCGTCGCGGTCGCGCGGGTCGACGGCGCCCCCGGTGGGGAACAGCTCGATCAGATAGGTTATCGCCATTTGCGCGAGATAAATCGACGTCGATTCAAGCGGCTCGAGGAACCCGCTCGCCAGCCCCACGCCGATGACATTGTGGCTCCACGATCGCGACCGCCGGCCGGGGCGGAACTTGAGGATGCGCGGGGTCGCAAGCGGCGTGCCCTCGGCACTGGCGATGATCGCCTCGCAGGCCTGCTCCTCGGAGATGTGCGCGCTTGAGAAGACGTAGCCGTTGCCCATGCGGTGCTGGAGCGGGATCTGCCAGCGCCACCCGGCGGGCATGGCGGTTGCGGTGGTGTAGGGGCGCAGGTCCTCGGTCGCATGGGTGCAGGGCATCGCCGCTGCGCGGTCGCAGGGGAGCCAGTGCGTCCAGTCCTCCCATGCCTCGCCCAGCTCCTGCCCGAGCAGGATCGAGCGGAAGCCCGAGCAGTCGACGAACAGATCGCCCATGATCCGCCGACCATCGGCCAGCGCCAGGGCAACGACATCGCCACTGAGCGCATCGCGCTCGACACCGACGACACGGCCCTCGTGCCGCTCCACCCCGATCCCGCGTGCGAAATCACGCATGAAGGGGCCGAACAGCGTCGCATCGAACTGGTAGGCATAGCCATAGGTCGAGGCGAGGCTGTCGTCCTGCGAGGGCGGGCGGAAGCGGTTGGCCTTGGCGGCGGCGACCGCGAGCGAATAGTCGCCGATCTCGCGCGCCATGCCGTGACGCGACAGCTCGAGCCACCAGTGGTGAAAGCCGACCCCTGCCACCTCCTCGCCGAAGGAGCCGAAGGGGTGAATGTAGCTTTCCCCGATCCGGCCGAAGTCGCGGAAGTCGATCCCCAGCTTGTAGGTCGCGTGGGTCGCCTTCATGAAGGCCGCCTCGTCGATCCCGAGCTTTTCGACAAAGCCGCGGATGTGGGGAAGCGTCGCCTCCCCCACCCCGACGATGCCGATCTCCTCGCTCTCGACCAACTGCACGGATGCGATGCCGGGGAGCAGCTTGGCGATCCCGGCTGCCGTCATCCACCCGGCAGTGCCGCCGCCGAGGACGACGACACGCACGGGGCTCTGTGGGTCTGACATCATGGCCTCCACGCTACCACCGCAAGGGTCAGCCGACCATCTCCTCGAGCTCCTTGCCCTTGGTTTCGACGATGAAACGCTGGACCAGGAAGAAGCTGATCGCCGCGCTCACCGTGTAGAACAGGTAGGTCGGCGCAAGGCCCAGCCCCGACGCCATGAGGGGGAAGGTCTGCACCACGAGGAAGTTCGCGCCCCACTGCGCCAGACCCGCCACCGCCAGCGCGGACCCGCGGATCTGGTTGGGGAACATCTCGCCCAGCATCACCCACATCACCGGGCCCCAGCTGAAGTTGAAGAAGATGACATAGAGGTTGGCCGCGACCAGCGCGATCCAGCCGGCGCTTTCGCTGAGCGAGAGGTTGCCTGCCGCATCGGTGCCCGCACCCGAAAAGGCCCAGGTCATCGCGCCCAGCGTCGCCGCCATGCCCGCCGAGCCGATCAGCAGCAGCGGCTTGCGGCCGATCCGGTCAATCAGCACCAGCGCCGCGAGCACTGCCGCAATCGAGGCGAGGCCCGAGATGATATTGCGCTCGAGCGCCACTTCCTCGGACACGCCCGCCAGCCGCCACAGGGTCTCGCCGTAGTAGAAGATCACGTTGATGCCGACGAACTGCTGGAAGGTCGCCAGCAGGATGCCGGCCCACACGATCGGGCGGAAAATCGTGCCCGGCGCAAGCACGTCCGACAGGCTTGGGCGGTGGTCGCCATCGAAGGAAGCGCGGATCTCGCCGACCTTGCGCTCCGCCTCTGCGGCTCCGAACAGGCGGGTCAGAACGGCGCGGGCCTCGTCCTCGCGGCCGCGGTTGACGAGGTAGCGCGGGCTTTCGGGTATGAACAGCAGCGCGACCAGGAACACCGCCGCGGGCGCGGCCTGCGCAAGATACATCCAGCGCCATGCGGGTAGGCCGCCCACCTCGCCAAGCGAATCGCCCGCAGCCTGCGCGAGGAAATAGTTGACGAGGAAGGCCGCCGTCAGCCCGGTGATGATCATCACCTGCTGCACCGTGGTCAGCCGCCCGCGGATATTGGCCGGGGCAACTTCGGAGATGTAAAGCGGTGAAAGCACCGAGGCCGCGCCGACGGCCATGCCGCCCGCAAAGCGCGCGATCACGAACAGCATGTGGCTGTCGGTCTCACCCTGCACGATAGCGCCGACGAGAAACAGCAACGCGGCGATCACCATCACGCGCTTGCGACCCAGCGCATCGGCAAGGCGGCCTGCGAGAAAAGCGCCCGCCGCACAGCCGATCAGCAGCGAGCCCACCGTGAAGCCCAGCCCCGCATCGTCGAGCGCGAAGGCTTCCTTGAGCCCCGCCTGCGTCCCGTTCACCGCCCCGCTATCATAGCCGAACAACAACCCGCCAATCGTCGCGACAGCCACGATGGCGGAAATCAGCGCCATGTTGGCGCCGCCCCGTGCATTATCCAAGATCCCTCTCCCCGGCTGCTTGTTGCAACCCGCACCAGTTATGGTAGCGCTACCTTTGACCGAAAAACGCGCTATGGCAAGGGGCGTTTTCACAAGAGATTCGCAATGCACGCGGGAGAGAATGATGACACTGACCGGCCGGAACCTGATCGCGGGCGCATGGCGCGAAGGCGCAAGCCACTTCATCGCGCGCGAGGCCGCCAGCGGGAATGCGCTGGAGCCTGCGTTTGCGGAAAGCTCTGCCGATGACGTCGCTGATGCCTGTGCGGCGGCGGCGGCGGCACAAGGCACCTACGCCGCCCTTCCCCTCTCGGAACGCGCCGCCTTCCTGCGGCTGGTCGCCGCCAAGATCGACGCGCTCGGCAATAGCCTCACGCGGCGCGCTATGCTCGAAAGCGGCCTGCCCGAAGCGCGCCTCAATGGCGAACGCGGACGCACCGTCGGCCAGCTGCGCCTGTTTGCCGATGAGGTGGAGAACGGCGGCTGGCAGGGCCTGCGCATCGATCACGCGATTCCCGACCGCGCCCCGCTGCCCAAGCCCGATCTCAGGATGCGCAACGTGCCCGTAGGCCCCGTGGCTGTGTTCGGCGCGTCGAACTTCCCGCTCGCCTTCTCGGTCGCGGGCGGGGACACCGCCTCGGCGCTGGCGGCGGGGTGCTGCGTGGTGGTCAAGGGCCACCCGGCGCACCCAGGCACTTCCGAACTGGTCGCAGGCGCGATCCTCGAAGCCATCCGCGAGGCAGGGCTGCCCGAGGGCGTGTTCAGCCTCGTGAACGGCACCGCCAACGCATTGGGTGAGGCGCTGGTGAAGGACCCGCGCATCGCCGCCGTCGGCTTCACCGGCTCGCGCGCCGGGGGCCTCGCACTGATGGGCCACGCCGCC
>NZ_JAMNXL010000070.1 GCF_023653175.1 Erythrobacter sp. | reverse complement strand
TGCCCTTGCGGTTAACCTCGCCGATCGGGTGGACCGGCATCAGCCAGATGATGTCGACGCCCATCGCGGCAAGGCGCGGGAGCTGCTTTTGCGCGGCGGCGAAGGTGCCCTCAGGGGTGAACTGGCGGGTGTTGAGCTGGTAGAGCACCGCATCGCGCGTCCAGTCGGCGTTCTCGACCTCGACCACATCGCGCGGGGAGTAATCCGGTTCTCCGGCCAGTGCAGGGGCCGCAAAAAGCGCGCCCGCCAGAAGTGCAATCGTCAGCCGCATCATGCCTGCTCCACCTTCAGTTGTGGCGCGCCCGCGCTCTCGCCATCGGCGACGAAGAAGGTCGCGACCGCAGCCAGCACCATGCTCACCGCCGAAATCGCCATTGCCCAGATCGGCTGGCCGCCGAACAGGTTGATCAGCAGAAACCCGAGCAGGGTCGACGCCAGCAGCTGCGGCACGACGATGAAGATGTTGAACACCCCCATGTAAATGCCCATCTTTTCCTGCGGCACACAGCCTGCGAGGATCGCATAGGGCATCGACACGATCGAGGCCCAGGCGATGCCGATCCCGATCTGCGGGATCCACAACAGCGCAGGATCGCGCACCAGCAGCACCGCAGCAAAACCCGCTGCGCCAGCGATGAGGTTGAAGGCGTGGAGGCGGCAGCGGCCGATCTTCGCGGCGATCATCACGAAGCCCAATGCGGCCGCTGCGGCAAGGCCATTGCGCACCGATCCCATCAGGCTCCACCAGTCGGCCCCGTTCTGATAGGCAGCGCTCGCCGCATCGCTCGCGCCGAAGTGGTATTCGGTCACCCCTGGCGTGCCGTAGATCCACAGCCCGAACATCCCGAACCAGCTGAAGAACTGCACCACGGCAAGCTGGCGCATGGTGCGCGGCATGGCGAAAAGGTCGGTGACGACCTCCATGAAGCCGCTGTCCTCGCGGCCCTGCTTTCTCAGCGCGCCCGCGACCAACTGCACCACGCCGAAGCCTGCGACCAGCGCGGCGAGGACATAGATGTCCTTGGCGATTTCGATTGTGCCGAGCATCGTTGGCCCTGCTTCGCTGCGAGCGAAGGCAACGAGCGCCGCGATTCCCATTCCCGCGATCACCCACAAGGCGCCGCCGCTGGTGAACTGCGCGGCGGTGCGCGCGGCGGCACCCGCGGTGTTGCGCGGCGTTTCGGCCCGCGCGGCCTCGAAACGGGCGAGCTCGTCAGGCGAATATTCCTTGGTCGAGAACACCGTCCACGCCACAGCCGCCAGCAGCGCCGCGCCGCCGATGTAGAAGGACCACTGCACGGTTTCGGGGATCATCCCCTCGGGCGCGGTGTTGCTCATGCCCAGCCAGTTGGTCATTACCCAAGGCAGCGCACCCGCCATCACCGCGCCCGCGCCGATGAAGAAGCTCTGCATCGCATATCCCATGGTGCGCTGGCGATCGGGCAGGTTGTCGCCGACGAAGGCGCGGAACGGCTCCATCGTGATATTGAGCGAGGCGTCCATGATCCACAGCATCCCTGCCGCGATCCACAAGGCAGGCGCGTTGGGCATGACGAACAGCGCAAGGCTGGCGAGCAGCGCGCCAATCAGGAAGAAGGGCCGGCGGCGGCCGAAGCGCGGGCTCCAGGTCTTGTCGGAGAGATGCCCGATGATCGGCTGCACGATCAGGCCCGTCATCGGCGCCGCGATCCACAGGATGGCAAGCTCGCCCACATCGGCGCCCAGCGTCTGGAAGATGCGGCTGACATTGCCGTTCTGGAGCTCGAACCCGATCTGGATTCCGAGGAATCCGAAACTCATGTTCCAGATCTGGCCCGCACTCAGCGCAGGCTTGTGGCCGACATGCGTCATGTTCGCTTTCATCCCTCTCCCCGCCACGCATCGGCCCTTGCGGGCGTGACGCGGCACGGCCATCCGCCTATGCTCCCGGCTCTTGCGTCCGGCGTGGCGGCTTTATGTGGCCGACGGACAGTCTGACCGCACTGCAAAAATTTGCAAGAAACTTTGCGGTTCGGGACGGGAAAAATCGGCAACTCGTCGCAAAAGCAAGCGGTTTTACAAGCGAATCAAATAACTTGAATAAGATTCGCCAGAGGCTCCCAGTCCGTCACAAGGATTTGCAAAAAGATTCCCAAGCTGTCACAACTGCTACCGGAGGGAGTTGGGTCATGAGGCGAATCTTCGCGAATCTTGCGGCTGTGCTGTGTGCAGGCACCTGTATGACGGGGGCCATCGCGGGAGCGCCGCTGGCGGCCCAGGCACCTTCGGCAACCGCGCCCGCGGTCCCGCCCATCGCCGAGCGCGGACTGGAGGACGAGATCATCTATTTCGTCCTGCCCGACCGCTTCGCCAACGGCGATCCGAAGAACGATCAGGGCGGCCTCAAGGGCGGCGCGTTCCAGCACGGCTTCGATCCGACCCACAAGGGCTTCTACCACGGCGGCGACCTCAAGGGGCTGACCGCGAAGCTCGACTATATCCAGGGCATGGGCGTCACCGCGATCTGGTTCGCGCCGATCTTCAAGAACAAGCCGGTGCAGGGCCTCCCCGGGCAGGAGAGCGCGGGCTATCACGGCTACTGGGTGACCGATTTCACCCAGGTCGACCCGCATTTCGGCACCAATGCCGAATTCAAGGCCTTCGTCGATGCGGCGCACGCACGCGGGATGAAGGTCTATATGGATATTATCATCAACCACACCGCCGACGTCATCGGTTATGCCGAGGGTGAGGCCAACGCCTACCGCTATCGCAGCAAGGGCGAATATCCGTTCTCGCGGCGCGGCGGGCCGGAGGGCAAGCCGATCAATGAGGGCTTTGCGGGCGACGACAACCCCGATCCCGCCAATTGGGCGCGGCTCGCCGATCCGTCCTTCGCCTACACACCGGTGGTGACCGAGGCGGAGAAGGACGTGAAGGTCCCCGCCTGGCTCAATGACGTGACGCTCTACCACAACCGCGGCAATTCGCATTGGGTGGGCGAGAGCAGCCTTTATGGCGACTTTGCGGGGCTCGACGATCTTGCCACCGAAAACCCGCGCGTGATCAGCGGCATGATCGAAATCTTCGGCCAGTGGATCGACGATTACGGGATCGACGGCTACCGCATCGACACCGCCAAGCATGTGAACCCCGAGTTCTGGCAGGCCTTCACGCCGGCAATCCTGAAGCGCGCCGAGGCCAAGGGTATCAAGCACTTCCACATCTTCGGCGAGATCGCTTACGAGGAGCCCACCGCCACCCTCGCCGCGCAGGTCATGGCGCAAAGCGGGTTGCCCTATGCGCTCGACATGGGCTTTGCCAAGGCCGCACAGCTGGTTGCGAGCGGCAAGGCGGGCCCGCGGCTGATGGCCGAATTCCTTGATCAGGACGCGATCTATCCCGGCGGCGCCAAGACCGCGCTGGGCCTGCCGACCTTCCTCGGCAACCACGATTTCGGGCGCTTCTCGATGTTCGTGGCGCAAATGAGCGGCAATGCCGACGAGGGGACGCTGCTCGCACGCGTCAAGCTCGGCCACGCGATGATGTTCCTGCTGCGCGGGGTCCCGACGGTCTATTACGGGGACGAGCAGGGCTTCATCTCCGACGGCAACGACCAGCTGGCGCGCGAGGACATGTTCCCGAGCCGTGTCCCAGCTTACAACGACAATGATCTGATCGGCAGCGACGCGACCACGGCCGCAGACAATTTCGATCCCGCCCACCCGCTCTACCGCCAGATCGCCGCGCTTTCCGCCGCCCGCACCGCCGCCCCCGCGTTGCGGCGCGGGCTCACCACGGTGCGCGCCTTCACCGAAGAGGGCCCCGGGCTGCTCGCGGTCGAGCGCCACGATCCCGAAACCGGACAGCGCATTCTGGCACTGTTCAACACCGGCGAAAGCCCACTTTCGCGAAGCATCGAGGTCAGCTACCGCGCAAGCCGGATCACGCCGCTGGTCGGCCCCTGCCCTGCCGCGCTCGCCGCGCCGGGTTCGGTCACGGTCACGCTGCCCGCCTTCGGCTTTGCCGCCTGCATTCTGGAGTCCGACGACTGATGGCAACCGCTCTTGCCGAAACCGCTGTTGCCACCGATGCCCCGCTGGCGTGGTGGCGCGGGGCGGTCATCTACCAGATCTATCCGCGCTCCTTCCGCGACACCAATGGCGACGGGATCGGCGACCTTGCCGGCATCGCCGAGCGGCTCGACTACATCGCCGACCTTGGCGTTGACGGCATCTGGATCTCGCCCTTCTTCACCTCGCCGATGAAGGACTTCGGCTACGACGTCGCCGACTATTGCGGGATCGACCCGAGCTTCGGCACCTTCGCCGATTTCGACCGGATCATAGAGAAGGCCCACGCATTGGGCCTCAAGGTGATCATCGACCAGGTCTATTCGCACACTTCCGATGAACACGCGTGGTTTCAGGAGAGCCGCGCGGATCGCACCAACCCCAAGGCCGACTGGTATGTCTGGGCCGATCCCAAGCCCTGCGGCTCGCCCCCGTCCAACTGGCAATCGGTGTTCGGCGGTTCGGCATGGCAGTGGGATGGCCCCCGCAAGCAGTACTACCTGCACAACTTCCTGACCTCGCAGCCCGATCTCAATGTCCACAATCCGGACGTGCAGAACGCGCTGCTCGATGTTGCCCGGTTCTGGCTGGCGCGTGGGGTTGACGGCTTCCGGCTCGATGCCTTGAACTTCTCGATGCATGACCCGGAGCTGCGCGACAATCCGCCGTCGGGCCTGCCGATGGAGCTGGTCACCCGCCCCTTCGACATGCAGATCAAGCAGTACAACCAGTCGCACCCGGACATCGTCGCCTTCCTCGAACGCATCCGCCAGACGCTGGACGAGTTCCCGGGCCGCTTCACCGTCGCCGAAGTCGGCGGGCCCGAGCCGCTTGCGGAAATGAAGGCCTTCACCGCGGGCGGCAAGCGGCTCGACAGCGCCTACAACTTCGATTTCCTCTACGCCTCGCGCCTCACCGCGCCGCTGGTGCGCGCCAGCCTCTCGCAGTGGAGCGGGGAGCCGGGCGAGGGGTGGCCGAGCTGGGCCTTCTCCAACCACGACGCGCCGCGCGCGGTTACCCGCTGGACGCTGGATGGCGACATGGCGCGCGCGGGCCGCCTCAACCTGCTGCTGCTGCTCAGCCTTCGCGGCAACCCGATAATCTATCAGGGCGAGGAGCTCGGCCTGCCGCAGGGCGAGGTCGCCTTCGAGGACCTGCAGGACCCCGAGGCAATCGTCAACTGGCCGCACACGCTAGGCCGTGACGGCGCGCGCACCCCGATGCCGTGGGCGGCGAATGCACCCCAAGCCGGCTTCTCGAGCGCCAACCGCACCTGGCTGAAGCTCGATCCGGTCCACACCGGCTTTGCGGTAGACAAGCAGGCTGAAGACCCCGCCTCAACCCTCGGCTATGCCCGCGCGTTGCTGGCTGCGCGGCGCAGGGCTCCGGCGCTGGCGACGGGCGCGATCGCGCTGCTCGACACGCCTGAAGACATCCTTGCCTTCCTGCGTGAGGATGAGAGCGACACCGTGCTGTGCGTCTTCAACCTCGGCGATGCGCCCGGCCACTGGAGCGCTCCGCAAGGCCTCGGCAGCCTCGCGCTGATCGCCACCGAAAGCCATGTCGGCGGCGGCGCAGTGCCGGAGGCGCTCGCGCCCGGCACCGGCTACTGGGCGCGCGTGACGGGCGGCTAGGGCACACTAATGGCCGACAATCCGCTCTCGCAATCCCGGCGCAGCGCGACACTAGAGGATATTGCGCGCGAGGCGGGGGTCTCGATCTCGACCGTCAGCCGTGCGCTCAACGACAGTCCCTCGGTCAAGCGCCGCACCAAGCAGCAGATCTGGCAGATCGCCCGCGCGCATGACTACGAGTTCCGCGCGAGCATGCCGAGCGGCCCGATCGGCGCCGACGCGACGCTCGCGGTGGTCGTCCCCGCCCCGCAGGCGCGCGACAGCCGGGTGTCGGACCCATTCTTCCTCGAGCTGCTGGCGGGCATCGCCGAGGCCGCGCGCGAGCGCAACGCCGACCTCATCATCAGCCACCTCTCCCCCCGCGCCGGCGGCGACCTCGACTACGCGATGAGCACCAGCCGCGCGACGGGGGCGATCTTCATCGGCCAGTCCTCGCTCCATCACGAATTCAACGCATTGGCCGCGCGCGACAACCGCTTCGTGGTGTGGGGCGCGGAGTTCCCGGACGCGCAATACTGCGTGATCGGCTCGGACAACCTTGCGGGCGGCAGGCGCGCCACCGCTCACCTTGCGCGCCTTGGCCGCCGCCGCATCGCCTTCCTCGGCGACAGCGAGGCGCCCGAGGCAGAACAGCGGCTGCGCGGATACAAGCAGGCGCTCGAGCAGGCGGGGATCCCCTTCGACGACGATCTGGTCGTCCCCGCCCATTTCGAGGTCCACTCGGCCGAGGCCGCGGTGCGCAGCGCGCTCGCCCGGGGCCTCAGGTTCGACGCGATCTTCGCCGCTTCCGACCTCATCGCCATCGGCGCGATCCGCGCGCTGACCCGCTCGGGGATGCGGGTGCCCGAGGACGTCTCGGTGGTGGGATACGACAACATCCCCGCCGCCCGCCTCGTCACCCCGCAGCTCACCACCATCGACCAGGACGCCAACCTTGCAGGGCGCATGCTGGTCTCCAAGCTGATCGACAAGGGCGATGGCCCCGCGATCTCCCAGCGGCTCGAGACTAGCTTGCTGATCCGTGAAAGCTGCGGGGGATGAGCGACGCGCCCGCCCCCTTGAAGTCGATCGTCATCGTCGGCGGCGGCAGCGCGGGGTGGATGACCGCGGCCGCGCTCGCCCAGGCAGTGGGCGGGACTTGCGCCATCACCCTCGTCGAGAGCGAGGCGATCGGCACGGTCGGCGTGGGCGAGGCCACCATCCCCCCGATCCGCCACTTCAACCAGCGCCTCGGCATCGACGAGGCGACCTTCGTGCGCGAGACGCAAGGCAGCTTCAAGCTGGGCATCGAGTTCGTCGATTGGGGCCGCAAGGACCACCGCTACTTCCACCCCTTCGGCCAGTACGGCGCCGAGTTCGACACCGTCCCCTTCTACCACCACTGGATGCGCGAGCATCTGGCGGGCCGCACCGAGGGGCCGATCGACGACTTCTCGATGTGCTGGGCGATGGCGAAGGCCGGCAAGTTCGCCCACCCCTCGCCCGACCGGCGGCTGATCCAGTCGACCTTCGACTACGCCTACCACTTCGACGCCGGGCTCTATGCCGCGTTCCTCCGGCGCTACGCCGAAGCGCGGGGGGTGAAGCGCGTTGAAGGCAAGGTCGTCGATGTCGCCTTGCGGGGCGAGGACGGGTTCATCGAGGCCGTCACCCTCGACAACGGCACCCGCATCGCAGGCGAGTTCTTCATTGATTGCAGCGGCTTCCGCGGCCTGCTGATCGAGGAGGCGCTGCACGCCGGCTACGACAACTGGCAGCACTGGCTCCCCTGCGACCGTGCCGTCGCGGTGCCCTGCGAAAGGGGCGAGTTCA
This sequence comes from Erythrobacter sp., assembly GCF_023653175.1. Lineage (GTDB taxonomy): Bacteria > Pseudomonadota > Alphaproteobacteria > Sphingomonadales > Sphingomonadaceae > Erythrobacter. Next base: position 9,598 of record NZ_JAMNXL010000070.1, on the reverse strand, counting down.
CCCCCTACACCCGCTCCACCGCGCGCGAGGCCGGGTGGCAGTGGCGCATCCCGCTCCAGCACCGCACCGGCAATGGCTACGTGCATTGCAGCCAGTTCATTTCCGAGGACGAGGCGGCAACGACGCTGCTACAGGGCCTCGACGGCAAGGCGATGGCCGACCCGCGCCCGCTGCGCTTCGTCACCGGCAAGCGCCGCGAATTCTGGAAGCGCAACTGCGTCGCCATCGGGCTCTCCGCCGGGTTCATGGAGCCGCTCGAATCCACCAGCCTCCACCTCATCCAGTACGGTATCCTGCGCCTCATCGCGCTGCTGCCCGACAGTGCCATGTCGCCGCTGCTGCTGCGCGAATACAACGCCCAGACCGCGCGCGAATACGAGCTGATCCGCGACTTCCTGATCCTCCACTACAAGGCGACCGAACGGCAGGACTCCGAGCTGTGGCGCTACTGCGCGGCCATGCCGATCCCCGACAGCCTGCAGTACAAGATCGACCACTTCCGCACCAACGGCATGCTGGTCGCCGACGGACAGGAGCTGTTCGCCAACCCGAGCTGGATCGCGGTCTATCTCGGGCAAGGCATCACCCCCGCCCGCGCCCCGGCGCTCGCCCGGATGCGCGAGGGCGTGCCGGTCGCCGAACGGCTCGCCCAGATCCGCAAGGCGATGGACGAGGCGGTCGCCACCATGCCGAGCCACGGCGAGTTCATCGCCCGCCACTGCGCAGCCCCGGTGCTTGCCGCCTGATCCGGCGCGCGTCCGCCCGCTTGCGGCGGAGCCAATGTTTCACGTGGAACATTTCAAGAACGCTCCGACGGAGTGAACGACCCGCCAACGACCCGCCGACGACATGGCAATGCCTGCGCAATGCCCCGCCAGCACCTGCGCTCGGCACCGCCACCGATCCCGCACGCCCGAGCCCCGACACAAGAAGGGCCCGCCATCGCTGGCGGGCCCCTCCCTGCAACCCTCGTGCGACCCGAGGGCCTATGGCTCAGAAGCTCTTGCGCAGCGTGAACTGGAAGGTCCGGCCGTAGAGCTCGTGGCGGCTCGGGAAGGACTGGCCGAGCGACGTCCCGTTAGCAGCGAACAGCTCGTTCTCGGTCACGAAGGGCTGATCGGTCAGGTTGAACACTTCGGCGAGGATCTGCACGCCGTTGAGGAAGCTGCCTTCCTTTTCGAAGGTGTAGCCGATCTGCGCGTCGACGATCGTCTCGCTCAGCGCCTCGGCCCCTTCGAGCCCGCCCGAGAAGTTGGGCACTTCCGAGAGGAACCCGCCACGGTAGCGCGCGGCGATCTTGGCGCGGAAGCCGTTCTTTTCGTAGAAGATGTCGCCCGACCAGGTGAGGTCCGAATAGCCCGGAATGCGGATCGGCTGGTTGCCCGGAGGGGTGATCTCGGCGTCCGAATAGGTCAGCGAGTAGAACCCGCCGAACCCGTCGAGCGCATCGGTGATGTCGCCGAAGTTGACCCGCACCGTGCCTTCGATCCCGGCGATCTTGCCGTCCGAGAAGTTGACCGGGCCGTTGAAGGCACCGATCGCGAGCTGCGGGGCGTTGGTCAGGATCGACCCGAAGCCGGCATTCTCGATCTGCTGGGTGAAATCGATCAGCGCGGGCTGGTTGACCACCCAGTCCGACAGGTCCTTGTAGAAGGCCGCGACGATGATCGCGCTGCCCGGCGAGAAGTACTTCTCGAAGGAGATGTCGTAGGAGGTCGAACGGTAGGGCTGGAGCGTCGGGTTGCCGCCGCCCAGGTTGAAGCACACCAGCGAAGGCGGGTTGAACCCGATCACCGTGTCGGGAACCTGGTCGCCGTTGGTGTCGGCGCAGCTCAGGGAATTGACGGTGATGTTCTGGTTCGCCGCCAGCTGATCGAGCCGCGCGCGGGTGATGGTCTTCGCGAAGGCGATGCGGATGAAGGTATCCGGCAACATCTCGAAGCTGAGGTTCGCGCTCGGCAACCAGTTGTCGTAGCTGAAGCTCACGTCGTTGACGGCGCCGCCGCTCAGCGTGCCGGTCGAGCTTTGCGAGGTGTCGACATAGCGCAGGCCGATGTTCCCGCGCACCGGCACCGAGCCGAGTTCGCCGTTGATATTGGCCTGGATGTAGAAGTTGTGAACCCGCTCCTCGACCAGCCATTCGGTGTCGTCGGTGGCGCGCTGCAGCGTGTAGGCGCCGCTCGTGAGCAGGCTCGCCGGGTTGTAGGCGATGATGTTCTGGCCGATACCCTTGGTATCGGTCGCGCCGATGATGATCGAAGAGGGGATCGCCAGCGACGAGTTCACGAAGCCCGCGCCGGCGCGCAGGAAGGTGCCGTTGTTGTCGAAGTCCTTCGCGCGATCGGTGTAGAGCCAGCCCGCCACGATGCGGTCGATGAGGCCGCCGTCGAATTCCCAATAGGCTTCGGCGCGCAGCTGGTGCAGCTCGTCATTGGTTTCCGGTTCGCGCAGGAAGCCGACCTGGCCCCACCCGCCCGGATCGGTGAGCAGCACGTTGGCCGGGTTGGTGTAATCGATCAGCCCGTCGATGCTGTATTCGCCGTTCGGGTTGAAGGTGAAGGTCAGCGTGTCGGCCGGGCCCGAACCGGCGCGGCCGGTGCCGGCGTAGGATTCGTAGTCGACATCATTGCGGTCGAGGGTCGAATATCCGTAGTCGACGACGAAGCCGAGGTTGTCGGTCGCCTTCCATTCGAGGTTGCCGCCGACCGCGAAGATCGAGGAGTCCGCGCCCTCGGTGTCGGTGCGCAGGATCGGGAAGACGTTGGTGTAGGTGGCAGTGTCCGCGAAGGGCCCCGAGCCTGTCACGGCCCCGACCTGCGCCCCGCCATTGGTGCTCCACGAAGCGATCGGGGTTTCGGTGCCGCGGAAGATCCCGCTGTCTTCGGTGTTGGTGTAGAAACCGTCGATGGTCAGCGAGAAACGGTCGGTCGGCTCGAACTGGAGGCTGCCTGCGACCGAGGTGCGCTTGAATTCGCGGCTCTGCACGCCCTGGCGCGGGTTGTCGCGCGGGAAGATCACGCCGGCCGGCGTGCGGGCGATCTGGCCGTTGTTGGTCTTGAGCTCGCGCTGGATGATCTGGGTCGGGATCGACTGGATCGTCGCACCCAGCGACCAGCCCACGGTGCCGGCCTCGTTCTGGTCGATATAGCTGCCGAAGAAGCGGTAGCCGCTCGAGCTGAAATCGGGGTTGAGCGAACCGTTGTCGTTGTAGGTGTAGGTGCCCGACAGGGTCATCTGGCGCTTCTTGACATCGAGCGGCTTGACGGTCTGGAGGTCGACCGCGCCGGCGATGCCGATCGCGGCGAGTTGGGCGTCACCGGTCTTGTAGACGATGCCGGTGCCGATCAGTTCGGACGGGAACTGGTCAAACTCGATCCCGCGGTTGTTGCCCGCCGAGACGACTTCGCGGCCGTTGAGGAGCGCGAGGGAGAAGTCCGGGCCGAGGCCGCGGATCGAGACCGACTGCGAGCGGCCGCGCACGCGCTGGGCGGTCACGCCGGGGAGGCGCGCAAGAGTGTCGGCGATCGAGAGGTCGGGCAGCAGGCCGAGGTCTTCTGCGGTGATCACTTCGACGATCGAGGTCGCCTCGCGCTTGGCATCGAGCGAGGACTGGATCGAGCCGCGGATGCCGGTGACGACGATCGCGTCCTCTTCACCCTCGACAGCTGCCGGTTCCTCGGCCGGCGCGTCCTGCGCCATCACCGGCGTGCCGGTTACGGCGAGCGCCAGAAAGGTCGCGGCCCCGCACAGCAGGCGCGCGCTTGCATTGATCCCGTTCATTTTCATCAGAAGTCCCCTCCCGCAAGCACCGTTCGGCGGTGCTTTTGCAGTTTTTTTCATAGCCCAACCTGAACCGCAGGTAAATCGCCAAATGCCAGCCTTTCGCCGGAGTCTGGAATTTGTTGCTTTTTCGCTTTATTCTAAGTAGTTAAATGTCGCCAAGAAGGGGAAATCCGCGATTGATAACGCTATCAGAAGCGTGAATGTTGCGCGATTGTCACAGTTTTGGCTCGTGCCGCAGTGCAGCATGAAGCCCCACGCCGCCGGGCCCGGCCCAAGGCACCCCTCAGGCGCGGCAGAGACCGCTTTTATTACTTTTTTCTAATGTCTTAAGCTTACTGCTTGGAGCACTGCCGCGAGTTTGTTAGGCTTCTCCGCATGGCCAGCCAGCCCGCCTCGCCCCGACCCGACGCCCCCGCGCGCTGGGGAATTGCCCTCGCCGATTGGCGCGAGGAGCTTTTTTGCAATGCAGATCAGTACCTTGTCAGCCTCGACAATTTTCTCGTCGATCCCGATCATGCCGTTTCGCAGGCCAGTTTGCAAAAATTTGCAAAAATCACGCCGCAATATCCCGGCGTGCGTGCGGCGCTCGATCCTGCGGTTTGCGCTGCGTGGCTCGCCCAGCTTGCGCCGCTGCTCGACCAGTGGTTCGGCACTGCCGGGGCAAAAGCTGGCGCCCACCCCTGGGCGATGCAGGCGTGGTATTCGCTGGTGACGACGCCGCGGCAGGAGCTCGCCCCGATGCAGCGCCTGCCGCATGTCGACGGCACCGACCCGCAGCAGATCGCGATGATGCTTTATCTTCACCGGACGGGGCACGGCGGCACCGCCTTCTTCCGCCACCGCTCGACCGGGCTCGAAGCGCTCACCGCGCAGGACTATCCGCGCTATTCGCAAGCCGTGCAGGCCGAATACGGCCGCACCGGCCTGCCGCCAGCCGCCTACCCCACCGACGGCGCGCCGCATTTCGAGCGGGTGCATGTCGCCCAAGGCCGCTTCAACCGCGCGGTGTTCTACCGGGGCAACCTGCTCCATAGCGGGGTGATCGACAATGACTCCCCCTTGCACGCCGACCCCTGCGAGGGCCGGCTGACGATCAACGCCTTCTTCCGCCCGGCCCCGGGCTGAAGGACTGCACACAGACAGGACACGCAGATATGGAGAGGCCTCAGGTCAACAAGCTGGTGATCGTCGGCGGGGGAACCGCCGGGTGGATCACCGCGGCCGCCTTCGCGCGGCTGCTCGGCCAGCGCTTCAGCATCGAGCTGGTCGAGAGCGAGGCGATCGGCACGGTCGGCGTGGGCGAGGCGACAATCCCGCAGATCATCCGCCTCAACACGATCCTCGGGCTCGACGAGAACGAATTCCTGCGCGCCACCTCGGGCACCTTCAAGCTCGGGATCGAATTCGTCGACTGGGGGGCCAAGGGCAGCCGCTATCTCCACACCTTCGGCGATACGGGGATGAGCCTTGGCCATGTGCCCTTCCACCACTACTGGCGGCGCAGCGCCGGGAGCGCGCCCGACCCCAAGGGGCTGTGGACCTATTCGCTCCACCAGATGGCGGCCGACGGTGCGCGGTTCGGCAAGCTAGACCGGGTCGGCAACACCGCGATGACGGGGCTCGCCTATGCCTACCACTTCGATGCGAGCCGCTATGCCCTGTTCCTGCGCGCCTATGCCGAGGGGCGCGGGGTTACGCGCACCGAGGGGATCGTCGAGAGCGTCCAGCGCGATGGCGAGAGCGGCGATATCACCGCGATCACGCTCAAGGGCGGGCGCGAGGTCGCGGGCGACTTCTTCATCGACTGCACCGGCTTTCGCAGCATTCTGCTCGGAGAGGCGCTGGGGGTGGGTTACGAGGACTGGTCGAAGTGGCTCCCCTGCGACCGCGCGCTGGCGGTGCCGAGCGAGCGGCTCCCGACCCTCGTGCCCTATACCCGCGCGACCGCGAAGGATGCGGGATGGCAGTGGCGCATCCCGCTCCAGCACCGCACCGGCAACGGGCATGTCTATTCCTCGGGCTTCACCTCCGACGAGGCGGCGGCCGAGACGCTGCTGGCGGGGCTCGACACAAAGGCGCTGGGCGATCCGCGCCCGATCCGGTTCACGACCGGGCGACGGCAGGCCTTCTGGGCGCACAACTGCGTCGCCATCGGATTGTCGAGCGGCTTTCTCGAACCGCTCGAATCGACCTCGATCCACCTCATCCAGTCGCATGTCAGCCGGCTGATCCAGCATTTTCCCCGCGCGGGCGATGCCAGCGTCATGCGCGAGGAATATAACCGGCGCTGCGCGGCCGAGGTCGCGCAGATCCGCGACTTCCTGATCCTCCACTACCACCAGACCGCCCGCGAGGACACCGAGTTCTGGCGCTATTGCAGGCACATGGCGGTGCCCGAGAGCCTCACCCACAAGATCGCGCTGTTTGCCGCATCGGGCCGCGTGGGGCGCGACGTGGACGATCTGTTCCGCGATGCGAGCTGGGTGCAGGTGATGCTCGGCCAGGGGGTGATGCCGGCGGACCATGATCCGATGGCCGACCAGATCAGCGACGCGCAGCTCGCCGAGTTCCTCGCCAACGTGAAGACCCTCACCGCCCGCGCGGTCGGCAGTCTGCCCACCCACGAGGATTACCTCGCGCGCCACTGCCCGGTCGACGAACGGCTGCTCGCGGCGGCCTGAGCGAGCGCCGAAGACCCACGAAAAAGGGCGGCGCAGCCATGCTGCACCGCCCTTTTTTCTTGGCCCTGAGGCGCCAGTCCTACTTCGACTGGGCTTCCAGATAGGCGACGAGGTCGGCGCGCTTCTGGTCGTCCTTGACGCCCGGGAAGTTCATCTTGGTGCCCGGGATGTAGGCCTTGGGGTCCTTGAGGTATTCGAACAGGATCTGCGGCGTCCAGGTGATGCCGCTGTTCTTGTTGGCGTCCGAATAGGCAAAGCCCGCGACCGAGCCCGACTTGCGGCCGACGATCTTGTGCAGCGACGGGCCGACGCGGTTCACACCGTCATCGAACACGTGGCAGGTGCGGCACGCGGCGAAGACCTTTTCGCCCGCAGCGGCATCGCCGGTGAAGCTGGCATATTCGAGCTTCGCGCCCGCATCGGCAGCCGCCGGGGTGGCAGCAGCGGTCTCAGCCGGAGCGGCAGCTTCTTCGGTCGCCGCAGCCGGAGCCGCAGCCTCTTCTTCCTTCTTGCCACCGCAAGCCGAAAGGGTGGCGAGTGCCGCCAGCGCTGCCGCGCCCATCAGGAAATTACGCTTCATGGTCGTTTGTCCTCTGAACAATTCAGTTCCTCCCGCATCCCAGCGGGCCTTACTCCAGATTCTCGGGCAAGAAAAGCGGGACTTCACCCATGGCAAGCGCCCCTTTCCCCAACTCCGCCAACCCCTAACGCACAAGGATTGGTGGAGGTTCCAAGCGGTCTGTCGCAAGGCCTGCCACAAATATTGCCAAGGGTGGATCGCGCGCTATGGTCGCGTTCCATGGACACAATGACAAAGCCCGCCCTGCCCTGGTACACCAAGCTGACGCTCGCGCTCATGCTCATCGCGCCTGCGTGGTTCATGATCGCGGCCCTGGGCACCAAGCTCGGGATCTGGGACTGGAGGGTCGGGCTTCTGACCATGACGATCGCGGGAGGCCCGATCGTGCTCGGCATTCTCGGGATCGTCGCGCTGGTCGGACTGGTGCTGGCGATCCGCGCCAAGCCGCGCCGGATGGTGCCCCTGGGGATCGCGGTGGTGGCACTGTTCGCGGTCGGCGTGGTGTTCGGGATGATGGCGAGCCTCGGCGGCAAGGCGGCCGAGAACCCGATCTCCGACATTGCCACCGACACCGGCAATCCGCCGGCCTTCTCCACCGCCGTCACGACCGAACGGGCAGGAGACGAATTCAATCCGGTCAATGACTATCAGACCCCGATCGGCCAATTGAAGCCCTACCAAGGGCGTGTTTCGGACGAACTGGCGGTCAAGAGCCTCGCGCAGATCATCACCGCCAAGCCCGACCGCCCGGCCCCGCTGCCGCTCGGCGGGGCGGATAAGGCGGCAGGGATCGCCGCAGTCAAGGCGGCGATGACGGCGATGGGTCTCACCGACATCCGCGCGGACGAAACCGCCGGCACGGTCGAGGGCGTCTCGGAGAGCTTCTGGTTCGGCTTCAACGACGATGTCGTCGCCCGCGTCGGCGAGGCGCAGATCGACTTCCGCTCGGTGAGCCGCGTCGGGGTGAGCGACCTCGGCGCCAACACCGCGCGCATCAACGATCTGCGCGCTCGGACCGAGGCCCTGCTGGGAACGGCGGCGCGCTAATCGCGGAAGGTCGCCGCCGCCATCGCGCTGCGCTGGACAATGGTGAGCGTGCACAGCATCGCATAGCCATAGGCGAGCACGCCGAACCATGCCGGAAACAGGCACATGGCGATGAACACCGCGATGGTCTCGGTCCCCTCGGCGAGGCCGGTGGAGTAAAAGAAGCTCTTCTTCCCGTGCGCCTCGGTGCTGGCACCGCGCTTGCCCGCGATCACCGCGAAGGCGAGGAAGCTGACGCCGGTGAGCACGAAGCTCGCGACCAGCACCAGCGCGGGCAGCGTGTTGGCAGGCGCAAGGATGCCGAAGCCCAGCGGCACGCTGACATAGAAGGCGAAGTCGGCGACGATGTCGAAATAGCCGCCGAGATCGCTCGGCACCCGCGCGCGCGCCACGGCGCCGTCGAGCCCGTCGGCCAAGCGGTTGGCGATTATCAGCGCAAGCCCCCAGCCGATGTGGCCAAGCGCGATGGCGGTGGCTCCGGCAAGGCCGAGCGCAAGGCCCGCAAAGGTGATCGCATTGGCGGTTATCCCTGCGCTCGCCAGCGCGCGGCCGAGCCGGTTCAGCGGCGGATCGATCAGCGGGCGCAGCTTCGCGTCTAGCACCGGCCCGCCCTCACCACGTCACCAGTCCGATCCACGCGCCCGTCATGGCGCTGGCGAGGTTGCCGCTGATCCAGCTCTTGATCCCGAGCCCCGCGGCTTCCGCGCGGCGCTCGGGGCACAGGGTGCCGATGGTCGAGACCAGCAGGCCGACGCTGGCGAGGTTCGCGACCCCGCACAGGGCATAGGTGACGATCAATGTGGCGCGCGGGCCCAGCGTTCCAGCGGGCAGCGCGGCGAGTTCGAGATAAGCGACATATTCATTGAGCACCGCCTTGGTGCCCATCAACCCGCCTGCCGCCTGCGCCTCGCTCCACGGCACGCCGAGCAGCCACATGAAGGGCGCCAGCGCCCAGCCGAGCATGCGCTTCAAGCTGAGCGGCTCGCCCTCCACTGTCAGCGTCGTCGCGGCCAGCGCCATGTCGACCAGCGCAACCAGCGCGAAGACCGTGATGATCACCGCGATCACCGCAAGGAACAGCTGCATCCCGTCCAGCGTGCCCTTGATGATGGCGTCGATGCTGCTTTCATATCTGAGGCCCGTTTCCGCCCCGTCGACCTCGGTCGCGGTGTCCTCGGCCGAGGGCGGCACCATCAGGCGGGCGATCAGCAGCGCGGCGGGGAGCGAGATCAGCGAGGCGGAGATCATGTGGCCGACGGCGTCCGGCACGACCTGCTTCAGCGTCGTCGCATAGAGGATCAGGATCGCGCCCGAGATGGTCGCCATCGTCAGGCTCATGATCTGGAACAGCTCGCTGCGCGAAACTCGGGCGAAATAGGCGCGGGTCACCAGCGGCGCCTCGACCACGCCCAGAAACACGCTCGCCCCGCCCGACAGGCCGACGACCCCGCTCACGCCGAGCGAGCGGCGCAGCAGGAAGGAAAGACCACCCACAATCCAGCGCAGC
>NZ_JAMNXL010000245.1 GCF_023653175.1 Erythrobacter sp. | reverse complement strand
TCGCCTCGTACCAGCTTTTGATACCCATCCCCCGCGCTCCCCTCGTGCCCACTTTTCTGTCGGAGCAATGCGTGGCACGATGTGCGCAAATTGCCAAACCGGCTTTTGGGAGGGCCGCCTGTCATGACCAGCACAACCACCGCGCCGAGACCGCGCTTCCGCCTGCATCGCAGCCTGTGGATCGGGGCGGCAATGCTGATGGCCTTTCCCGCGCTTGCCACGGTGATGGGCCGGATCGATTGGGGCGCGGAGGACTTTGCGGCGATGGCCCTGCTGCTGGCCCTGCTGTGCGCCGCGATCGAGGCGGCGGTGCATTTCCTTGACGCCCCGCGCTGGCGGATCGGCGGGATCATGCTGGCGGTGCTCTTGTTCCTGACCGTGTGGGTGCACCTCGCCGTGGGGATCTTCTAGGCCGGCACCTCCTCGCCCCGGAAATCGAACACCCGTCCCGATTGCGCGGGGCCAAGCCGCGCGAGCACGCCGAGCAGGTTGGCGGCAGCATCCTGCGGCGCGGTCAATTGGCCCTCGGCCAGCCCCGACTGGAACGGCGCGGACAGCGCAGAATCGACCGTGCCGGGGTGCAGGCCGACAATCACGCTGTCAGGGTGGGTGCGCGCCATCTCCAGCGCGAAGTTCTTCAGAAGCATGTTGAGCGCCGCCTTGCTCGCGCGGTAGGAATGCCATCCGCCGAGCCGGTTGTCGCTGATCGAGCCGACCCGGGCTGAGAGCGCGGCGAAGGTAAAAGGTGCCCCTCGCGGCATCAGCGGCAGCATGTGCTTGGCGATCAGCGCCGGGCCGATGGTGTTGTGCGCGAAGACCTCGGCCATGGTGCTGGACTCGAGCCGCTTGTAGGAACGCTCGGGCCCGGTGCCATCCGGAAGGGTGAGCACGCCGGTCGCCACGATCACCCATTCGGGCGGCTCGGCACGCATCATGGCGGCGGCGGCGGCGATGCTGGCTTCGTCTTCGAGATCGAAGGAAAAGCCTTGAAACGCAGCATCCTGCGGCACGGCGCCGCTGCGCGATCCGGCATAGATCCGCTCGCACCCGCCCGCCGCGAGGCTCTGGCACAGCGCGCGACCGATCCCGCCGCTCGCCCCGAACACGCAGGCGCTGCTGGGGGTGCGGATTGGGGTCAGTTCTAGATCATCCATGGGGCATAAAGTGCCCGCATGGCCTGAGGTTCCGCATTTTCTCCGCCCTCGCCGGCCCGCTCACCGAGACGCTGCCCGCCGGAGCACTTTTTCGCGCCCGGACAGTGTCTCGTTGTCTCCCGCGCGCCCGGTGCTGAGCCGCGCTCAACCCCTGTGCGAAAGCCTGCAACAACTGACAGGCACCCCCCGCTTGCACGCGCGGGCAATGCCGCTAAGTAGGGGGCGCAAAGCGTAAACGGGATCACGTAATGGCGACCTTCACTCTCCCCAAGAATTCGAAGATCAGTGCGGCGGGCAAGACCCACAAGGCCGAAGGTGGCTCGCGCGTGAAGTCGTTCAAGATCTACCGCTACGATCCCGATTCCGGCCAGAACCCGCGTTACGACAAGTTCGAGATCGACCTCGACGAATGCGGGCCGATGGTCCTCGACGCCCTGTTCAAGATCAAGAACGAGATTGACCCGACGCTGACCTTCCGCCGCTCGTGCCGCGAGGGAATCTGCGGTTCGTGCTCGATGAACATGAACGGCAAGAACGGCCTCGCCTGCACCACCGCGATCGAGGATCTGAAGGGCGAGATCCGCATCACGCCGCTGCCGCACATGGACGTGATCAAGGATCTCGTGCCTGATTTCACCCACTTCTACGCCCAATATGCAAGCATCCGCCCGTGGCTCCAGACCGTCAGCCCGACGCCGAGCGGCAAGGAGCGGCTGCAATCGCCCGAGCAGCGCGAGAAGCTCGATGGGCTCTACGAGTGCATCCTGTGCGCTTGCTGCTCGACGAGCTGCCCGAGCTACTGGTGGAACTCGGACAAGTTCTTGGGCCCTGCGATCCTGCTGCAGGCCTATCGCTGGCTCGCCGACAGCCGCGACGAGATGACCGGCGAGCGGCTCGATGACCTCGAAGATCCGTTCCGCCTCTACCGCTGCCACACCATCATGAACTGCGCGAATGTGTGCCCCAAGGGGCTCTCGCCGGCCAAGGCAATCGCCGAGACCAAGAAGATGATGGCAGAGCGCGCGATCTGATCCGGTGACCTTCAAGGACGACGTCTTCGAGCACGGGCCGGACCCGGACAACCCCGGCTGGCATCACTGGAACCTCAAGGACGAAACGCTGTTCAACGGCGCGGTGATGGGCAAGCTCATCACCCGCGTTGACGACGACGGGAAAGCGCGGCTGCGCATGTTCCCCGAACGGCGCCACATGAACCTGCAGGGCGTGATTCACGGCGCCGTGACGCTCTCGCTGATCGACATCGCGCTGTTCGTCACCATGCACCGCATCGGCACCGGCAACGCGGGCCCCTCGGTGACGCTTGAGCTTTCGACGCAGTTCGTCGGCGGCGGCGATCCGCAGCGGGCGATGGACGCAGTGACCGAGATCGTGCGCGAAACCGGCAAGCTGGTCTTCATCCGCGGGTTGGTGGTGCAAGGCGAGGACACGATCGCGAGCTTCTCGGGGATCGTGCGCAAGATGCAGCCGCGCGCCCAAGCCTGACGCTGTGCCCGGCCTGCTCGCCCGCTACGATGCGCTGATCGCCAGCGGCGAGCTGCGCGCCGACCCAGACCAGCGCATGGCAGCACAGCGGCTGGCGCGCTTGCAGGACGAACTCGAGGCGCCGCCGCCCTCGCCCGGCATCTTCGGCAAGCTCTTCGGCAGCAAGCCTGTCCCTCCCCCGCGCGGGGTCTACCTGTGGGGCGGCGTCGGGCGCGGCAAGTCGATGCTCATGGACCTGTTCGTCGAGACGCTCGGCATCGAACACAAGCGCCGCGTCCACTTCCACGCCTTCATGCTTGAACTCGACCGGCACCTCGGCGAGGCACGCAAGGCGGAGCGGCAGGACCCGCTGATGCACGTCGCGATTATGATGGCGGCCAAGGTCCGCTGCCTCGCCTTCGACGAGATGGTCGTGACCAACACCGCCGATGCCGCGATCATGGGGCGGTTCTTCACCGCGCTGATGGAAGCGGGGACGGTGATCGTCACAACCTCCAACCGGCCCCCGCGCGATCTCTACAAGGACGGGCTCAACCGCGCGCTGTTCCTGCCCTTCATCGCTCTGGTCGAGGCGCGCATGGATGTGCTCAGCCTCAACGGCCCGACCGACTACCGGCTCGACCGCATCGGCGACCTTGCCACCTGGCACGCGCCCATCGGCGATGCGGCGACCGCCAAGGTGCGCGAGGCCTTCTTTCGCCTCACCGACTTCGACCCCGACGATGCGGCCAACGTGCCCTCCGGCGCGCTCGATCTGGGCGGCGGGCGAACGCTGCACGTGCCCAAGAGCCTCAAGGGGGTGGGCGTGTTCAGCTTCAGGAAGCTGTGCGCCGAGAACCGCGGGGCGGCCGATTACCTCGCCATCGCCCGCGCCTTCCACACCGTGATCCTCGTCGGCATTCCCAGGATGGGGCCGGAAAACCGCAACGAGGCGATCCGCTTCACCAAGCTGATAGACGCGCTCTACGAGCACCGCGTGAAGCTGTTCGTGACCGCGGCGGCCGCGCCCGAGGACCTTTATCGCGCGGGCGACGGGGCCTTCGAGTTCGAGCGCACGGTGAGCCGTCTGAATGAAATGCAGAGCGAGGATTACATGGCGCTCGGCCACGGGACCGAGAGCTAGCCGCTCACCCCGAGCTGGCGGAGCGACTTCTCCAGCATGAGTAGCTGCCACAGGGTGCGCGAATGGTCGGCGCGGCCTGCGATATGCGCCTCGGCCAGTGCGGTGATGGCCTGCGGTTGGAAGAACCCGGTCTGGGCGAGGCTCCCCGTCGCGACCCCCCGCGAAGCATCAGCGAGCGGCCCCCTCAGCCATTCCGCGATTGGGGTCACGAAGCCCTGCTTGGGCCGGTAGAGGATGTCCCGCGGCAGGTAGCGTTCAAGGCTCTTCTTGAGCAGGTGCTTGCCCACGCTGCCACGCACCCGCATCCCCTCGGGCAGGCGCGCGGCGAACTCGACCAGGCGGTGATCGAGCAGCGGTTCGCGCGCCTCGAGGCTCACCGCCATGCTGGTGCGGTCGACCTTGGTGAGAATGTCGCCGGGCATCCAGAAGGTGAGGTCGGCATATTGCGCACGGTCGAGCCCGGAGCGGCCGGGCGCTGCGCGCATCAGCGCAATCAGCTCATCCTCGGCGCGGAAACCATCGAG
>NZ_JAMNXL010000069.1 GCF_023653175.1 Erythrobacter sp. | reverse complement strand
TCGCAGTGGATGAAGGGGATCGGCGTCCCCCAATAGCGCTGGCGGCTGACGCCCCAGTCGCGCAGGCGCCACACGGTGCGCCCCTCGCCCCAGCCGCCGCTTTCGGCGCGGGTGATGACCGCCTGCTTGGCGTCCTCGACGCTCATGCCATCGAGGAAATCGGAATTGACGATCACCCCGTCCCCCGCCTCGGCCTCGCCCTTGAAGGGCTCGTCAGCGCGGGCCGGGTCGGTGGCGACCACGCGGGTGATCGGCAGTTCGTACTTGGTGGCGAATTCGAAGTCGCGCTGGTCATGCCCCGGCACGCCCATCACCGCGCCGGTGCCATATTCCATCAGCACGAAGTTGGCGATGAAGAGCGGCAGCGGCGTGCCGGTGAAGGGATGCTTCGCCGTGATCGATGTCAGATAGCCCAGCTTCTCCGCCGTCTCGACCTCGGCCGCCTTGGTCCCGCCGCGCTTGCATGCTTCGATGAAGGCGGCGACCTCGGGGTCGCCCGCCAGCCCTTGGGCAATCGGGTGATCGGCGGCAATCGCACAGAAGCTCGCGCCGAAGATCGTGTCGGGGCGCGTGGTGTAGACCGGCAGCCTGCCGCCGTCGGAAAGATCGAAGCTGAACTCCAGCCCCTGCGACTTGCCGATCCAGTTCTCCTGCATCAGGCGAACCTTCTCGGGCCAGTCTTCCAGCATGCCGAGGCCCTCCAGCAGATCATCGGCAAAGTCGGTGATCTTCAGGAACCACTGGTTCAGCTTGCGCTTCTCGACCTCAGCGCCGCTGCGCCAGCCCTTGCCGTCGATCACCTGCTCGTTCGCCAGAACCGTCATGTCGACCGGGTCCCAGTTGACAGTCGATTCCTTGCGATAGACCAGCCCCGCCTCGTAGAGGTCGAGGAACAGCGCCTGTTCGTGGCCGTAATATTCGGGATCGCAGGTGGCGAATTCGCGCGTCCAGTCCAATGCGAAGCCGATGCGCTGCAACTGCGCCTTCATCTGCGCGATGTTCTGGCGCGTCCAGCCGCCGGGGTGCACGCCCTTTTCCATCGCTGCGTTTTCCGCCGGCATCCCGAAGGCATCCCACCCCATCGGATGCAGCACCTCGAACCCGCGCATCTTCTGGTAGCGCGCCAGCACGTCGCCCATCGTGTAGTTGCGCACGTGGCCCATGTGGATGCGCCCCGAAGGATAGGGGAACATCTCGAGGATGTAGCTCTTGGGCTTTTCGCTCGCCGAATCCGCCGTGAAGGTGCCGGCATCCGTCCAGGCACGCTGCCAGCGTTCATCGGCGACCGAAGGGTCGAAACGGGTATCAGTCATGGAAGCTCTTTCCGAGTGGAGCGGAAACTCAGGATTCCAGCGACTGACGGCGCAGGTCGCGGGCCTTGGTGAGGATGATGTCCTCGAGCTTCTGCACCGTCGCCGCCTGCACCGGGGCTTCGACCCAGGAGCCTTCGGTGTTGACCTGACGGCTCGCCGCGACCCGCAGCGCATCGGCGCGCAGGTCCTGATCGAGGATCGTGACGGTCAGCTTGACCCGCTCGCCGGGGTTGGCCGGGTTGGTGTACCAGTCGGTGACGATCACGCCGCCGGCGCTGTCAGCCTGAAGCAGCGGCGCAAAGCTCACCGTCTCGAGCGAGGCGCGCCAAAGATAGGCGTTCACCCCGATGGTGTTGAGCTGCGCGGCGGCAAGTTCGGTGCGCGGACGGTCACGCCCGCCGCAGGCCGCAAGGCCGACCAGCGCGGCGCCGAGCATGGCATAGCCGAAGGTGCGGCCGATAAGGGCGGAAGGGGCGCGTGTCACAGCCGGGTCATCCTCAATCTAATGTCTCGGGCCCGCTCTATAGTGGCAAGCCCCCTTGCGGCAAGCACGAAGGCGCTTTCGCCCCCGGCGCGAGTCCGCCTGCCGGCAAGAGCGCCTGCGGGCTTTACCGGGGCTGAATTGTTCGGGGATGCAAGGATTTCTGTGTGCATGGTGCCACAGGTGAGCGAGGAAACCGGGCCGCTGGGGGCAAGATCGTTGCAAGCCCCCGGACAGTGCCTACAGGTAGATGGGAAAAGAAGCGCGACTCATCCAGTGTTAAGGTCGCATCTGCTTGGGCGGGTTATCGAACGTCCGGGCACGGGAACAGGAACGAAGGCGTAAAATGGCAAGCGAGGTGGACAGAATGGCGAAGAGGATGCGGGCGCAACGCTCGCTGCCGCTCGCCCTGCTGTCCGGTGCGCTCGCGCTGGCCGTGCCTAGCGCCGGATTTGCGCTCGCCGGGCAGTTTGCCCCGGTGCAGGCCGCTGCAATTTCCTCCGCGATCACCGATGCCGGTCGCGATGCGCTGGGTCTGGGCAACTTCACCCCCGCCTCGGTCGATCCCGAACTCGCTGCCCGCGTCGCCGGCAAGGCCCGCGCGCGCGGGGTGTTCTTCACCCCCGCCAGCGCCCCGCCGATCACCGGCAAGCGCACGGTGACGGTTGCGGTCCGCGTCGATGACGACACGGTTCGCGCGATCTCGGTGCGCAAGGCACTCGACGCCGTCCCGGGCCGCGGCACCACCGCGTTGGCCGGGCTCGACGCGAGCAAGTTCCAGCTCGGCGCGGCGCGCGGCTACAAGAGCTTCGCGCGCACTGTCGACCTTTCGGCCAATGTCCAGAAGCTCGCCCTGCCCGATCTCGCGCAGTTCGAACCGGCCCGCCCCAAGGCCGAGGACAAGCCCTCGCGCCTCCAGCCGCGAATCGAGCTTGAGGATCGCCAGATCGCCGGGCGTTCGCCCAACACGCTCGATTCGTCCGCGCAGCAGACCGTCGGCGTCGGCGGCAGCTTCCGGCTCTCGCCCAACCTCAACGTGACCGCGGGCGTGCGCTACTCGCAGGAGCGCGAACGGCTCGATCCGCTGACCAATTCGGTGCAGGACAGCCAGGCCGTCTACGTGGGCACGCAGATCAAGTTCTGATCGCCTTGCGCAGGCGGCAGGAGGCCGCCGCGCCGCATCACTTCATCGCCATGTCATAGCCGGGTGATTGCGCGGTCAACGGGCCCTCGTATCCGCCTCATGCGCATAGCTATTCCCGGCTTTCCCTAAGGGAATGCGCCCGCTAGGTTGTCCGCCACAAGCGTCACAATTCGAGGGGAGAATGCCATGGGCCGGGTAGCCATCGTCACCGGGGGAACGCGCGGGATCGGGGAGGCGATCTGCAAGCGGCTCCAGCGGCAGGGCCACACGGTGATCGCCAATTACGCCGGGAATGAGGAAAAGGCCCGCATCTTCACGGCGGCAACGGGCATCCCTGCCTACAAGTGGGACGTCGGCGATCACCATGCCACGATGACCGGATGCGCCCAGGTGGCAGAGGAACACGGCCCGATCGACATCGTCGTCAACAACGCCGGCATCACCCGTGACGGCACGCTCCACAAGATGAGCTTCGACGACTGGAACGATGTCATGCGCATCAACCTCGGCGGGTGCTTCAACATGGCCAAGGCGACCTTCCCCGGCATGCGCGAGCGCGGGTGGGGGCGGATCGTCAACATCGGCTCGATCAACGGGCAGGCGGGGCAATACGGGCAGGTCAACTATGCTGCCGCGAAGAGCGGAATTCACGGCTTTACCAAGGCCTTGGCGCAGGAAGGCGCGAAGTTCGGGGTGACGGTGAACGCCATCGCGCCGGGCTATATCGACACCGACATGGTCGCCGCCGTCCCCGCTCCGGTGCTCGAGAAGATCGTCGCCAAGATCCCGGTCGGCCGCCTCGGCATGGCCGAGGAGATCGCGCGCGGGGTGGCGTTCCTGACCTCCGAGAACGGCGGGTTCATGACCGGCTCGACCATGAGCATCAACGGCGGGCAGCATATGTACTAGCGAGAGCAGGCAGCCAGCCGAGCTGGCCGCCGGTGCCGCGAAGCGGCAGCCCGAGCGTCGGCCAGCGGGGCGGCGGCGCATGCCCGCCGAACCCGTCTGACGTCAGCCTGCGGCTTTGCCGTCGGCCTCCCTTCCGCTAAGCTCCACGGCAACAGGGGAGCAACATCGTGTCATTATCCGAAGCACAGGCCGACCTCCGCCGCGCGCATGTGAATGGCGGCGCGGGGGTGCTGGTCTCCGGCGCCGCGTGGATGGCGGCGGCGACGACGTTCCTCGATGCGGGGCCCAAGCCCGCTTTCGTCACCCTGTTCGTCGGCGGCCTCGCCATCGCGCCAGTCGCGCAACTGGTGGAGCGCTTCCTGTTCAAGCCGCCCGCGGCAGGCCCCGGCAAGCGGCTCGAATGGATCGCGATCGCAACCGACCCGGTGCTGCTGGCAGGATTCTATGTCGGCTGGCTGAGGCTCGAGGCGGAGCCCTTTGCCGCCATCCCCATGGTCGCCATCGGGGTGGGCCTGCGCTACCTCGCCTTTCCGGTGATGTATGGCGGGCTGGTGTTCGCGGGGCTGGGCGCGGTGTTCATCGCGGGAGGAGCGGCAGGGCTGACCGCTCCGGAGAGCGTGGCTGCGCCCATGACGCTCGGGCTTGCGCTGACCGAACTGGTGCTCGGCGCCCTCCTCGCCCGGCAATGGCGAGCGGCCAGCGCCACCGCCTGACGCCTCAGTCGATCACTATCCCCGCGACCTTCCACGCGCCGTCCTCCCACGCGAGGCTGATGCTCTCGGTCTGGGTGGTGCCGCCGGCATAGGCCGAGCGGAACCTGACCAGCCGGTAGCCTGCGGGCGGGGCGGGGACGTATTCGTTGCCGGTGATGTCGCGGGTCAGCAGCTTGCCGAGCGGCGGGCGCAGGCGGGCGGAGACTGTGCTCCATGCCTCCAGCGTGTTCAGGCGGCGGAACTCAGCGCCGGTGGCGGCGTAGCTTTCGGCCCAGCGGCTCTCGTCGATCATCTCGAGAAAATCTTCGGCGGCGCGGGCAGCGGCTTCGGCCTCGCTGCTCGTGGCGGATTGGGGTGCGGCCCCGGCGATGGTCTCGGTGACCGCAGTGGGGGTCAGAACGCCAAGCGGCGCGGCGGAGAGAAACAGGGCGGCAAGAACAAGCGACATGGCGAGCACTCCGATGAGAGCAAGGGCGGGGCCGGGCCGCGCCCACCGCCGGGTGGCGGATGCCGTCATGCCTGCCGCCGCAAGGCCCTCGCGCGCATCCCCCAATTGCTTGTCCGTCAGGCTTTCGGGGGGCGCTCCGGGGGTGTTGTCCTCCTCCGCCAGCAATCGCCGCGCCGCCTCGCGGCTGCTGGTGACGCCGAGCTTGCGGCGCGCCTCGCGCAGCCGCTCGTTGACGGTGTGAACCGAAAGGCCCAGCGCGCGCGCCGAGGACTTGGCGTCATGCCCGCGCAGCAACAGGCGCAGCGCGTCCTTCTCCTTGTCGGTCAGCGCTTCGATGCCGGTGGTCATGGGAGCAAGGCTAGGCCGCGCCCCCGCAAGCGGCCACCCCGAATTTTTCGTAAGGTCGCTGGCACCGCACGGCCGGGCCAGAATCGACAAGCCACCGCGCCCCTGCCCGGCTAGCCTGCCGCGCGAAGGGAGATGCGCCATGACCGACCGCATTCTGGTGTTCTACGGTTCCTACCGCCGCGACCGGCAGGGGATCCGCCTCGCCGACTACTGCGTGCGCCAGCTCAAGGCGCGCGGCGCGGATGTCGAGTTGATCGACGCGGCTGCCGTGGGCCTGCCGATGCTCGACCGCATGTACAAGGAATACCCGAAGGGCGAGGCGCCCGAGGCGCTCGAGACGCTCGCCGAAAAGATCCGCAGTGCCGATGCCTTCCTGTTCGTGGTCGGCGAATACAACTGGAGCGTGCAGCCGGGGCTCAAGAACCTCTCCGACCATTTCCTCGAGGAGTGGTTCTGGAGGCCCGCGGCGATCGCCAGTTACTCCGCCGGGCGCTTGGGCGGGGTGCGGGCGGCGCTGGCGTGGCGCGACATCCTCGGCGAGATGGGGATGGTGGTGGTCTCGAGCACCATTGCGGTCGGGCCGGTCAGCGACACGCTCGACGAAAACGGCGCGCCCACCGGCAGCGGCGGCCCGTCGCTCGAACGCCAGTTCCCGCGCTTTGCCGATGATCTGGCGTGGTGGACGGCAGCCGCCAGGGCGCAGCGCGAGCGGGCGAAGCCGCCCTATTGAAGCGGCGTCAACCCGCCGCAGCCAGCGCCCCGCGGCGGCGCACCTGCGCCCGCAGCATCCAGATCAGCGCGGCGCAGACCCCCGCCATCGCCCCGATGCCATAGAGCCCGGCCTCGAAGCTCCCGGTGCCGTCCTTCAACGCGCCCCATGCGAAGGGGGTGAAGAAAGCTCCGATCTGGGCGATGGTGTTGATCGCCGCCGCGCCGACCGCCAGTTCGGCCTTGGTCATCACCTCGGGCCAGGCCGAGGACAGCAGCATCTGCACGCTCGGCGCGGCGGTGGCGAAGGCGAGGTAGACCGCCACGATCACGAAGCCCGGTCCGCCGAGCCCGATAACCAGATAGCACGCCGCGATGATCGCCGTGCACCAGAAGGCATAGATGAACCGGTCGCTGCGGCGGTCGGCGACATGCCCTAGCCACAGCATCGCGACCGTGCCGAGGATGCCGCCGACGCCCACGGTCCAGCCCACCGCGCCGCGATCAAGGCCGCCCGTGGCAGCCAGAACCATCGGTGCCGACAGGGTGAAGGTGATGTTCGCCCCGATCAGCAGGAAACTCAGCGCGCCGTTCAGCAGCACCCGCGGATTGCCGAGCGCGGCCAGCACCTTGTGGCTCGGCGCCGCGCCCATCAGGCTTTGTTCGCGTGCCAGCTCCTCCTCGATCCAGTCGCGCTCGGCCGGGGTGAGCCAGGTGACGCTGGCGGGCCGGTCGGGCAGCCAGACGAACACCGCGAGCCCCACCAGCACCGTCGGCAAGCCTTGCGCGAGGAACAGCCATTGCCAGCCCGCCAGCCCAGCCGTGCCGTCGAGATCGAGCAGCCAGCCCGACACCGCGCCCATCACCAGCGAGGCGAGCGGGACGGCGATATAGAAGCGGCTGACTGCGCGGCTGCGGTGGCAGGGCGGAAACCAGCTCGAGAAATAATAGATGACGCCGGGGTAGAACCCGGCCTCGGCGACACCCAGCAGGAAGCGCAGGACGTAGAAGGTCTCGGCATTGGTCACGAACATCATGCCCGCCGAGAGCAGCCCCCAGGTGACCATGATCCGCGCGATCCACTGGCGCGCGCCATAGCGCACCAGCAGCAGGTTCGATGGGATCTCGAACAATGCATAACCAAGGAAGAACAGCCCGCCGCCAAGCCCGTAGACCGTCGCGCTGAAGCCGAGATCGGCGTTCATGTCGGTCGCCGCGAAGCTGACATTGACCCGGTCGAGATAGGCGAAGAGGTAAGCGACAAGGATCAGCGGGATGATCCGCCACATCGCCTTGCGCATCGCGCCCGCGCCGATGGCCGCCCGTTCGTCGTCCGCTGCCACCATCGCTTGTCCCCCCCGCGCGGGAGACTACCCTGCGGCAGCGGCAGGGGTCAACGGCTTGCGCGGGGCAGCCGCCGGTGCATAGTGCAAGCAATGCAGATCGAGATCACATCCTGTCCCTTGGGCGAGGCGCCCGAGTGGGTCACGGACCAGTGGATCGGTCTCGTGCTCCCCACGCGCGATCGGGCGCCGCGGCGGGTGAAGGGTTATGGCGTCCTCTCCGCGCCGCGGTCGATCATGAGCGACCTTCTGCGTCAATGGCTCGGGCAGACCGAGCACCATGAGGGCTATCTGGTCCCTGCGGCCGAGGCGATTGCGATCCTCGAGACCCGCTCGCCCGAGGCTGCGGCGTGGTGGCGGGCGAACACCCGGCACCTGTTGAAGCGGTGGCGCGGATTGCTGTTCGATCCGGGGTGCTGCCGGCTGCTGGAAGGGACGCGGTAGCCGCTCAGCCTTTGCTCGCCGCCACGGCTGCGTCCCATTGCTCCCACGCAATGGCGCGGCCCGGGTAGGCGACGTTCGCAAAGGGCCAGTCGCGGGCGAGCCATTGCTGCGTCCACGCGTAAAGCTCGGCGTCGAACCCCGCTTCGTATTCGGCGGCGGTGACCCACAGCTGCACCTGCGCATCGTGGCCGGCAACCTTGCTCGGGTAGACATAGACGCAGCCGCGCTCGCGCGTGCCGTCGGGCGTCAGGACGGCGTAGGCGAAGGACTCGCGCCGTTCGAACCGCCCCGCCTCGGTCTCCATGTCGAGGGCCGCGTCCTTGAGCGTCAGGCCGGCGTGCGGCCATCCGGTGGAGCGGGTGAAGGTCTTCTGGAGGTGCGGGATCGAGGCCATGTAGGCGCGGTAATCGATCTCGGTCAGCGTAGGCCCGAGCGGCACGAGCTTGAAGCCCGGCCCCTCGATCAGCGTCGGCACCGCGAAATCGGGGGCGATCCACGCAGGCGGCGCAGTCTCGGCCCAAGCGGGAGCGGGAAGCGCTCCGCCCAGCGCGAGGGCGACCGCGATTGCTGTCGTCCAGACCTTCATGCCCCAAACCTTCACGGCAATGTCTCCTCGCCCCGGTTGCCGCACGCCTATCCGCGCCGCCGGACCGCCGCCATGCGTCATCCGGGCAGCATCGCCAAGCGTTGAACGCCGCCGATCACGGTCAGCGCCGCGCCCTAGCTGCGGTACAGCCCGTCGATCCGCTCCTGATAGCGCGCGCGGATCTTGTGGCGGCGGATCTTCATCGAGGGGGTCATTTCCTCGTTCTCGATGGTGAAGGCCTCGTCGGGGAAGGCGAACTGGCGGACCTTCTCGATCACCGAGAGATCGGCATTGGTGCGGTCAACCGCCGCGCGCACCGCGTTCTTGAAGGCGGGGAGCTGCTGGAGCGCGACGAGATCGAACTTCTCGCCATTGGCGCGCGCCCATTCGAGCGCCCATTCGGCATCGGGCACGATCAGGCCGACAACATAGGGCCGCTTGTCGCCGCTCACCATCGCCTGGGCGATCTCGGGCTGCAAGGTCAGCATGCCTTCGACCTTCTGCGGGGCGATGTTGTCGCCCTTGTCGTTGACGATCATGTCCTTCTTGCGGTCGGTGATGACGATCCGGCCCTTGGTATCGAGGTGCCCGATGTCGCCGGTGTGGAGCCATCCGTCCTGCAAGGTGCGCGCGGTCTCGGCATCGTTGCGCCAGTAGCCGTGCATCACCAGCTCGCCGCGCACCAGGATCTCGCCATCCTCGGCGATCCTGACCTCGACCCCGCGCATTGCCGGGCCGACGGTGTCCATCTTGAGGCCGACCTTCGGGCGGTTGCAGCTGATCACCGGCCCGGCCTCGGTCTGGCCGTAGCCTTGCAGCATGGTGAGGCCCATGGCGTCGAAGAAATTGCCGACCTCGGGGTTGAGCGGCGCCCCGCCCGAAACCATCGCCTTGATCCGCCCGCCGAAACGTGCGCGGATCTTGGGGCGCAGGGTCTTCTCGACGAGGAAGTCCATCGGCCGGTCGCGCAGGCGCTTCTTGCCGTCACGGCTGCCCGCGGCGATCTTGAGCGCGTTGTCCATCATGAAATTCGCAAGCTTCCCCTGCTTTTCGACCTGCTTCATGATCCGGGTGCGCAGCACCTCGAACAGGCGGGGGACGACGACCATCAGCGTCGGCCGGGTCTCCTCGATATTGCTGGCGAGCTTTTCCAGACCTTCGGAATAGAAGATCTCCGCGCCCACCCCGATGGGGAGATATTGCCCGCCGGTATGTTCGTAGGCGTGGCTCAATGGCAGGAAGGAGAGGAAGCGCTCGTCCTCGATGCCGAAATCGTTGAGCAGGATCTCCGCCGCGCCCGCGACATTGCACAGGATCGCGCCGTGGTGCTGCATCACCCCGCGCGGGGCGCCGCCGGTGCCGCTGGTGTAGATGAGGCAGGCGGTCTCGTCGCGCGCGATCCCGGCGATGCGCGCATCGACCGCGGCGCGCGCAGACGCCGCGTCACCGGTGACGAGCGCGGCCCAGTCGTGATATTCGAAGCTGCCCGATTGCCGGCGCTTGAGGTTCTCGATGCCGATGACGTGCTCGACCAGCCCCGTCTGCCCGATCGCGCCGACCAGCGGGGCGAGCAGCTTCTCGTTGGAGACGAACACCGCGCGCGCGCCCGAATTGTCGAGGATGTGGGCGTGATCGCGGCCGGTGTTGGTGGTGTAGGTCGGCACGGTGATGCATCCGGCGGCCATGATCGCGAGGTCGGCGATGCACCACTCGGGGCGGTTCTCGGAGACGAGCGCGACGCGGTCACCATCCTCGAGGCCCATGCGGCGCAGCGCTTCGGCCATGAGGCACACATGCTCCGCCGCCGAGCGCCAGGTCTGCGTCACCCACTGGCCGCCGGTCTTGTGGCCGAGGAACGGCGCGTCGCCCTTCTCGTCGGCGCGCTTGAGGAACAGCGCGACGAGGTTCTGCGCGTTATCGATGTCCTGCAGCACGATGGGGTCCGCGGGGTTGGCGACCGCGCGGGCGGAATGGGGGCGCGTGGGGGAATGCACTGGCAAAGGCTCCTGATCCCTTCGAGACATTGTCCGGGGTTCAGGTGCGACCCCGCTCGAGGCCCTGATTAGAAGGTGTGAGCCGTAGCGGCAAGCGGGGAGCGCAGTGCCGCCCGCCCCCCGGCACGCTTAGCGCGCTCAGGGCGTGACGACGCTGACGAGGCGCGGCTCGTTCGCCACTTCCCAGCTTCCATCGGCGCGGCGGCCCAGCGCATTGGCCTTGATCGGCGCAGCCCCCGCGCGGATGCCCTTGTGGCCGAGCGCGGCGAGCTGCTCCTGCATCGCGGCAAGCACGGTGCCCTCCTCGATCAGCAGGGTGTCGCCGAAGGCCATCGCGAAGGGCAGCGCGAGCGCGTCCTGCGCGCCGAGCTTGAAGTCGAGCACTCCGATGATGCCGCGCGCGACGGTGACGGGGATGGTCGGGCCTCCGGCCGCGCCGATCACCAGCACCACCTTGCCGCCCGCGTCATAGACCACGGTGGGCGCCATCGAGGAGCGCGGGCGCTTGCCGCCCTCGACCCGATTGGCGACCGGCTTGCCGTCGGCCTCGGGCGTCAGGGTGAAGTCGGTGAGTTCGTTGTTGAGGTAGAAGCCGCCGAAATGCAGCCCCGATCCGAAAGCGCCCTCGATGGTCGAGGTGTAGCTGACCGCATTGCCGCCCGCGTCCACCACCGAGAAATGGGTGGTGCCGTTCTCCGGTTCCTCGGGCCCGTCCCCGCGCGCGAGCGGCGCGCCGGGGGGCACGCCCGCCTCGGGCTTGGCGATGGTCGTGGCGGGATCGATGAGCGCCGAGCGGGTGGCAAGATAGGCGCGATCGATCAGGCCGCCCGTGGGCACGTCGACGAAATCGCTATCGCCCGAATAGAGCTCGCGGTCGGCATAGGCGAGGCGCTGGCTCTCGATGAAGAGGTGCCAGAATTGCGGGCTGTCCGGGCCGAGCGCGGCGAGATCGAAGCGTTCGAGCTGGCCGAGCATCTGCGCCACCGCGATCCCGCCCGAGGACGGCGGCCCCATGCCGCACACCTTGTAGACGCGGTAGCGGATGCAGACGGGCGGGCGCTCCTTCGCGGTGTAGCCGGTGACGTCGGCGGTGGTCATCTTGCCGTCCTGCGGGGTCGCGCCCGCGACATGAGCGGCAAGCGCGGCTGCGGACGCGGGGCCGTAGAATGCTGCTGGCCCTTCGGCGGCGAGCTTGCGAAAGGTTTCTGCGAGCTGCGGCACCTTCACTGTCGCGCCCACCGGTAGCGGCTCGCCATCGGCGCCGAAGAACACCGAGCGCGCGTAATCCGACTTGTCGGCGCGGCCCTTGTTGCCCTTGAGCGATTCGAACAGGCGCCTGTTCATCACGAAGCCGTCCTCGGCCAGCGCGATGGCGGGCTCGAACAGCTTGGCCCAGGGCAGCTTGCCATGCGCGGCATGCGCCTTGGCGGCGAGCGCGAGATTGCCCGGCACTCCGACGCTGAGGCCCGAGAAGACGCGCTCCTCGCGGCCCAGCACCTTGCCCGATGCCTCGAGGAAGCGGGTCGGCGTGGCGGCAGCCGGAGCGGTCTCGCGCCCATCATAGGTGGTGAGCGCGCCGCTCGCTGCATCCGCGCGGACCATGAAGCCGCCCCCGCCGATGCCGGAGCTCTGCGGTTCCACCACGGTCAGCGCCAGCATCACCGCGATCGCCGCGTCGGTGCCGGAACCGCCTTGCGCCAGTATCGCCTCGCCCGCCGCCGTGGCGCGGGGATCGGCGCTGCTGACCGCACCTGCGGTGACCGGCGCGGGTGCGGCGGCACTTGGCGCGGCGGCACTCGGAGCGGTGGTCTGGGTGCTGGCACAGCCCGAAAGGACAAGTGCCAGAGGGGCGAACAGGGCAGGAAAGATGCACATGAGCGCGGTGCTATTCGCTTCCCACCGCTTCGGCAATGCTCGCGAACCCGTCACGCCGCATCAGCGCCTCGAGCCCGCGCGCAATCCGCGCGCCGAGGCCGGGGCCTTCGTAGACCATCGCCGAGTAGAGCTGCACCAGCGAAGCGCCTGCGCGGATGCGCTCCCAGGCGTGCTCGGCGGTGGCGATACCGCCGACGCCGACCAGCGGGATTGCGCCGCCCGTCGCATTGCGGAAGTCGCGCAGACGCTGCGTGGCAAGGGCGCGTAAGGGTGCCCCCGACAGCCCGCCGGTCTCGCCCGCGTGGTGCGAGCGCAGGGCCGGGCGGCTGATCGTGGTGTTCGAGACCACCAGCGCGCCGAGTCGCTTGTCCAGTGCGATGCGCGCGATCGCGTCGATGTCCGCAGGCTCGAGATCGGGGGCGACCTTGAGGAAGATCGGGGCGCTGCTCCCCGCCTCGGCGCGCGCCGCGATCACCGCATCGAGCAGGCTGGTGAGCGCGCCCTCGTCCTGAAGCGCGCGCAGGCCCGGGGTGTTGGGGCTGGAGATATTGACGCACAGGTAGCTGGCAACCGGGGCCATCATCCGCGCCATCACCGCGTAATCGGCGATGCGGTCGGGCGAATCCTTGTTCGCGCCGATATTGACCGCGACGATCCCCGGCCGCCCGGCACGGGCCTTGAGCCGCGCCAGCGCCGCCTCACCCCCGCCATTGTTGAACCCCATGCGGTTGATGACGGCCGCGTCCTCGACCAGCCGGAACAGGCGCGGCTTGGGATTGCCCGCCTGCGGCAGCGGGGTGATCGAGCCCACTTCGGTAAAGCCGAAGCCGAGGCCGAGCAGCGCGTCGGGCACCTCGGCATCCTTGTCGAACCCGGCCGCCACGCCCACCGGATTGGGGAAGGCGAGCCCCGCCACCTCCACCGCCAGCGGCCCGGAGAGCGCGGGCGCGCGGGTCGGCAACGCCGCCAGCGCCCGCAGCGCAAGGCGGTGACCGGTTTCGGAATCGAGCGCGAAGACCGCGGGTCGGATCAGGCGGAACAGCATGCTTGCGCGCCTATGCGAGCGCGGCGCGCGTGTCGAGCCTGCCTGCCTGCCGATGCAGATTGACGCAGACTTACAAGTCTCTGGGCCCTCCAGCGCCGCTCCCTGTCGCTTGCATACAATCCGCCCGCCGAAACCCCCGTTATTCCCCCCCTGCGACCCGAAGGGCTCGGAGCAGCAATGCAAAGAGTTCCTCAACTCAATGGGCGGTCTTCCCGAAAGGGAGGGCCGCCCTTTTTTATCTTACATTTGACCGGCCCGCCAAATGTGGCATGACGCATGCCAGCTTGCCATGGATGCCCCCCGCTCCCCCAATGTTGGACTGCCGGATGATCGCGAGGCCTTCACCTCGGCCGCGCTGATCAGCGTCGATTACATCGCGCCGCCCGAGCAGCTCGCGCCCTTCGTCACCACGCTTTACCACTTCCGCTGCGACGAGCCGGTGATCCGCGATATCCAGCCTGCCGCGGTCGGCCAGGTGTGCCTCTTCCCGCACGGCAAGGGCGAGATGCTGTTCGCTGCCGGGCACCGCGATCCCAATCACGAGGTCGGTCTGCTCACGCCGCTGTCGCGCGCGACCCCGATCGAGGTGGCAGGCCCCTTCCACGCCTTCGGCGCGGCGCTCACGCCGCTGGGCTGGGCGGCGCTGACCGGGCTCCACGCGGGCGAGCATCGCGACAGGCTGCTGCCGGCAGGCGCAGTGCTCGGGCCGGGGATCGACGCGCTCGGGCAGGAACTGCTCGCCGCCTACCGCGATCGCCGCATGAGCGGGCGCGACTGCGCGCAGGCGGTGGGCGGGTTCATCGGCGCGAACCTCAAGCCCGTGAACCCGCGCCATCTCGAGCTCGTCGCCGCGACCGGGCAGTGGCTGGCGGCATCGTTCAACCCCGATCTCGGCGCGCTGGCCGGGACGGCAGGCTATTCGGCGCGGCAGGTGCAGCGCCTCGTCGAGCGCTATTTCGGCCTCCCCCCGCGCGCGCTCGCCCGCAAATACCGCGCGCTGCGCGCCGCGACGCTTCTTTCGGCCCCAAACCTTGAAATGGAGGACGAGGCCGCGATCGCCGAGGCCTTTTTCGACCAACCGCACATGATTCGCGAGATCGCGCATTTCGTCGGCCGCACCCCGGCGCGGCTCGGAGATGCCTCCACCCCCTATCTTGCCGAGATGATCGACCCGCGAAACCTGCGCGAACTGGGCGGCTGAGCTGCGCCTGTGCGACACTCTTGCGACTGGACAAGCGGCCAGCGGTTGCGCAACAACAGGCACGCGGGGTCGACAGCCCCGAGGTCGCGCACGACTAGAACAGGGGGGACTCCGGAGGACCGGGGTGGGGTTGGTTGCCGTCTCGTACGAAAATGATTCCGCCACCGGCCGAAGCAGCCGCGCTGGTCCACACCTTCTACACCATCGCAACCGACGCCGGACAGATCGAGGAGGCGGTTCCGGCCTATTCGGCGCAGCTAATCGTGACGGTGCGCGGGCAGGTGCGCTTCACCTTCGCGGACGGCACCACCGGCACATCCGCGTGCGTCTTCATCAACGCCCCGCAAATGCGCAGCGCCCGCGCGGTGCTCGAAGGCCCGGTGCTGCAGATCGGCGCGTCGCTCACCCATGCGGCGTGGCAGCGGCTGGCCAATCTCCCGGCGGACGAGATGCACGACCGGCTGCTCCCGGCCGAGGCGGTGCTGACGGGCGCGCAGATCGCCGCGCTCGAGGCCGCTGCCGCCGATTGCCGCGACGGGCGGATCGCGCCCGAGGATGTGTGCGCCGTCCTGACCGGGGTGATCGCCGCCGCGCCCTACAGCCTGCGGCCCGATCACGAGGCGGTTGTCGAGGCGATCGGGCGCTGGCTGGCGAGCGGCTTCGACCCCGCGCTGGCCGATCTCTACGCCGGCCTCGATATGTCACAGCGCCAGGTTCAGCGCATCTGCCGCCGCTTCTTCGGGGTCGCCCCGGCGCAGGTGGCGAAGCGCTTTCGCGCCCTGCGCGCGGCGATGCTGCTGTCGCAGCCGGGGATCAGCCGGGAGGTGCACGACCGGCTGATGGCTACCTTCTTCGATCAGGCCCACCTGATCCGCGACATCCGCCGCTACGCCGGACGCACGCCGTCGCAGTTCCGGCGCGAGACGCTGGCGGACGAGTTGCTCGACCCGGCCGCGCATGGCGATGCGGGCGTGCCGCTCAAGTCCGCCGCCGAGTGAGGCGCGGTGCGGCGCATTGAAGTCTTGTAATGCGAGCAAAATGCTCCTAATTCCAATTCGGACTGATTCCGTCCGAATTGAGAACCGCTCGCAATGCGCCTGTCCAACCTTGCCGATTATGCCGTCATCACGTGGTGCCAGGCCGCCTTGCATTGCGGCAACGGCCGGGTGAGCGCGGCGGAGCTTGCGGCCGAGACCGGACTGCCGGTGCCGACCGTGCAGAAGCTGGTCTCGAAGCTGACCGGCGCGGGACTGCTGCGCTCGGTGCGCGGCGCCCACGGGGGCCTGCAACTCGGGCGCCCGGCGGCGGCGATCACGGTGGCGGACATCGTCGAGGCGATCGAGGGACGCATCGCGCTCACCGCCTGCATCGACCACACCCCCTGCGATTTCGAGGCCGGGTGCAACATGAAGCCGCACTGGCCGATCATCAACAACGCGCTGCGCGGCGCGCTGGCGGGCATCACGCTTGCCCAGCTGCGCGGCCCCGTCGCCCCGCTACCCCTGAGTGGCGCGACCCCACTCGTCGAGGACCACCTGGCATGACCGACCGCATTGACCTTCAGGACAAGCCCGAAACCGATATCGAGGCCCGCGAAGCCGCCGCCAAGGTCGCCGATTACGAGCATGGCTGGTCGTCGGACATCGAGACCGAATTTGCCGAGAAGGGCCTCACCGAGGACACGGTCCGCTTCATCAGCGCCAAGAAGAACGAGCCCGAATGGATGCTCGACTGGCGCCTCAAGGCCTTCCGCCTGTGGCAGACGATGGAGGAGCCCGACTGGGCCAAGGTCGGTTATCCCAAGATCGACTATCAGGACGCCTATTACTACGCCGCGCCCAAGAAGAAGATCGAGCTGGATTCGCTCGACGAACTCGATCCCGAGATCAAGCGCGTCTATGACAAGCTCGGCATCCCATTGGGCGAGCAAGAAGTGCTCGCCGGGGTGAAAGGCGCGAAGAAGGTTGCGGTGGATGCGGTGTTCGATAGCGTCAGCGTCGCCACCAGCTTCCGCGAGGAATTGCTGCGCGCAGGCGTCATCTTCCTCTCGATCTCCGAGGCGATCCGCGAATATCCCGAGCTCGTCAAGAAGTGGCTCGGCAAGGTCGTGCCGGTGCGCGACAACTACTTTGCGGCCTTGAACTGCGCGGTCTTCTCCGACGGCACCTTCGTCTATGTTCCCGAAGGCGTGCGCTGCCCGATGGAGCTTTCGACCTATTTCCGCATCAATGCCGAAAACACCGGCCAGTTCGAACGCACCCTGATCATCGCCGACAAGGGCGCCTATGTCAGCTACCTCGAAGGCTGCACCGCGCCGATGCGCGATGAAAACCAACTCCACGCCGCAGTGGTGGAACTGGTCGCGCTGGACGATGCCGAGATCAAGTATTCGACCGTGCAGAACTGGTACCCCGGCAATGCCGAGGGCAAAGGCGGGATCTACAACTTCGTCACCAAGCGCGCGCTGTGCCAGGGGGACCGCTCCAAGGTCAGCTGGACGCAGGTCGAAACCGGTTCGGCGGTGACGTGGAAATATCCCTCCTGCGTGCTGAATGGCGAGGACTCGGTGGGCGAGTTCTACTCGGTCGCGGTCACCAACAATTTCCAGCAGGCCGACACCGGCACCAAGATGATCCACAACGGCAAGAACAG
>NZ_JAMNXL010000068.1 GCF_023653175.1 Erythrobacter sp. | reverse complement strand
CGATGACCCGGCTCGGCGCCTTCGCGATGTCGGTGTTCCTGTCCTACAAGGGCCCCGAGCTCTATCTCATCAACAAGGCGACCAAGCGCACCAAGGAAATCCAGAAGGGCCTGCCCGATGCGCTCGACCTGCTGGTGATCTGCGCCGAGGCCGGTCTGACGGTCGACGCGGCCTTCAACCGCGTCGCCAAGGAACTGGGCCGCGCCTATCCCGAACTGGGCGACGAATTCGCGCTCACCGCGATCGAACTCAGCTTCCTCAACGAACGGCGCATGGCGTTCAACAACCTTGCCTACCGCGTCAATCTCGAAGCGGTGAAGGGCGTGGTGACCACCATGGTCCAGACCGAACGCTACGGCACCCCGCTCGCCTCGGCGCTGCGCGTGCTCTCGGCCGAATTCCGTAACGAGCGCATGATGCGCGCCGAGGAAAAGGCCGCACGTCTGCCCGCGATCATGACCGTGCCGCTGATCGTGTTCATTCTGCCCACGCTGTTCGTCGTCATTCTCGGCCCCGCGGCCTGTTCGATCAGCGACAACCTCGTCAACTCGAACGTGGGCAAGTAACAACCCGGGACGGCCGGAGCGGGATCAGTCCTGCTCCGGCCATTCGGGTGCAGGCTCGGCGAGCCGCATCGCCCGCGCCCTGAGCCGCGCGAGCAGATTGCGCAAATCCGCCTCCTCCGCGCCGCCGAAACCTTCGAGCAACTCGCGCTCGGTCGCACGCGCCAGCGGCATCACCTCGGCATGGATCGCGCGCCCTTCGGCAGTCAGCGCCAGCAGGTGCGAGCGGCCATCGCCCGGATTGGGCACCCGCGCGATCAGTCCGCGCTCTTCCAGCACCCGGGCCGCGCGGTTGACCGCGACCTTGTCCATCACCGTCGCCGCGGTCAGCGAACGCTGGGTCAGTTCGCGCCCCGCCGCCTCGGCATCGCCCAGCACCGCCATTACCCGCCATTCGGGGATCTTGAGGCCGAACCGCTTGCGATAGCGCTCGGCGATCAGGCTGCTGACTGCGTTGGAGGTGACCGACAGCTGGTAGGGAAGGAAGCCCGCCAGCTCGCCTGCCCCCGGCCCATCCTCACTCATAGGGGCGCTCGTCCCACCACGGGTAGAAATCGGGCATGTCGGCGCTGACCTTGCCGGGATACATCGCGCGGCGCTTTTCGAGGAAGCTGGCGATGCCCTCCTTGGCGTCCGCGCCGCGGCTGAGACGGTAGATCGCGCGGCTGTCGATCTTGTGGGCTTCCATCGGATGATCGGCGCTGGCGAGCCGCCACATCATCGCCCGCGTCATCGCCACCGAAACGCCAGAGGTGTTCTCGGCGATCTCGCGCGCCAGCGATTGAGCAGCGTGGAGCAGATCCTCGGGCGCATGGATTGAACGCACGAGGCCCCCTGCCCGTGCCTCCTCGGCATCGAAGATCCGGCCGGTGTAGCACCACTCCAATGCCTGCTGAATGCCGACGATGCGCGGCAGGAACCAGCTCGAGGCAGCCTCGGGCACGATCCCGCGCCGCGCGAAGACGAAGCCGAAGCGTGCGGTGGCGCTGGCGAGGCGGATGTCCATGGCGAGCTGCATCGTCGCGCCCACGCCCACCGCCACGCCGTTGCAGGCCGAGATCAGCGGCTTCTTGGATTCGAACAGTCGCAGCGTCAGCAGGCCCCCGCCGTCGCGCACGCGCGGGTCGGAGAGATCGTCGACCTGCGTGGGATCGGAGAACACATGGCCGCCGCCCTCGGGCGTCAGATCCGCGCCGGCGCAGAAGGCGCGTTCGCCGGCGCCTGTGAAGATCACCGCGCGAACCGCATCATCGGCGTCGATATCATCCATCGCCGCCATGATCTCCTGCCCCATGGTGCGGGTATAGGCGTTCATCTTGTCGGGACGGTTCAACGTGATGGTGGCGATGCCATCGGCCTTGACGAGGGTGATCTGGGTGTATCGTGTCATAGCGGCTCACTCCGGGACCGGGCCTTGGCGCCCGTGTTGGAGACATATGAGACACGCTGGCGCGACGGAAAACAAGCCTTGCGCCCATGCGCGTTTTTGTGAGGCGCAGGCGATGCGAAGGGCTACAGGGGCAGCATTGCGGGGACCTTGCGCAGCGCCTGCCATGCAGGAAAGCGCCCAGCGCGTCCGGCACTGCGCGGCAAGCGCGAGGCTCTTGGCACGGGCAATCGATGCAGTGCCGGCAATCGAAAATCCAGCCACCTAACTTTAGTTAGTTTTTAGGATTGCGCAGACGCGGGAACGTGTGACATTGCCGGCCCGTAGACGGGGGCCGCCAAGCCGCCTGCCACAAGGACTCTGTGATCTTTTCACTCACCCGGGCGGCGCAGGCTCCGAGTGAGCGTACGCCTTCCCTCCCTGCTCGGTGACGAACGAGGAGGTGAACGGGGCCGGAAGGCTCCGGTCGGAGGGGTCGGCCGGCTGGGCACGACCTCTCCGACAACCGGGCGCAGGCTTGGCGCGGGGTCATCCGCCACCGCCCATCGCGATCAGCGCGGGGCCATGCGGATCGCGCCGTCGAGACGCACGTCCTCGCCGTTGAAGTAGCCGGTCTCGATCATGGTCATGGCGAGCTTGGCATATTCCACCGGCATGCCGAGACGCTTGGGGAACGGCACCGATGCCGCCAGCGCATCGCGCACGTTCTGCGGCGCGGCAGCGAGCAGCGGGGTGTCGAAGATGCCCGGCAGGATGGTGTTGACGCGGATGCCCTCGTTCATGAGGTCGCGCGCGATCGGCAGGGTCATGCCGATCACGCCCGCCTTCGAGGCCGAGTAGGCCGCCTGACCGATCTGGCCGTCCTCGCCCGCGACCGACGCCGTGTTGACGATCGCGCCGCGCTCGCCGAACTCGTCGAGCGGATCGAGGGTCATCATGCCCGCGGCCGACTTGGCGATGCAGCGGAAGGTGCCGATCAGGTTGACCTGGATCACGAAATCGAAGGCCGAAATCGGGAAATGCTTGATCGAGCCGTCTTCCTTCGAGCGGCTGGCGGTCTTGATCGCGTTGCCGATCCCGGCGCAGTTCACAAGGATACGCTCCTGCCCGTGGGCTTCGCGCGCCTTGGCGAAACCGGCGTCGACATCGGCATCGCTGGTCACGTTGACGAGGCAGAACACCCCGCCCAGTTCAGCCGCGAGCGCTTCGCCCTTCTCGGCGTTCATGTCGAAGATCGCGACCTTCGCGCCCTTCGCGGCGAGCGCGCGCGCGGTGGCCGCGCCAAGGCCCGAGGCCCCGCCGGTGACGACCGCGGGGGTGTTGGCTGAAACTTCCATGATTTTTCCTCTCAGATGGTAAAGAGTTAGAGCGCCTCGATGATGGTGACGTTGGCGACACCGCCGCCTTCGCACATCGTCTGCAGGCCGTATTTCTTGCCGCGCGCGCGCAAGGCGTGGACCAGGGTCGCCATCAGCTTGGTGCCGGATGCGCCAAGCGGGTGGCCCAATGCGATCGCGCCGCCATTGACGTTCAGGCGCTCGGGATCCGCGCCCGTGTGCTTGAGCCATGCGAGCGGCACCGAGGCGAAGGCTTCGTTCACCTCGAACAGGTCGATATCATCAATGGTGAGCCCGGCGCGCTGCAAGGCGCGGTCGGTGGCAAACAGCGGCTCTTCGAGCATGATCACCGGATCGCCCGCGGTCACGGTGAGGTTGTGGATGCGCGCCAGCGGGTTGAGGCCATGGGCCTTCAATGCCGCCTCCGACACCACCAGCACCGCCGAAGACCCGTCGCAGATCTGGCTGGCCGAGGCCGCGGTGATCGCCCCATCCGGCGAGAGCAGCTTGACGCCCGCGATGCCTTCTAGCGTTGCATCGAAGCGGATGCCTTCGTCGACGGTGTGCAGCTGCGGGCCTTCGGGCGTCTCGATTTCAATCGCGACGATCTCGTGTCCGAAGGCCCCGCCCTGCGTGGCGGCAATCGCCTTCTGGTGGCTGGCGAAGGCGAAGCGATCAAGATCGTCCTTGGTGAAGCCGTGCTTCTTGACGATCATTTCGGCGCCCATGAACTGGCTGAAGTTGATGCCCGGGAACTTCGCCTCGATGCCATCGGCCTTGTGATAGAGGCCTTCCTTCATGTGCAGCGTGACGTTGGAGCCCATCGGCACGCGGGTCATGCTTTCCACGCCACTGGCGATCACCACGTCCTGCGTGCCGCTCATCACCGCTTGCGCTGCGAACTGGATCGCCTGCTGGCTGGATCCGCACTGGCGGTCGATGGTGACCGCGGGGGTCGACTGCGGGAGCAGCTTCGATGCCAGCACCCCCATGCGCCCGACCTGCATCGCCTGCTCGCCCGCCTGGCTGACGCAGCCGGTCACCACATCGTCGATCGCCTTGGGGTCGATCCCCGAACGCTCGACGATCGCATCGAGCGACTTTGCCAGCAGATCGACCGGATGCACTCCGGCGAGCCGCCCGCCACGGCGCCCGCCCGCAGTGCGGACGGCTTCGACGATATAAGCTGTGGTCATGTTTCTCTCCTCAAGCTCGGCTTGTGACCGCCGCACGGCGCGAAAGTCGGTTTCGCTTCGCCACCCGATTGCCACCCCGCCTATTGAACCGAACTGACCAAATCAAGCGGTCAAAGTGAGAGATGCCGAGCGCCAGCCAAGGTCACGATCAACCCGGCAGGCGGCACGGTCAGGCCGGCCAACCGCCGGCACTTTTGCTCTATGTTGCTTTTTGGCCGCAGGAGGGCGACCTTCATCTATGTTACAATCTAATGATTATATTCAGGTTTATTGCGATTTGTCGTTCAGCCTTTCGGGCAATTCAGCCCTGTGTTGCAAGTTTGTCACTCTTTCTGTGCTGAATGTCCCGACCCTAATCTGAAGCAGTAATTCCATGCGCGAGCTGTCCCATCGCCACCAAACGAAGGGGCTGGCCCACGCCGTGCGGCCCCTTGAGTCAAAAACGCATGGAGGACCTACCCCGATGAACAAGCTTGCATTCCTCAAGGCAGGAGCGGCTACCGCTGTTATCGCGCTGACCGTCAGCGCCCCGGCC
The DNA here is from genome assembly GCF_023653175.1 of Erythrobacter sp. Lineage (GTDB taxonomy): Bacteria > Pseudomonadota > Alphaproteobacteria > Sphingomonadales > Sphingomonadaceae > Erythrobacter. The sequence continues at coordinate 12,401 of NZ_JAMNXL010000068.1, read as the reverse complement.
TATGCGCAGGAAGCAGATGGTGCGCCCGAGCCTGCTGCGCAAAGCGAAGCGGCTTCGAACGAAGACGTGGGGCAGGCGATCGTCGTCACCGGATCGCGCATTGCTTCGGCGGAAGTCGATTCCCCGGCGCCGCTGCAGATCGTCAACGAGCAGCTGATCGAAGACTCCGGTGTCATCAACATTCAGGAGCTGCTGCTCGAGAACCCGGTGTTCGGCACGCCCACTCTCAGCCGCACCAACGCCGCCTTCCTGACCTCGGGGACAGGCATCGCCACCATCGACCTTCGCGATCTCGGTTCGGACCGCACCCTGGTGCTTATCAACGGCCGCCGCGTGGTCTCGAGCCTTGCCGGTTCGTCGACGGTCGACCTCAACGTCATCCCCACCCAGTTCCTGCAGCAGGTCGACATCCTGACCGGCGGCGCCTCCTCGCTCTATGGTTCTGACGCCGTCGCCGGGGTCGTGAACTTCATCTACAAGACCGATTTCGAAGGCATCGACGCCAACGCGCAGTACAATATCACCGAGCGCGGCGACGATGCGCGCTATCAGGCGAATGTCACGGTCGGCACCAACGTGGCTGACGGTCGCGGCAATATCATGGTTCACTTGGGATATTCGAAAGAAGAGGGCCTGCTATCGCGCCAGCGTCCCAATACCCGGGTCGACGATATCGATTCGATCTTCTTCGGCGGTGAGTTCGGAGTTCCGACCGAGCCGTTCTTCTCCTCCTTCCCTCCACAGGGCCGGTTCATCACCGCGGGCGGCCCATTCACCTACGATCCGAGCGGCAACCTGCAGAACTGCTTCGATTCGAACGCACCGACCTGCACTGCGACCATCGGATCGGGCACCGGACCCAACGGCTTCAACCGCCAGAACTTCCGCACTCTGGCCGTTCCGGTCGAGCGTTACCTGTTTGCGGCGCGCGGCACGTACGAGATCACCGATGACGTGAACTTCTTCTTCGAAGGCACCTTCAACAACACGTCTTCGTCGCGCATTATCGAGCCCTTCCCGCTCGAATCCGGAGGCGCCAACGGCGTCTTCCCCACCGGCGGTGGCTACAACATCGAGAACCGGGCGAACATCGACCTCAATGGCAACGGGGTTCTGGAGCCTGGCGAATTCGGGCTGATTGTTGCAAACCCGCTGGTTCCACAGGAAATCCTCGACGCGTCCGAAGACAGCAACGGCGACGGCCTGCGCGATATCGGGTTCGTGCGGCGCCTGTCGGAATTCGGCAACCGCACCGGCTCGACCGAGCGCAACTTCTATCGCTTTGTGGTTGGCCTCGAAGGCGGCCTGTTCGACGACCGCTTCCGCTGGGATCTCAGCTACAATTATGGCCGCGTGAACGAGAACCAGGTTTCCTCGGGCCAGGTCAACGTGCCCAACTTCCGCGACGCGCTCGCGGTTCGGGCCGAGATAGGCGACGAGAACGGCAACGGCATCGCCGGCGAAGCGATCTGTATCGACGACGATGCCCGCGCCAATGGCTGCGCTCCGGCCAATATTTTTGGCGAGGGCGCGCTGTCGCAGGCGGCGGTGAATTACATCGCGGCGCAGGGGACGTTCCAGACCGGCATCCAGCAACAGGTCGTGCAGGGGAACATCGGCGGCTCGCTGTTCGAACTTCCGGCCGGCCCGCTCGGCATTGCTGCGGGATTCGAGTACCGCAAGGAATCGTCTTTCGAGGATAACGACGCCCTGACCAATGCCGGCCTCAACGCCGGGAACGTGCTGCCGGATACCTCGGGTTCGTTCGACGTGAAGGAGGCCTACGCCGAAGTGCGCGTCCCGCTGCTGGCCGACACCCCATTCTTCGAACTGCTCGAAATCGGCGGCGCGGTGCGCATTTCCGACTATTCGACGGTAGGATCGGTGTTCAGCTGGAACGTGACCGGAACCTGGCAGCCGGTCGAGGACATCCGTTTTCGCGGCACCATCGCCGAGGCGGTTCGCGCGCCGAATGTGGCCGAACTGTTCTCGGGCCTCTCGCAGACCTTCCCGAGCGGGCTTGTCGATCCCTGCGCCGGGATCGGCGCGAGCGGCGGCGGGGCTCTCGGCGACAATTGCCGCGCCGACCCGGGCGTGGCCGCCAACATTGCCGCCAATGGTGTCTTCACCCTGAGCCAGCCCGACCTTCAGGGCATCTCGGGCTTCAATGGCGGCAACCCGAACCTTGGCGAAGAAACTGCCCGGTCCTACACTGCCGGCGTGGTCATCAACCCGCGGTCTTTCGACGCACTGCGCAATCTGACGGTCACGGCAGACTACTATAATTACGAGATCGAGGACGTGATCTCGGGCTTCCCGCGGCAGTTCACCCTCGATCAGTGCTACGCTCAGGGCAACCAGACCTTCTGTGACCTGATCACCCGCCGTCCGGGCGCAACGTCGAACAATAGTGCAGGTTCGATCGACCTGATCAACGCCCTGTCGGTGAATGCCGCCGTGCTCAAGACCTCGGGCGTCGACGTGACGGCGCAGTGGTTCACGCCTGTCGGCCTGTCCGACAATGATCGTCTGACCCTGCGCGGGGCCTACACCCACGTGCTCGAATACGACTTCTTCTCGCTGCCCGATGCCGATCCCGATCCGTCGGACGGCGAAATCGGCACGGCCAAGGACCGGTTCACGGCCAATGTCGCGTATCAGACGGATGATATCCGGCTGACCTTCAACGGTACGTTCATCGGGCGCTCGTTTGTCGACGACCAGTTCGACGGGCCGCGCGCTTATGAAATCCCTGCCGAATTCTACCTCGACGCGCAGGCGACCTTCTTCGCCACCGAGGCGTTCGAGTTCTATCTCGGCGTGGACAACCTGCTCGACAATGAAGCGCCGAACATCCTCAGCGGGATCACCGGCAACGTGACCGGTTCGGACACGGCTGCCGACGTCTATGACGTGTTCGGCCGCCGCTACTACGCGGGCGTCCGCCTCAAGCTCTGACGATCGGACTGCCGATCCGATGATTGATGCGGCGAGGCCTCAGGGTCTCGCCGCATTTTTTTGGCCGGGGCGCGCCGGCATGGTGGATCATCGCGGCGGTCGGAACGCACCGCTGCGAACCATTTTGTTGCAATCGCGCAACATCTATGAAGCTTCTGTGAATGCAAGCGTGCTTCGCACTGGCAGAAGGTTACGATAGTAGGCAGTCTGTCCTCCGGAACGCAATTTCCGCACTCTTTGTATCTAGGGGACGAAACCAGATGAGAAACTTGACGGCTAATGGCCGCCGCGTCGGCCTACTTTCGGGCGTTGGCCTCGCCGCCTTCGCATTCGCCTCGCCTGCTCTCGCGCAAGAGGCGGGCGATGACGTCGCTGCCGCGGCGGAGGAAACCGAAGAACCGACCGACATGACGATGACGGTGACCGGTTCGCGCATTCTGCGCCCGAACCTCGATTCGACCGTTCCTGTCGCGACGATCCAGGCCGAAGACCTGATCGATCGCGGTTCGCTTTCGCTCGGTGACGCGCTCGCCGAATTGCCGCAGCTCGGCTCGACCTTCACCCAGGCGAACTCGACCCGCTTCATCGGCACCGCCGGCATCAACCGCCTCGATCTGCGCAACCTCGGCACGTCGCGCACCCTGGTGCTCGTCAACGGGCGTCGTCACGTCACGTCGTCGCCGGGCACCTATGACGTCGACACGAACACCATCCCCTCGGACCTCCTCGAGCGCGTCGACATCGTGACCGGCGGTAACTCGGCCGTCTATGGTTCGGACGCGATCGCGGGCGTCGTCAACTTCGTCATGAAGACCGACTTCGAAGGCCTGCGCCTGCGCGGTCAGGCCGGCCTTTCGGATGAAGGCGATGCCGCCTCGCAGTTCGTCAGCCTCACGGCCGGCAAGAACTTCTTCGATGGTCGCCTGAACATCGCCTTTGCCGGTGAATATGCCAACAGCGACCAGCTGCTGAACACGCAGCGCGATTCTTTCACCGGTGCGCTGTCGGGCAACCCGAACTTCACCACCACGCAGCCGGTCTCGACCTACAACCCGGCCAACCGCACCATCACGCAGACGCCGAACCGCAACTTCGACGGCATCCCCAACACGTCGCTGATCGATGGGCTGCGCTTCCCGCAGCTCAACGCCAACGGCATGCTGCAGACCGTCTGCCCCTACCTCACCAATGCGCAATACGACGCGCTGAGCCCCACCGCGCGGGCCATTCACATCCAGCGGCTGCAGCTGAGCTGCTCGGGCACGACCGTGGTCGACGGTCGTACCGTCCCCGCGTTCTTCACCCCGACCGGCGGCGGCGTGAACCACTTCTGGTCGTTCAATGCCGATGGTACCGAACTGGTCCGCTCGGTGCCGACGGCTGACCTGCGTCCGCTCGGTGGCGGCGTGGTCGGCGGCCTGGGTTCGACCGGCCTTGAAGGCGGGCAGCTGCTGCCCGAACTTCAGCGCTACTCGGCGAACATCTTCATCAATGCCGACATCAGCCCGGCCTTCCAGCCGTTCCTCGAAGCCAAGTATGTGCGCGTGGACTCGATCCAGGCGTCCAACCAGGCGACCTTCGCCACGGGCGTGCTGCGTTCCAGCTACCGGATCGACAACCCGTTTCTGACGGATCGCGTCCGCGAGCAGATCATCGCGATCCAGGGTCTCGACCCGACCTCGGCGGCAGTCGTGAACGGTACGCAGACCTTCAACGCGTTCCGCTTCAACTATGACCTTGGCACGCGCGCCGAAGATCACCGCCGCGAAACCTACCGCGTCGTCGTCGGCGCCTCGGGCGATCTGTCGTCCACGGGGAGCCTGCGTTACGAAGTGGCGTTCAACTACGGCCAGACCGAGACGTACTACGAAACCGGCGGCAACGTGAACGTGGCCAACTACAACCGTGCGACCGATGCGGCCCGCAATGCGCAGGGCCAGATCGTCTGCCGCGTCAACCTGACCACGGTGACCGATCCGAACTGCGCCCCGCTCAACCCGTTCGGCTTCGGCAACGCCAGCCAGGCGGCCAAGGACTACGTCCTTGCAGTCGCCTCGCGCGAACAGTGGGCCGAGCAGATCAATGCCACGGCGTTCATCTCGGGCAACACCGAGGGCTTCTTCGAACTGCCCGGCGGGCCGGTCGGCTTCGCGATCGGTGCCGAGTATCGTCGTGAAGATGCCTTCTCGGCCTTCGACCCCCTGACCGTGAGCGGCGCGACCTTCCTCAACGCCATCGGTGCCTTCAACCCGCCGGCGCAGGAAATTCGCGAACTGTTCGGCGAAATCCGCCTGCCGCTGCTCGCCGAAATGCCTTTCGTCGAGGAACTGACCATTGAAGGCGCCGTGCGTTATTCGGACTACAACACCGCCACCGGCGGGGTGTGGGCCTATAACGGCGGCATCGTCTATTCGCCGGTGCGCGATGTCCGCTTCCGTGCCGCCTATGGCCGCGCGGTGCGTGCTCCCAACATCGGTGACCTGTTCTCGACGGCGTCGGAAACCTTCCTCAACGGTCTCGTCGACCCCTGCAACCAGACGGTCATCAACGACAACCCGAACCGCGCCCGCAACTGCGCCGCGGCCGGCGTTCCGACGACGCTCGTCGTCAACGGCGAAACCCGTCCCTGGACCAACACTCCGGCATCGGGCATCTCGGGCGTCTCGGCAGGCAACCCGAACCTCCAGCCGGAAACCTCGGACTCCTTCACTGTGGGTGCGGTGTTCCAGCCGAGCTTCGTGCCGGGGCTGAGCTTCTCGGTCGACTACTACGACATCCAGGTCGAAAGCGTCATCGCCTCGGTCGGTTCGCAGGCGATCATCAACCAGTGCTACGACGACCCGGTGGGCATCGACAACCCGTTCTGCGCCGCCGTGTTCCGTCGCACCAGCGCCGATCCGTTCGAGAACGCCACTTTCGCCGGTCAGCGTGACCGTGTGATCGCCGGTATCCCGAACATCAACCTGACCCAGACCGGCCCGTCGTTCCTGCAGGCACCCTTCAACTTCGCAAAGCTGAAGGCCCGCGGTGTCGACTTCGAGATGAACTACAACACCGATCTGTCCGAGAACGTGAAGCTCAGCATCCGCGGCGTGTTGACCTACAACCTCGAGCGTGAAGACTTCACCTTCATCACCGCGCCCGAGCAGTCGGTTCGCCTGAACGGGACGCTGGGTCTTCCGACCTGGGCTGCCAACGTCTTCATGAACCTCGACTTCAACGAGTTCGATGTGGGCTATACCGCCCGGTTCCTGTCGCGGATGGCAGTGAACGATTGGGAAACGCAGAACACCCACCAGGGTCGTGGGCCGACCAACCCGGACGCCACGCCCTTCGCGTTCTACCCGGACATCGTCTATCACAACCTGCGCTTCGGCTTCGAGCCGGAGGGCACCAAGTTCCGGTTCTACGGCGGTATCGACAACGTGCTTGATCAGCTGCCGCCCTCTCCGCTGTCCGGCACCGCTGCCGGCTCGGGGATCTACCCGATCCAGGGCCGCTACTTCTATGCAGGTGCGACCGTCGCTTTCTGATCACCGAGTGATCGGAACGACCGAAACAGGAAAGGCCCCGGCGATGCCGGGGCCTTTTTTGTATGCGCTCTTGCCAGAGCGACGAACCCGGGCGGCGCAGCAGCGCGCCTGTGCTTAGCCTGCGGTCATGGTCAGCGCCCCGTCGCCCTCGTCGATGCGCAAGGTGCTGCCATCGGGCAGCCGCCCCTCGAGCAGCATCTCGGCGAGCGGGTCCTGCAGGTAGCGCTGCACCGCGCGCTTGAGCGGCCGCGCGCCATAGACCGGATCATAGCCGACCCGCCCGAGCCAGCGCAGCGCCGCCTCGGTGAGGTCCAATGTGATCTTGCGGTCGGCGAGCAGCTTCTGGACGCGCCCCACCTGAATCTCGACGATCGGCGCCATGTGCTCCTGCCCCAAGCGGTGGAACAGGATGATCTCGTCCAATCGGTTGAGGAATTCGGGCCGGAAATGCCCGCGCACCACGTCCATCACGTCCTTTTCGACCGTCGCCGGTTCCGCCCCGTCGGGCAGGTTGGCAAGGTATTGACTGCCGAGGTTCGAGGTGAGGATGATCAGCGTGTTGGCAAAGTCCACCACCCGCCCCTGCCCGTCGGTCAGGCGGCCGTCGTCGAGCACCTGGAGCAGCACGTTGAACACGTCGCTGTGCGCCTTCTCGACCTCGTCGAACAGCACCACCTGATAGGGGCGGCGGCGCACGGCCTCGGTCAGCACCCCACCCTCTTCATAGCCGACATAGCCCGGAGGCGCGCCGATCAGGCGGGCGACGGCGTGCTTCTCCATGAACTCGCTCATGTCGATGCGCACCATCGCGCTGTCATCGTCGAACAGGAACCCGGCGAGCGCCTTGGTCAGCTCGGTCTTGCCGACGCCCGTGGGGCCGAGGAACAGGAAGCTGCCGAGCGGCCGCCCCGGATCCTGCAAGCCAGCGCGCGCGCGGCGGACGGCCTTGGAGACCGCCTCGATCGCCTGCGACTGGCCGATCACACGCTTGCCGAGGATGCTCTCCATCGCCAGCAGCTTCTCGCGCTCGCCCGCCATCATCTTCTCGACCGGCACGCCCGTCCAGCGGCTGACGACGCCGGCGATGTCCTCCTCGGTCACCTCCTCGCGCAGCATGGCGTTGGCGGCCTGGCCCTGGGCTTCGGCGAGCTGCTTTTCGAGTTCGGGGATGCGCCCGTAGCTGAGCTCGCCCGCCTTCGCCAGATCGCCCTCGCGCTGTGCCTGCTCGAGTTCCAGCCGCGCGGCATCGAGCTGTTCCTTGATCTTGCCCTCGGCCTCGATCTTGTCGCGCTCGTTCTGCCAGCGGGTGGTGAGTTCGGCCGATTGCTGCTCGAGATTCGCCAGCTCCTCGCGCAGGGCGACCAAGCGGTCCTTGGAATTGGCGTCGGTCTCCTTGCTGAGCGCGCTTTCCTCGATCTTGAGCTGGATGATCCGCCGGTCGAGCGCCTCGATCTCCTCGGGCTTGCTCTCCACCTCCATGCGGATGCGGCTGGCCGCCTCGTCCATCAGGTCGATGGCCTTGTCGGGGAGGAAGCGGTTCTGGATGTAGCGGTCGGAGAGCTTGGCCGCCGCGACAATCGCGCCGTCGGTGATGCGCACCCCGTGGTGGAGTTCGTACTTGTCCTTGATCCCGCGCAGGATCGAGATGGTGTCCTCGACGCTCGGCTCGGCAATGAACACAGGCTGGAAGCGGCGCTGCAAGGCCGGGTCTTTCTCGACATACTTCTGGTACTCGTCGAGCGTGGTCGCGCCAATGCAATGGAGTTCGCCGCGCGACAGGGCGGGCTTCAAGAGGTTCGAGGCATCCATCGAACCTTCCGAAGCGCCCGCCCCTATCAGGGTGTGCATCTCGTCGATGAACAGGATGATCTGGCCCTCGGCGTGCTTCACCTCGTCGAGCACCGACTTCAGCCGCTCCTCGAATTCGCCGCGATATTTCGCGCCCGCGATCAGCGCGCCCATGTCGAGGCTCATGAGGGTGCGGCCCTTGAGGCTGTCGGGCACGTCGCCATTGGCGATCCGCAGCGCGAGCCCTTCCGCAATCGCGGTCTTGCCGGTGCCGGGCTCGCCGATCAGCGCGGGGTTGTTCTTGGTGCGCCGGGCGAGGATCTGGATGGTGCGGCGGATTTCCTCGTCGCGGCCGATGACCGGGTCGAGCTTGCCCGCGCGCGCGGCCTTGGTGAGGTCGCGGGCGAATTTTTCCATGGCGTCATAGGTGCTCTCGGCCCCGGCGCTGTCCGCGCGCTTGCCGCCGCGCAGCGCTTCGATCGCGGTGTTGAGCGATTGCGGGGTGATCCCGGCCGCCTTCAGCGCCTCGCCCGCAAGCGTCGGCGAAAGGGCCAGCGCGGTCAGCATCCGCTCGACCGTGACGTAGCTGTCGCCCGCCTTGTCAGCGAGCTGTTCGGCCTGATCCAGCAGGCGCACCGCGTCATTGTCGAGGCCCGGTGTCGCCTGCGCGCCGCCGCCCGTCACCGCCGGGATCTTGGATAGCCCAGCATCTACCGCGGTCGCAGCCAGCGGCGCCTGCCCGCCCGCGCGCTGGATCAGCCCGGCCGCCATGCCCTCGCTGTCTTCCAGCAAAGCCTTGGCGATGTGCAGCGGGGTGATGCGCTGGTGATTGAGGCGGATCGCGACAGTCTGCGCGGCCTGCAGGAAGCCCTTCGCGCGGTCGGTGAACTTTTCCAGATTCATGGTGGTCCAAACCCTCCAAATGTACCGCCAGCAGATAGTGTTGCACATTGGCAACACAAGCCCCCACACACAAAAAGCTGCGCGAGGTGTATTACCCGACTAGGTGGGTTCATTCCCTGCACAAGGCAAGGGGGCGCGTCGCTGCTTGACCTTGCCGCTCGCCCAAGCGATGGAAGACACGAGCGATTTGGGAGAGAAATCCGCCATGATCTGGGTGAAGCGCGGCGGTTTTGCGCTGGTGGTTCTGGTCGTGCTTGCCTTCGCGGTGCTCGCCACCTGGGAGCCTGTGATGATGGCGAGCGCCGCTTCTCCGGCGGGCACGCGCACCTACTCGGCCGAGATCATCCGCGACGAATGGGGTGTCCCGCACATTACCGGCAAGACCGATGCCGACACCGCCTATGGCGTCGCCATCGCCCATGCCGAGGACGATTTCTTCACGCTTCAGGACGTGGTCGCCATGTCGCGGGGCCGCTACGGCGCGATTGCGGGTGAGGACGGCGCGAAGGTCGATTATGTCTACCACCTGATCGACGCGCGCGGCACGGCGGAGCGGGAATATCCCAAGCTCCCCGCCGATACCCGCGCGCTTTTCGAGGCCTATGCGGCGGGCCTCAACCAATATGCCGCCGAGCACCCGGAGGAGCTGAAGCTCGCAAACCTCTTCCCGGTCGCCGGGATCGACGTGGCCGCCGGCTTTGCGCTGCGCCAACCGTTCTTCTTCGGGCTGGACGGCGTGATCGGGCCCTTGGTGGCAGGCGAGGACCTGCGCCGCGAGCACGGCCCCGACATCCCAGGCTTCCCCCGACCGCCGCTGGAGGCCGCTGCGCCCGCGCCGAACGCCGCGCCGAAGCAAGCGCGGACGCTGGTGCTGCCGCTGGGCGAGGACGCCGAGCACCTCGGCTCCAACGCCTTCGCGGTCGCGCCCACGAAGGGCGGCGGCACGACGACCCTGGTCTCCAACTCGCACCAGCCCCTGCGCGGCGGTGTCGCGTGGTACGAGCTGGTGGTCGAAAGCGGCGAAGGCTGGCATTTCGCGGGCGCGAATTTCCCCGGATCGCCCTTCCCCTTCCTCGGCCACAACGAGCATCTGGGGTGGACCAACACGGTCAACACCCCCGACATGATCGACGTATACCAGCTTGAGCTCGACGAGACCGGGATGCGCTACAAGCTCGACGGGGCGTGGCGCGATCTGGAGAGCGAATGGGTGACGCTGCCGGTCAAGATGGGGCCTGTCGTCCTGCCGATCCGCAAGGAGCTTCTGCGCTCGGTGCACGGCCCCGTCATCCGCAACGCCAAGGGCGCCTTTGCAGTGCGCTATGGCGGGATCGGGCAATTGCAGCAGCTTGACGCCTATTACCGGCTCAACAAGGCCAAGACTTTCGCCGAATGGGAGGGGCAGCTGTCGCGCCTCGCGATCCCCTCGACCAACTTCATCTATGCCGACCAGAGCGGCACCATCGCCTATGTCTACAACGCCGCGATCCCGAACCGCCCGGAAGGCGTGAAGGCGGATTGGCGTTCGGTGCTGCCCGGCAACCGCTCGGATCTGATTTGGCAGGGCGCGGTCGATTACAAGGCCCTGCCGCGCATTGTGAACCCGGCGAGCGGGTGGCTCTACAATTCGAACAACACCCCCTTCACCGCCGCAGGTAGCGGCGATGACCTCGACCCGGGGGCATTCGCCCCGGCCATGGGAATCGAACTGAAGCAGACCAACCGCTCGCGCCGCGCCTACAAGCTGCTCACCGAGGCGAGCGTGCTCGACCGGGCGACGCTGGAGCGGATCAAGTACGACACCGGCTACGAGCAGGATGGCTACATCGCCCGCCTGTTCGAGGCGCTGGAAGCGATGCCAGCCGAGGGCGATCTCGCCAAGGCGCGCGATCTGCTGCTGTCGTGGGACTTCACCTCCGACGGGCAAGGCGCAGCCGATGCCATCGCGATGCTGATGATCCGCGACTTCATGGCCGCCGATTACAACAACAAGCCCTTCCCCGATGTGGCCGAGAAACTGAAGGCGGCAAGCGATCACCTGATGCAGCATTTCGGCCGGCTCGACCCGCCGTTGGGCGATCTGGTGCGCCTCAGGCAGGGCAAGCGCGACCTGCCTGTCGATGGCGGTTCGGACACGCTGCGCGCCGCGACCACCTGGGACGTGGCGGACGACGGGCGGCTCAGCCTCAAGCACGGCGACAGCTTCATCATGTGGATCGAATGGCAGCCGGGCCAGAAGGTTAGCTCGCGCTCGGTGCAGCCCTTCGGCGCGGCGAGCACGCGGCCGCAAAGCCCGCATTACACCGACCAGATGACACTGTTCGTCGAACACCGGCTGAAGCCGGTCCACTTCTGGCGCGATGATCTTCTGGCGAGCGTCGCCGCCCGGCGCCACACCATCAAGACCGTCACCAATGCGCGCTGACCGGCGCCTGCCCTGCCCCAAGCGACCCCCTCACCGGAGCCCATGCCCATGACCCACCGTTTCGCGACCGCCAGCCTTTCCGCGCTCGCCCTTGCGCTGGCCGCGCCCTTCTCGCCCGCGCTGGCCGAGAGCGCGGCGCCCAAGCCGGCCCCGGCGGCCGCCCCCGCGGCCCCGCAGGCGCCCGCCGACCTGTCGATGCTCGTGTCCCAGGTGAACATCCCATACGAGCAGTTCCAGCTCGACAACGGCCTCACCGTGATCGTCCACGAGGATCGCAAGAGCCCGATCGTCGGCGTCACCGTCTATTACCGCGTCGGCAGCAAGAGCGAGCCGCGCGGGCGCACCGGCTTTGCCCACCTGTTCGAACACCTGATGTTCGGCGGCTCGGAAAACGTTGAGAATTTCGACATCCCGCTTGAGGCGGCGGGGTCGACCAGCACCAATGGCTCGACCTGGTATGACCGCACCAACTATGTCGAGACCGTGCCCACCGGCGCGCTCGATCTGGCACTGTTCATGGAAAGCGACCGCATGGGCTATCTGCTCGGCGCGATCACCCAGGACAAGCTCGACAAGCAGCGCGGCGTTGTCCAGAACGAAAAGCGTCAGGGCGACAACGCGCCCTACGGCCTCGTGCGCTACCAGATCGCCGAGGGCCTGTTGCCGGTCGGCCACCCCTATCGCCATTCGACGATCGGCTCGCTGGCCGATCTCGACGCGGCGAGCCTGACCGATGTGCGCAAGTGGTTCACCGACAATTACGGCCCCAACAACGTGGTGCTGGTGCTGGCCGG